>NZ_CP083546.1:3630000-3976568 GCF_025144145.1 Leisingera sp. M658
CTATCAAAGTGCCCCAGTCTCTCCTGAGCGTCCAGCCGTCTCTCCGGCCCGTCTCCTGTCTCTCCAGGCGTCCCGGCGTCTCTCCGCCGCGTTTCCCGTCCCGTCCTGCGTTCCCGCCGTCCCGTCCGGTGTGTCTCAGCAGCATCTCGTCGCTGCCGGTGAAGGGGGTTCTAAGGTTAGACCAACAAACCCGCAAGCCAAAAAACAGCAAAAACCGAACTTTCCGCAGAGAAAAGATACAAACACAACAAAATCAACGGCTTACACAGCAAAAAAGTCAGCAATCCTGACCCGGATGCTGCAGCCGCAAACACCGCAGAACACCCAAACCGCCCCAGCACCGGACTTACCCACAGAAAGCCCCCGCTTATCCACAGACCCGCCGCCCGGAATCACAGCAAATCACCCCTCCGGAAACGAGTCGCCCCGCCCGGTACCGCAACAATCCAGACAAAAGCCCCCTCCCCGCGCCTCCCCGGTCAAAAATACCCAGCCAGAAATCCCGCCACAAAACAAAAAGACGGCCACAAAGGGCCGCCTTTCTAGTCAATCAGTTTGCCCTATCAGCCTTCGAGGTTACTCAAGCCCTTCGCAAGGCTGCTGCGCAGGCCGGCGTTCTCCATATGCAGCCGCAGCCGCTGGTTATAGCCCCCCGGGGTGTTCAGCGCTTCAATCAGTTCCGCGCAGCCCGAAGCCTGCAGACTGGTCGACACCAGCATCCGCAAAAAGGCCTCGCCCTGCGCCTTGTCCGAGACCCGGTCGCCGAGCCATTCCGCGGCATCCCCCACCAGGCGCGCCGCTGGTGAGAGCACGGCCTGCGCTGACAGATACGCATTCAGTTCTCCCGCGTCCTTAAGCACAAAGACCTGGTTGTCCGGCTCAAAGAGACTGCCAAGCAGCGCGGTATTCCCCAGCGCCATGACCGGAGAGCCGCCCTGTGCGATGCCCGGAAAGGGGATCATCACTGCAACGGCTTCAGCCGGAGCGGCCAATTCTGCCACCCGGCCAAGATCTGCACCGGCCATGAAGGAGACCACCTGCTGATCTTCGCGGAAGGCCAGCTCCTTCAGAATGCGCTCGGCGGACTCAGCCATCAGGCCGAGGAAGATCACGTCGCTGGCGTCGATCACAGCCTGGTTTCCGGTTACGGTCACATCCTCGTAAGCCTCAGCAAGCGCCGCGGACTGCGCCTTGCTGCGCTCCGAAACCGTGATCTGGTGGCCCTTGCCGGCCAGTCCCCGCACCACGGCAGAAGCAATGGTGCCGCATCCCAAAAATCCCAAACGCATATCAGATATCCTTCATCAGCCGCAGCGCATCATAAACTGCCGCATGGGTGTTGCGGGCAGAAACTGCATCGCCGATGCGGAACAGCTGGAACTGCCCTTGCGGGTTGCAGAGTATCTTCTGCGGGCGGCCCGCAATTATTGCCCCTTGTTCGATCTCACCGCGATTGGACGACTGCTCCTTCAGGTCGAAGTACAGGTCATCCAGCGGCAGCGTCCCGTAGTTGAGAACCACCTGATCATAACCGGCCTCATACACATGACCGCTGTAGTCTGTCCCGATGGAGGCTGTCAGCTTATTGCCGCTGCGCGCTACCTCCAGCAAGCGGCGGGTCACGGTGAAAGTGACGTCCTTGTCCTGCAGCGCCCGCATGTAGGGCACCAGGTTCATCGCCATGATGTCGGGGGCAAAGGTCCGGTCAGGCGTCATCACTTCTACTCTGGCACCAGAATTGGCGGCGATCTCTGCTGCCATCAGCCCAGGATGGTCGCCGCTCTCGTCATAAATCAGCACATTTGCTGCCGGTTTCACGTCACCGGAAATGATGTCCCAGGCAGAAACAACATGCGAAGCCTCGCCGCGGGTTTCGAACAGTTCGGTGTTTGGCAAACCTCCCGTCGCAACGATGACCACATCCGGGTTCAGCGCTGTCACGTCTGCGGCCTCAGCCCAAGTGCTGAAGCGGAACTCCACGTCCCGCGCGGCGCATTGAGCCATGCGCCAGTCAATGATCCCGATCATTTCGGCCCGGCGCGGATTCCGTGCGGTCAAACGCACTTGGCCGCCCGGCTCTGCCGCAGCTTCAAACACGGTGACATGATGACCGCGCTCTGCCGCCACCCGCGCAGCCTCAAGCCCGGCGGGTCCGGCACCAACGATCACAATCTTCTTGCTGGCCTTAGCAGGCGCAATTTCATGCGGCATCGACAACTCGCGGCCCGTCGCTGCATTGTGGATGCACAGCGCATCCCCCGCTTGATAGATCCGGTCCAAGCAATAGGTGGCCCCCACGCAGGGGCGGATCTCATCCTCGCGCCCCTCAATGATTTTCTTCACCACATGCGGATCAGCCATATGGGCGCGGGTCATGCCAACCATGTCCAAAAGCCCCGCGGCAACCGCATGGCGGGCCGTTGCCACATCCGGGATGCGGGCGGCGTGGAATGTGGGCATGCCGGTTGCCTTCTTCACCTCCCCGGCAAAATCTAAATGCGGGGCTGATTTCATGCCCTGAACCGGGATCACGTCGGTCATCGCGGGGTCAGTGTGAATGCGGCCGCGGATCACGTTCAGAAAATCCACCATACCGCTGCCCGCCAGGCGCTTGGATATCTCAAGGCCTTCTTGCGGTGTGATGCCACCCTTCTGCGCCTCATCCGCCGTGTAGCGCAGGCCGACGATGAATTTCTCTCCGACCCGGTCCCGCACGGCCTGCAGCACGTCCATCGGGAATTTCATCCGGCTCTCCAGTGTCTGGCCGCCGTATGGCCCGTCCAAATCATTGGTCAGCGGCGACCAGAACTGATCCATCAGATGGCCATAGACCTGGAGTTCGATCCCATCCATGCCGCCGTCTTTCATCCGCTCTGCGGCATCGGCGAAATCGCTGATGATCCGGGCGATATCCCAATCTTCGGCCAGTTTCGGAAAGGCGCGGTGAGCCGGTTCGCGGTGCCTGGACGAGCTGACTGAGGGCAGCCAGTCGCCTTTGTTCCAGCCAGTGCGGCGTCCAAGGTGGGTAAGCTGGATCATCACCGCGGCGCCATGTTCATGCACCTGATCCGTCAGGCTGCGGATCCACGGTACTACCTCATCCTTATAGGCCAGGATATTGTTGAACACCGGCGGGCTGTCCTTGCTGACTGCAGCAGACCCGGCGGTCATCGTCAGCGCCACGCCCGCCTTGGCCCGCTCCGCGTGATAGGCGGCATAGCGTGCCTTGGGCATCCCGTCCTCAGGGTAAGCCGGTTCATGGCTGGTGGTCATGATCCGATTGCGAAGCGTCAGGTGCTTCAGCTGATAAGGCTGCAGCAGCGGGTCCTTGGACATGATGCGGGTCTCCTGGAACGATGTCTGGGCAAGCGCGGCATTGGCGAGTCGCCAACCGATCTTGACATATGTGTCGATTAAACAATCATACCTGTCAAGATAAGTTGCGCCCGCCCTGCCCCGCTGTTATGGCTGGCACATGGACACTCAGGACATTACCCGCACCCGGCTGGGTGACGAAGACTGGCTATCAGCCGCTTACGAAGTATTGACCGAGAGCGGCGTGGAAGCCGTGAAGGTGATGCCACTGGCCAAGCGGCTTGGCGTGGCCCGCACCAGTTTCTACTGGCACTTCAAAGACCGCGAGGCGCTGCTGGAGGCGATGGTGCAGCGCTGGGAGGAAAAGAACACCGGGAACCTGATCGCCCGATCCGAGGCTTATGCGGAAACCATTGCCGAGGCGTTGTTCAACCTGTTTGACTGCTGGATTGACGCAGGCCTGTTCGACTCCCGGCTGGATCTGGCGATCCGCAATTGGGCGCGCAATGACCCTGACTTGCAGGCCAGGCTGGACCAGGCCGATACCCGGCGCGAGACGGCACTAACAGAGATGTTCATCCGCTTTGGTTTCGACGCCGGCGTCGCACTGATCCGCGCCCGGGCAATGATCTACACCCAGATCGGCTATATCTCGATGCAGGTGCACGAAAGCACGGAATACCGGATTTCACTTATGCCCGGCTGGGTTGAGGTTTTCACCGGCGCGCCGCCGTCAAAGCGGGATCTGGACCGTTTTCTGGCCCGCCACAGCTGATGCACTGACCGCTCAGGACACAGGCCAGCCGACCTTAGATGTTCTGCTGGATAACCTTAAACCTCAAACGCAAAACGGGCGCGAAGCCATCAGCTCCGCGCCCGCTCTGATCTCGCTCACACGCGGCCGGGATTACTCGGCAGCGATCTGGCTTTCTACCTTCTCAACCCGGACCGCCGAGAACTTGAACTCGGGGATCTTGCCGTAGGGGTCGACCGCAGGGTTGGTCAGGATGTTGGCTGCTGCCTCAACATAGGCAAAGGGCACAAACACCATGTCCTCGGCAATTGCCCGGTCGGCCCGCGCCATGATCTCGATCGAGCCGCGGCGGGTGGACAGGCGCACCATCTCGCCCGGCTCGACACCCATTGCCCGCAGGGTTTTGGGGTTGAGCGAGCAGTTCGCCTCCGGCTCCACCGCATCCAGAACCAGGGAGCGGCGGGTCATCGAGCCGGTGTGCCAATGCTCCAGCTGGCGGCCGGTGGTCATGATCATCGGGTACTCTGCATCCGGCGCCTCATCCGGCGGGATCACCGAGGCCGGAGTGAAACGGGCACGGCCTTCGGGACGCGGGAAGCCATCGCCGAACACAATCGCCTGACCGGGATCGGTCTCATGCAGCGACGGATAGGTGATGGTCTCGGTCTCCAGACGTTCCCAGGTAATGTTGTTCAGGGACTTCATGTTCAGCTTCATCTCGTTAAAGACTTCGCTGACATCCTTGTAGTCCCAGGGCAGGCCAATGCGCTGCGCCAGTTCCACGGTGACTTTCCAGTCCTCGCGCGCTTCACCCGGAGGCGCCACGGCGGGGCGCACCCGCTGCACCTGGCGGTTGGTGTTCGACACGGTGCCGTTCTTTTCATAGAGCGCCGAGGCCGGCAGGATGATGTCGGCATAGTTCGCCGTCTCGGTCAGGAAGATATCCTGAACGATCATCAGCTCCAGCTTGGCAAAGGCATCGCGGGCGTGATCCGCATCCGGGTCGGACATCGCCGGATTTTCACCCTGGATGTACATGCCCTTGATATTGCCGGCATAGGCCTGATCGACAATCTCGGTCACAGTGAGACCCTTCTCGTTTGAGAAGTCGCCGCCGCCCCAGACATCGGTGAAGGATTTGCGCACATCATCCGAGGTCACGGTCTGGTAATCCGGCAGGAACATCGGGATCAGGCCCGCGTCGGACGCGCCCTGCACGTTGTTCTGGCCGCGCAGCGGGTGCAGGCCGGCGCCGGGCTTGCCGACGTTGCCGGTCATCAGCGCCAGCGAAATCAGGCAGCGCGAGTTGTCGGTGCCGTGAATGTGCTGGGAGATGCCCATGCCCCAGAAGATCAGGCCCGCATTGGCATTGGCAAAGATCCGGGCAACACGGCGCAGCTGGTCCGGTTCGATGCCGCAGATCTCCGACATCTTCTCGGGTGTGAACTGCTTCAGATGCTCTTTTTCAGCTTCCCAGTTCTCGGTCCAGCGGTGGATATACTGGCTGTCATACAGCTCTTCCTCGACGATCACATGCATGATCGCGTTCAGCATCGAAACATCCGCACCCGGGCGGAACTGCAGCATCTCGGTCGCAAAGCGACGCATGCCGACACCGCGCGGGTCCATCACAATCAGCTTGCCGCCGCGTTTGGTGAACTGCTTGAAGTAGGTCGCAGCCACCGGGTGGTTTTCGATCGGGTTGGAGCCGATGATGATCGCCACATCCGCGTTTTCGATCTCGTTGAAGGTCGCGGTCACAGCACCGGAGCCAACGTTTTCGATCAGCGCCGCAACGGACGACGCGTGGCACAGACGGGTGCAGTGGTCGACGTTGTTGTGCTTGAACCCCTGACGGATGAACTTCTGGAAGAGATAGGCCTCTTCGTTGGTGCATTTTGCCGAGCCGAAGCCTGCAACCGATTTCGGGTCTTCATCGCGCAGCTTCATCAGGCTTTTGCCAGCCAGATCCATCGCCTCTTCCCAGGTCGCTTCGCGGAAGTGGGTGGAGAGATTGCCCGGATCGACATTCAGCCCCTTGGCCGGCGCGTCGTCGCGGCGGATCAGCGGCTTGGTCAGGCGGTGCGGGTGGTGGATGTAATCAAAGCCAAAGCGGCCCTTGACGCACAGGCGGCCTTCGTTTGCCGGGCCGTTGATGCCCTCAATATGCTTAACCTTGCCATCCTTGACCTTGAGCGACACCTTGCAGCCGACGCCGCAGAACGGGCAGACGCTTTCGGTTTCGCTGTCATAGTCTTTCAGGTCGCCCTGACCTGCATCGTCCAGTACCGCAGAAGGCATCAGCGCGCCGGTCGGGCAGGCCTGCACACATTCACCGCAGGCCACACAGGTGGACGCGCCCATCGGGTCGGCAATGTCAAAGGTCGGATAGGCATCATGCCCGCGTCCCGCCATGCCAATCACGTCATTGACCTGAACCTCGCGGCAGGCGCGGACGCACAGACCGCAGGAAATACAGGCATCCAGGTTCACTGACATCGCCACATGGCTGTCATCCAGCAGCGGAATGCGGCCTTCTTCCAGCTTGGGGAAGCGGGATTCCGTAACACCGTTCAACTCGGCCATGTCCCACATGTGGGAGGACTTGTCGTGCGCCTCTTCCTTCTTCGGCTGGTCAGCCACCAGAAGTTCCATCACCATCTTGCGGGCATTCTCCGCCCGCGCGTTATTGGTGGTGACAACCATGCCATCAGCAGGCTCGCGGATACAGGAGGCCGCCAGCGTGCGCTCGCCTTCGATCTCGACCATACAGGCCCGGCAATTGCCGTCCGGGCGGTAGCCCGGCTGCGGCTTATGGCACAGATGCGGGATCTTCAGCCCGCGACCGTTGGCGACTTCCCAGATGGTCAGGCCTGCGTCTGCCGTGACCTGTTCGCCATCGAGGGTGAAAGTGATTTTATCGCTCATGGCTTATACCTCCTCGGGGAAGTGTTTGATGGTCAGGCGGATCGGGTTGGGTGCTGCCTGGCCAAGACCGCAGATCGACGTATCAACCATCGCGGCGCTCAGCTCTTCCAGCAGCCCCTGATCCCACTTCTTTTCGCCCATCAGCTTGACGGCCTTCTCGCAGCCCACCCGGCACGGAGTGCATTGACCGCAGCTTTCATCCTCGAAAAAGCGCAGCATGTTCAGCGCCGCATCGCGGGCCGAGTCCTTGTCGGACAGAACCACAACGGCAGCGGAGCCAATAAAGGTGCCATGCGGCTGCAGCGTGTCAAAATCGAGCGGGATGTCATGCATCGACGCAGGCAGCAGACCGGAGGACGGGCCGCCCGGCTGGTATGCCTTGAACGCGTGGCCATCCAGCATGCCGCCGCTGGCCTCGATAACGTCGGTGATGGTGGAGCCGGCGGGCAGCAGATGCACGCCCGGATTCTTCACACGTCCCGACACCGAATAGCTGCGCAGGCCCTTGCGGCCGTTTTTCTCAACCGAGTTCAGGCACTCCGGGCCTTCGCGGTTGATCTTGCAGACCCAATACAGCGTTTCGACGTTATGCACGAGGGTCGGACGGCCGAAGACACCCACCTGCGCCACAAACGGCGGACGGTGGCGCGGCTCGCCGCGCTTGCCTTCGATCGACTCGATCATCGCGGATTCTTCGCCGCAGATATAGGCCCCTGCCCCGCGGCGCAGGTCGATATAGCCCGCCTCGACGATGCCTGCGTCTTCCAGCGCCTTAATCTCAGCCGCGAGAATTGCCAGCACCGCCGGATATTCGTCGCGCATGTAGATAAAGGCTTTCTCGGCCTCAACCGCCCAGGCGGCCATCAGCATGCCTTCGAGGAAGACATGCGGCGTGCGTTCCAGATAATAGCGGTCCTTGAAGGTGCCGGGCTCGCCCTCGTCGCCGTTCACGGCAAGGTAACGCGGGCCTTCGTTGGCGCGCACGAAGCCCCATTTGGTTCCGGACGGGAAGCCAGCGCCGCCAAGGCCGCGCAGGCCGGCTTCTTTGACTTTCGCCTGAACCGCTTCCCAGTCGCCACCCGCACGCAGGTCTTTCAGCGTGGCGTAACCGCCTTCGGCCTCGTAGGCCGCAAAGGTCTCATACTCGGGGACATGCGCATGGGTATCATCCGCCGCAATCGCCGCTTCCACCTTTTCGACGGTGGCGTGGTCGATGTGGTTGTGGCCGATCTCCAGCACCGGCGCGGTATCGCAGCGGCCCATGCAGGGCGCGCGCAGCACGCGGACCTGGGAGGCGTCCAAACCGTCTTCCAGCGCCTTCTGCAGCGCTTCGGCCCCCGCCAGTTCGCAGGACAGCGAGTCGCAAACCCGGATAGTCAGCGCGGGCGGCGGGGTCTCGCCCTCCTTCACCACATCGAAATGGGCATAGAAGGTGGCCACTTCATAGATTTCCGCCTGGCCGGTGCGCATCTCCTCCGCCAGCGCCCGGATATGCGCGGCACTGAGGCAGCCGTATTTGTCCTGAATCAGGTGCAGGAACTCGATCAAGAGGTCACGGTTGCGCGGGCGGTCACCCAGCAGCTCCTGAACCTCGCTCAGCGCAATGTCGTCAACCTGGCGGCCTTTGGGCGTCTTGCGCCCTTTGCCCTTGCCGGACTTCCATACGCCCTTGCTATCATCCAATGGTGCCATGGGGTCCTCCAGTCAGCACGTAATTCAACCCGAAATGCCATCAAGAATGAATATCGTCAAATCTGGAAATTGGATTGCACGATAAGCTTAGCTTATCACGCCATTTGCGGCATCCCATCGCCCACAAACGTCGCAACCACCTCTTTTAAAGCATGCACAGTTGTGAGTTCCGGTGTCCGGTCCAAAGAAGCGATGCAAATCTGCCGGGTTTGTTCCGGCTTGTTCAGCGTCAGAACCCGGGTTCCGCCGAGGTTTCCCAAGGCGTGCATCAGCGCACGCGGCAGAATCGTCGCCACCGAGCCTTCACGTGCCAGCACCATCGACGCCATGAAACCGTTGGATTCGGACACAATCTCCGGCTTCAACCCTAGATCGGCAAAGATCCGGTCCAGAATGCGGCGGTTCTGCATCTGCTGATCCAGCAAGCTGAGCGGCAGTTCTGCTGCTTCTGCCCAGCTGATCGTGTCGCCCCGGCCCGCCACCATCTGCTCCGGCGCCAGCAGAACATAGCTTTCTTCATAGAGCGGCTGAACCGTCACCAGATCCCGGCCCATGCTGTCGGAATAGGTGATCCCGGCATCAATTGTACCATCATAAAGGCGCTGCTGAATAGCCAGCGATGTGGTGACTTCGACGCGGGCCAGGATCCGCGGATAGGCCTGATGCACCTGATCCACCAGCTGCGCGGCCCAAGCGGTGGCGGTCGGCACCACCCCCAGTACCAGAGTGCCAGTCACTTCGCCGCGGGATGCCGCAATCTCCTGCTCCAATGCCTTGGCATCGTCCAGGATCGAGCGCGCCCGGCGCACAATCATCATGCCTTCCTCGGTCAGCCCTTGGAACCGGTTGGCCCGGCGCACGATGGACAGGCCCAGCCGTTCCTCCAGATTGCGGATCCGCATCGAAAACGCAGGCTGCGAAATACCGCAATCAGCAGCGGCCTTGGCGAAATGCTGATGCCGCGCCAGCGCCGTCAGCAGCTGAAGGTCTTTAAGTTCGATCATGACCAAACCTTACGCTGCCGCTGCCGCACTGCGCAATGGGATCTGCTGCGCCCTCAGGAGCCGCTGTGCGCTTCGGCCTGACGAGCAGCCGCGCCGAAAAGCTCAGTCAATTCTTCCAGGGTTTCCGCAGCGCTGTGCAACCGTCCGGTTAGATCCGGGTGCTCCGCCAGTGCCTGCAGCAGCAGGCGTTCACGGAAATCCTGCAGGCTCTCTGACACATGGCAGCCTTCCTCAGTCAAGCTGTAGGTGACTCCGGAGCGGCCCGCCCCTTGTTTGCGGGTCAGCCCGGCAGAGGCAAGTTTGCGCAAGGAATACTGAATGTTGGGAATGTCGGTCCGGTTGGTGGCCCGGGCCAGTTCCTTGATTGTTTTGGACTGGCCACCCTTGCCGATCAACTGCAGCAGAGTAATCTCTGCACTTGCCAAGGACATGGTGCTGAGCTGCTCAAAACTGCCAGCCTGCCATCGGGTCAAACCCTCCCCCGCCCTTTGAATCGCCATTTCCAGCATATGCAACCCGCCATCCGGCGACATCTCAACAGCCGTGTCAGCGGCCAGGCCAGCAGTCAAACAAGATAAAGGGGAACGGTCGACTTTGTTATCCAACGAACAACTCCGAAAAAAATAAATTATAGCTGCCCTGAAAAGGCATGAAGACAGCGGATCAGAAAATGTCTCTACACAAAGCCGCCTGTCCGGCACCGGCATGCAGTCAATCCCTGCATGTAGCGGCGGCGTCGGAAGTCCTTCTGAAAAACCAACTCAAATTACCCGTAACATATCCAACCAAATCCAAGAGATTTCAATACCCGGCGTCGCCATCTGTTGCGCAACACCGGCATCAAACCGGCGACAAATAAGGGCATGCTCCGGTGGACTCTCGCGTTCGCCACCTGGCAGATCAGCAGGAACAGGCGGCTTCGCCAACTGAACCTGAAAATCAGCTCTGACTTTCCGGACGGGAGATCAGATCAAAAGCAACTGGACGCGCGGGCCAAAAGCGGAAATTGGGTCAACGATCTGACAGAAAAGTCAGCTTTGCTTGGCATTTAACATGTTGCCGGGCGACACATATTTTTTCCTTTTTGGGAAACTTGGCTGATTGATTTTAAAGGGAAATAATTTCAGCCGACGCAGCAGGGTTACCTTTTGCGACTCATAGCTTTTCCATTGAGCAAGGCGCTGGTTCGGTTTCCATTGGCCGTCAGACGTGCGGTTTAAGTTTCGCTGGACCCGCAAATCTCATCCAAGCTGCTCAGAACGTTTGCTAGTTCTTGCCTGACAAGATTGATGCGCTCCGAGGAAAGAGCCTCTTTCCTTCCTGCCAGTTCCAGAACCACGGCGAGGACGGTATCTGAATGCCTCATCAGTTCGATCAGATGCTCGCCTGCCGGCCCGTATGAGCCCGATATCCAGTTCTTTGCAGTACGTTCACTCACATCTGTCCATCTGATCATGGTTTTGGCAGCCCGGCCCGCACCACCCAATTCTTGAGACAATGCAGTGCTGATTGCCTCACGGTACTCTGCCGAAGAAACTGCCCCTTGGCCTGTCCGATGAAACGTGTTGCCCGTTTTATGAAACATGTTTCCGGTCCTCTGCCGCTACAACTGGGGAAGGAATCGCGGATCATTTGCGCAGATTTGCGAACTTGAGAAACGGAGGGCCAGAGCATTGAGTTGGCCAAACGACGACCGCAACAGGGACAAACGGCTCAAAACTGCCGCACAATATGTTCGCATGTCGACTGAGCATCAGCGCTACTCGACCGAAAACCAGTCGGATGCCATCGCGCGTTACGCCGATGAGCGGGGCTATCAGATCGTGAAAACCTACTCGGATGCGGGTAAAAGCGGTTTACGCATCGAAGGCCGGAGCGGCCTGACCCGGCTCATCGAAGACATCGAGGCTGGCCAGGAAGAATTCAGGACAGTGCTTGTGTATGACGTCAGCCGCTGGGGCCGTTTCCAGGACGCTGACGAGAGTGCTTACTACGAATACATCTGCAAGCGGGCTGGCATATCGGTGGAGTACTGCGCTGAGCAGTTTGAAAACGACGGCAGCCCTGTTTCAACCATCGTCAAAGGCGTCAAACGGGCGATGGCCGGCGAATACAGCAGAGAGCTTTCGCAGAAAGTCTTTGCCGGCCAGAGCCGCCTGATTGAACTCGGTTTCCGCCAGGGCGGCGCGCCTGGCTTCGGCCTGCGGCGCATGCTGATTGATGAAAGCGGCCGCCAAAAGGGGATTTTGCAGCGCGGCGAGCACAAGAGTATTCAGACAGACCGTGTGACTCTGGTGCCGGGGCCTGAAGAAGAAGTCGCCATCGTAAATCAGATATTCCGGAACTTCGTGGATCACGGCCGGTCTGAAAGAGAAATCGCAGCAGATCTGAACGCGCGCGGTATCAGAACAGATCTGGGCCGCGAGTGGACGCCGCCGGTCATCCGCCAGCTGCTCACCAATGAGAAATACATTGGCAACAATCTCTGGAACCGCAATTCCTTCAAGTTGAAGAAGCGCCATGTGCGCAATGCCCCGGGCGACTGGGTGCGTGCCGCCGGTGTATTTGAAGCCATCGTTGACGCCGGCCTGTTTGCCGCTGCCGGTGCAATTATTGCTTCAAGAGTGCGGCGTTATTCAGATGAGGAAATGCTGAACGGGCTGTGGGATGCTCTTCAGACTCACGGGTTTCTGTCCGGGATTGTTATAAACGAAGCCCCGGGCTTGCCATCCAGCGGCGCGTACCAAAGCAGGTTCGGCAGCCTCTTGCGCGCCTACAAGCTGGTCGGCTTCATGCCGGATAGGGACTACAGGTACATTGAGATCAACAAGCGGCTCCGCAAAGTCCATTCGAACATCCTGCGTGACGTTGCCGGCGGGGTTGAGGCCGCTGGCGGGCATGTTGACCATGACGGAAAAACCGGCCTGCTGACGGTAAACGGAGAGTTTTCCGCATCACTTGTTATTGCCAGGTGCAGACAGACCAGCGCCGGCGCATTTCGCTGGATTATCCGGCTGGATACCGGTTTGGTTCCGGACCTAACCATTGTTGCGCGCATGGATCAGGCAAATGACGCACCGCTCGATTTCTACTTGCTGCCGATGTTTGACATTACCCTTCCAAAGCTGCGCTTTTCGGAAAGCAATGGCCTGTCCCTTGACGCTTACCGGTTCGGCGATCTCGAACACTTCTTCCGCATGGCCTCGCGCTCTCCGGTTCAGGAGGCCGCATGATGATCAACCCGCAGGAAGAGCACACGGAACTGATCCCGGTCGACGCGGTTACGGTGATCAATCCGCGGGTGCGCAATCAAAAGGTATTCGATGAGATCGTCGCCAATATCGCCGAACTAGGCCTGAAACGGCCAATAACAGTTGCTGCACGCGAGACCGGGCCTGATGAGCCGCCTGCCTATGAGCTGGTATGCGGCCAGGGCCGACTGGAGGCTTTCAAGGCTTTAGGGCAAAAGAAAATTCCTGCTGTCGTTATCACTGCCAGCAGCGAAGATTGCCTTGTCATGAGCCTGGTTGAAAACCTGGCACGCAGGAAGCATCACTCTCTGGACCTGCTGAGAGATATCAGGCGCCTCAAGGACAGCGGCTACACCGAACGTGAAATTGCGGGAAAGACGCAGCTCTCAAGAAAATACGTGCATGGCGTCCTCCGGCTGCTTGAGAGCCAGGAGCATCGTTTGCTTCGTGCAGTGGAAAGCGGGAAAATCCCGGTCAGTGTTGCCGTTGACATTGCCGAAGCTGATGAAGTCGGCGTGCAGACCGTTCTCAGGCAGGCCTATGAAAAGAACCTCCTGCGCGGCAGCCGCCTTATGGCCGCAAAACGTCTCGTCGAAGCCCGGCAGCTGCATGGCAAAGGGCGGGCAACGGCTGAAAGAAAGTCTCGAAAGAGCCTGTCCGTCGAAAGCCTGCTCAGAACCTACCAGAACGACGTTGAAAAGAAGAAGATGCTGCTGCGCAAAGCGAGCGCAACCCGAAGCGAAATGCTGTTCCTCATGCAGTCGCTAAAGACTCTTCTGTCCGATGAGAATTTCGTCACTCTGCTGCGCGCCGAGGGTTTGGCAAACATTCCGAAGACAATCGCAGACCGGCTGACACGGGCAGAAGGAACTACTGCATGACACCGAAAGACGAAGAACAGACCGTCGCCGCAGCCTTTGAACGCAAGCTGCTGCATATACCGTTTGCCCAAATCGCACCGCTCTATCTTGTGACGCCTCAGAAGAAAGCCACCGTCAAATACAAACAGATCGCGACCACCATTCTGGAAACCGGGCTGGTCGAGCCCATTGTTGTTGCGCGCGACCGGCAGGATCCGCGTGCCTTTACGTTACTGGATGGGCACCTGAGGCTCGAAGTGCTGAAAGACCACGGTCAGACGGCAGCAAAATGCCTCGTTTCCACGGATGACGAGGCCTTCACCTACAATAATCGGATCAGCCGCCTGGCAACAATCCAGGAGCATAAAATGATCCTGCGCGCCTTGACACTAGGCGTCCCCGAAGACCGTCTGGCGCGGGCCCTCAATATCAACCTTAAAACCCTTCAGGAAAAGAGGCGTCTTCTGGACGGGATCTGCGAAGAGGCCGCCGAACTTCTGAAAGACAAGCAGGTTGCCCTTACCAGTTTCCAGGTGCTCAAGAAAATGAAGCCGCTGCGCCAGATCGAGGCTGCCAGGCTGATGGTTGCGATGAACAAGTACACGATCAATTACGTACGCTCCCTTTTGGCGGCAACACCTGACAGGCAGCTTGTGGCGGAGGCCGCTCCGAAGAAAATTAAGGGCATCTCCCGGGAGCAGCTCGACCTCATGGAACGCGAGTCCGCCAATCTGGAGCGCGAGGTCCGCCTGGTCGAGGAAAGCTACGGCGCGGATCATCTCGATCTTGTTTTGGCCCGCGGGTACATTTCAAAACTGCTGAGCAATGCGCGGATCGCGAGATACCTGTCGCAGCATCACGGAGAGTTCCTGCCGGAGTTTGAGAAGATAACGGAAACGGGGGCACTTGCGTCTTAACCTGTGCGGCCGGCTGGCTGCATTCCGGGGACCCGGACCCATCAAGCGCGGGGACCGCAGGAGACGCCGCACGGCGGGGCGGATCAAGCGCGGCGGCGGGAATGGCGGCGAACCCGTTTGAGCCCGCCAGGCCGGGCCAGATGCCTGGCAAATTTCGAGAAATGCCTGC
The DNA here is from genome assembly GCF_025144145.1 of Leisingera sp. M658. Taxonomy (NCBI): domain Bacteria; kingdom Pseudomonadati; phylum Pseudomonadota; class Alphaproteobacteria; order Rhodobacterales; family Roseobacteraceae; genus Leisingera; species Leisingera sp. M658. The sequence goes on from NZ_CP083546.1 coordinate 3,644,891, forward strand.
GCGCCTCAAGTTCTGAACATGACGCGCGCAGGCACTTCAGTGCGGATCAGTCCTGACAGCGCATCTGCGGCAGGAGCGCGGGCAAAAAACAAAATCCGGTATTGTCCCGCATTGCGGACAGAGAGGCCGGCTCACCAAATGGCGGGATACTGAATTCCTGCCTCGGAGATGACAGAGCAAAACAGCTGTGCTACCAGAACCTATGATCTGACTGTTTTCCATCCTGCCGCGCTCAACACGGAATGCTCCGTGGCAAGTGACTTGCGCGCATGAAAGGAAAACACATGAAACCTACCGGTCTTCCACCCATTCAAGGCAAACGTTTCGACATCGAAACGCTCCAGTACAATGCCGTCAGCCTGATGAAGCAAGCCGACAAGGGCCCCACCTTCCTTCGCCATGGCGGGCGGGTCTCATATGTGGTTTTGGCCGAGGAACTCTTTGACCGGCTCTGGCCGGATTCGCGGCGCGCCTGGAGTGTCGATGAGACGCCTTACCGTTTGGAACAGCTTCTGCTCGAAGCGCTGAACAGCTCGCTTGCAGAACACGGCGGCGGCGAAGAGGTCTAGGGCCGCAACGCTTTCCGGGCGCCTGCGATGGAGACGGCGCCCGGTTTCCTGCAACTGCCGGATGTTTGGAGCCGGCGCAACGAAAGGCGAACGCCGCTGAACGGGTGCTATGTGAACCGATCTCCGGTTGAGTCACTCCAGATCCTCATGGTCTTCCTCCGCTTCGGGAACATCCGAGAAAACCTCGTAAATCCCCCTGCGCTTCATCCGCCGTACCCAGCTCACATGCGAGAGCACCTGATCCACTTCATAATCGTCGCCACCGCGCCGGTAGGCATCGGTGATCAGTCTGAGCTGCGCTTCCAAATCGTCAGCAAGTTCTTCGTCGGTCAGATCTGCAGTCATCTCGTTTTCCTCGTTACTGATAGGACGGGTTGGCAGGCTGCGCCTGGCTTGCGTTCTCGCTTGGAGACCAGGACGCACAAAAGATACCGATTTTATGCAATCGCGCTTCCAGCCCGCGCCGCTCGTAGAGCCAGCTGATGCCGCGCGGTGTCTCAAGCGGGCATATCCCTTTGGCTTCGAGATGACACCCGAACGGCCCAGGCGGTCTCTTGTACCGGCGCGCCATCAACCCCAGCGTATCGTAGGTGCTAAGAAACGCATCAACGCTGCCGTCGCATATCCCGGTTATGAATTGCCGTGATTTGGGGTTGCGCATTCGGGCAGATCGCAGAAGCCCCTCCTCAATCAGATAGTTGATTGTCTGATAGGTCACCCGCAGTGCCGTTGATGCTTGCGTGCGCGTGATGCCAGGCAGGTCCCAAGTCGGCAGCGCGCAGCGCACCTGGCCGATGTCGACCTTGATGCCTTCAAGGCCAGTGCGGAGGACATCACCGGACACCGTTTTCAGTTTGCCCGTGAAAACAAGAGCCAAGACATCTGCGGTCCTGCAACGCAGACGCCGCGCGACCTCCGCTGCAGGCACAAGATCAGCAGCACTGCCGGGCGGCACCGTTATGCGCGAAGCAGCCGTGTCCAGCAGGGTCTGCAGCTTTTCCCGCTCATATTTTGGCCGCTGATCCAGAGCATCCAGTTCTTGCGCAACCAATCCCAGCTCACACAGATCCAGGAGCGCTCGGTCCTTGATTTTCAGAAAGTCCAAAGCCTGACCAGGCGAAATCCGGCCACATACTTCAGACGATATCCTGAGAACATCCGTGCGGTGCAGCGTCCGCCGCAAAGAGATGCCGTCCATCGTTGCATTGCGCTCTGCGATACCATCTCCGACGAGATATCTGCCAATGCGTTTCCGCTCAATTCCGAGAGCTTTGCAGGCCGCCTCGACAGTATAGACAGACCGTTGCGCGCAAGGGCGGCCAAGTATCTCAAAGCCGTCCGGGACAGGATAATGTTCAAAGACATAGTCACGCACGATGCGGCGTATGGGTTCGACGTCTTGGTGAAATTTGGAGAGGCGCAACCACTCATAAAATGAGCCAAAATCAGACTTCTGGCGCATTGTCATTTTCGAGATATCGGAGCGCAGGGAGTGCAAGACATCCCGCAAACCGCCCTCACCGGATTGCAGCGCCTCAAAACCCGCCTGGCCAGCCTGATGCATTTGCGCGTTGCTGGCTGTCCTGAGCTTCGCCGTTGGCCCAAAGAGCATCACGAACCCTAGCGTTTCGCAGAGTTTCGTTGCTGTGTGCAGTGATAGCCCGTCCAGAAACGGGTATTGTCTGCTGCCCTCTAACCGATCAAATAAATAGCGCTCAAATGCAGTCTCGCGCTGTAACGCCGCAGTCGCGGAGGCACGTTTGATGTACGGCCAACGCTTTGTGACTTGCCCGACAAAATCATAATTGTAGATCGTGTACTTCTCCGGGGGCAATTCAAGCAGTTCGGCGGAATGCAGTGAACAAGTACGGATCGATTTGAGTTGCCAGAAGTAACGACGGAAGACACCATTCGGTCCGAAGTTCCCGACATCCTCTTGCAAGCATATTGGACACACGCGCAGCCTCGAACGCACGAGTGTCCCCTTCGAGCACTGGTGCCCAGCAATTGAAAATCGGCCTCCCCCTTGGGACCGTATGGCCCACTTCTTCATTTGCTCAAGATTGGCACCACCGATTCTGGACAGCTTGGAATAAAGAGCGTCGTCTCCACTGATAAAGTCTTTCCAGTAAAACCCAAAATCCAGGCAAAGGTCCGCTGGCGAGTACAGCCCGCAATGCCGGGCCAGCCGAGAGGCGTAGGATGTCGCGGTTTCATAGCGTTTTATAGGAAATGAAAGAGGATACTGGTCGGTCATTGATTCCGTCCCATCCTGCTAAGCTGCATGCTCCCAAGAACGGCGCGCGCATCAATGGCCAGATAGTCTGACGCAGCAAATGGGTTTAGTCCGAGCATACACCCGGATTTCCTGTAAAATGCTTCGATGAAATGAGCTGCACCGAGCGTTCTGGACCCGCTCAAGAGCGCAAGCTCGATTCCCCTGAGGATCATCTCAATCGTCAAGCCGAACTCATTGGATCCAGAGTGGATCAGCCGCGGGAGAAACTCATTCAAGTCAAGCTTTGCGCAGATTTCGAGCCCCGCTTTTTCGGCATAGGTTCGAAAGACAACTTCGGTTTCCGTCGCATACGAATTCCAAGAAACAGCCTCCAAGTTGACAATGTCGATCCGCCGTTGCAGCTGCTCATCCGAGTTCAGCATCACCATCATGTCTGGCGTACCTGATAAGATGAGCCCAACTGGCCAGTCATTAGTGTTCAAAAATGTCTTCAGCGTATTTACAACATCCATCTGCACATTGCTGTTCTTGCTCGTAAACAAGTGCTGCGCTTCATCCAGGTGCAAAAATAGGGTCTGGCGTTCCTGGAAGAGGCAACGAACTTGGTCCCAGATTGCCCCCGAGGGCTTGCTGCGCATTGGATCAAAGCCCAGAGTGCGCAGAATTGTTGACCCCACCCCCTTTAGCGTAGCCGGAGATGGGACAAGAATGCGCACGATTTCCACTTTATTGTCGCCTGCTTGGTGCTGCACGATTCCCGGGTGTGTCTTGAGGACGTGCTTAACAAGGGTAGACTTTCCGCTTCCCGAAGCACCTACCACAGCGATGCCACGAACTTCCTCCTCTAGACCTAGTGTAAGAGCTGCACGTCTGCGATTGAGATGGTCGTCAAACTCCTGCCAGAGCCGGTCAAATCGATCGTTCTTAACAAATCTGGATCGTAATTTAGCAAGCCGCAAATGTATCTCTGTGGAGTCATTCATCATCAAATCTCCAGGTAGAAGGCTGGGCATCATTCGCTGCTCCGGCACCGCCGCCGGTTTCTGGAGCGGTAAATTCACCGCCTCCGTCCGCCTTCGGCTGCGGTATTTGGTGTCCGAACAAATCTTCCTCCGGGGGCAAGTCAAATCCTTCAGGGTCATCGGGTAGGATGGAGAGACCAAGATAAAGATCCTCTTCGCCACGTTGTAACCCGGCGGGCGTGACAGCCTGAAGCACGGCGCCAAACCTGCTTTGTTCGGCGGAGTTGACCTCCCCAATTTTGTCTAGAGCTCGCGCGACTGTTTCCTCGTGGATCGCAGCTTCAGCGCGATACCGTTGACGCAGCTGCCGCGCTGCGGCTTCCCAGACATCGTATGAAATGCCCTCAAAGCACTTTTGTAGTGCCCGTGCCGAAAACCATTCATCACCGACCATAACCACAATCCAGCTAAGATCGTTGAGATCAATCCGCAGATCCACGTCCTGCTCATGGCTATGGAGATGGAACCGGCGCAGCGCGGCACAAGTATAATCGATGCCGAACACACGCACTCCGCGGCCAGTAACGCGTCTTCGAAGCAGTTTTCCAAACGCACGGCGACGAACGCGTTCTGGCACATCAGGAACGACACCTTTTTCCATTGCCAGCCGCTTCCAACAATTGTTGGGTGTTTCCCCTTGAAGACCTCGATGGGGCCGGTTGTGATACACGTCCACCACATACAGGATGAGCATTTGGATCAGTGCATCATCTGCAATTGAGGCCATCTCTCTAGACGGGTAATCTCCTTTTTCTTTGGGGTTTGAGAAGGTGCGCCCCGCCAAACCGGGCAGCAAGTTGGTTCCGAAGGTACCGAAAATCCTTTCGACCCGTGCTCGAAGCTGAGGCAATCCGCCGGTCGGCGTTTCGGGGGAACCGTGGACATCAAATATCGCAGTCCGGAAACTGTCGTCGACGAAGGCAATGCCAAGATCGGTGGCGACCGTTTTCAAGCCACCATAGTGCGCCCAGGCCGATTTACATCCGGCTGCAATCGCGAGATCGGTCTTGTCGCGTGTTACATCCGAGAGTAACGCAATGGCATCCTCCGACGACGGCTGGACCGCCAACCGCATGCCAACGACACATCGCGTCGCACAATCAATGGCGAGATAGAGCCAGCGCCGTCCTGTCGGCAACGCCGCAAGCTGGTCACGATTGAGCCCGTCCAAAGCGCCACGCTGTGCCAAAATGGTAATGAGATCAACGCACCACTCGTCGATCTCAACCCTCTCCATTGGATAGCTGGCATCAATACCGTCTTCGAAGAGCATGAATTTGCGGTTAGCCGCTTCCACCCCATGCCGCTGAGCATAGGTTGCATAGGGACCAAGTTTGGAAATCTCTCTCTCAACCTTGCGCTTAGATGGCACCGTTAGCGGCGTCAGTCCCTCCTCGGCACGTTTCTTGTTCTCTTCTTCAAAAAGGGTTTTGCAATTGTCAGCGATCTGGCGTTTTGAGAGACGGTCCCGGGTGAGATACCCACCGATGCACAGCCCTAATAGGCGCATCTCTTCCAGGCTGAACCTGGCCTTTCGGTTGCCTGATCGATGCGTCTTGGGAATTAGGCCAAGGGGTGAAGCAGCCGCAGCCTCAAAGCGTCGCACCCACTCCAGAAGCGTACGTGCACACGGAGGGTCTCGATATTCTTTCCTCGTTCCAGCGCGCTTTTTGACCCAGCCGCCCTGTGCGGCACTCGCCTGTTTGTTGACCAGAGCCTCGATGCGCGAGAGACATTGTTTTACCGAAGATTCCGTCCGATTAACCTCGCCCCGTGCTTCAAACTGAAAGTAAAAGCTAACATATGCGTCGCGCCAGACGACCTCGGACCTCTCCGCGTTGGACAATATTCCAACGGCATCGAACTTGGTCGTTTTGCGCAGGGTTTCGCGCTCAACAAGAAAGTAGTCACGTTCCAGTAAGACATCCGGCTGCTTGAGCAAGTCCCGCAGTTCGCCAAAGCCAAAGAAAACAGTGGGAGCCGGAGGGGACGTACTTTCAAATGAATACCCTTCATCCGTCTGAGACCTGAAGCGGTAGGTCTGCCAATCGATTGTAAGTCTGTCAAAACTTGAAAGTCGCAGAGGCATGCTCATTGTACGTCTCCCCGAAAAACAAGGGTATCAGCATCGATCAGCCTCGCTTTGTCGGCAAAAAGCAGCCCCTCAAAGATTGCAATGAAAACGGCTCTGAAGCCTTTGCCGTCGTACCCAACCCTTGAAGCTAGTTCTCCGACGGTGGCCGGAAGAATTGCCGTGGCAAGTACACTCAGCAGCGCCTCTGCTACTTCTGGGTCTCTGTTCCTCGAGAATTCATGATAACGCTCGGCGTTGAGCGCTTCGGATTTCGAGAAATCCTGTTCTGTAATCAGCAAGATGTCATTTGCGTAATCTTTCCGCATTTCTTGCCGGATACACTGCAGTTCTCGAATGAACCCTGTCCGCCGAGCAATTTTTGCTGGTTTGACCGCAATGGCAACACGGCGGCCGGACTGCAGCTCGATCAGGAAATCAAAGAAGTGATGCCTGCGTTGGCCTTGCTCATCCCGATAGGTGACCATCGGGGGTTGCTCCCACAGATCCACCACATCACGCCGAGCAAGAAGCAAGAAAAGGACGCGCTGTTCCAATTTGCTTTCGAAATAGACGATCCTGGACCGTCCCCACGTCGGCAGTTCCACAACGATACCGCCTCGAGAACTGTTTTTTGAACGCTTCGGCGCTTTCCTCGTTGCACGGCTTGGGCGTGGCTGCAAATCGCTGCACCCGTTGATAATTTCATCTTTCATGCTTTTTCTGGGGCTTGGCAGCCATTCATGGCGGCAGCACCCCACCTTCTGTTCTTCGTGAATTTGGGCAAAGCGAGTGGCGCTCGCCGCTTAAAGGAGCGACGAAACAGTTGACTTTGCATACGCTTCGGAGGAAGAAGGGAGAGGTCGGAGCGAATTCGGCTCTCTAAATTACAGGCCTCGATGAGTTGCTGCTCTCGGGGCCTAACCTTTTCCAGCTGGTATCTTTGCTAGATCATTTGCTGCTCTCCTTCTTTCGGTAGCGCTTCGGCCAAAGCTGTTCTGGCTCCTGCCCGAGACGAACCGCTATGGCACTCTGTATCTTCCTTGAGCGGCGCCAGCCCATCGAAACCGTAGACACCGCAGCCTGAGAGATTCCAAGTTCGCGACTAATGTCTGCTAGCGAACTTCCAGCCAAACGGAGTTCGAACTTGATTCTCTCGTGTTTTCTAAGATCCGTGGGAGTGGGCTGATGCATAGGTTAAGTCCTAAAATCTTTGGCGCGCGTCTATTCATCCCTCAAATGAGTCGAAAAATCAAATATTTCTGTTTATTTTCTGACTCTTAGAAAATGCGCATTCGTTTCGCCGATGTTATAACTTCGACTCCAAAATCGGGAAAAACTACTGTCGGCTGTTGCTGTTGTGGCCGACAAAAAGCTTTGATGAGCAAACAAGGAGTTCGAAGTTGCCCAGCAAAGTATTTGCGATTGTTGTTGATCAGCGAAAAATGGTAGCGATCACCGTATCTGAGGGTGATTGGCACTGTTATCTGCCGTCTGAGATCGAGACGATTTACTCTCAGTCGGACAATCTTCGTACCATCGCTTCGCGACTTGGCATTACGCCTCTTCTGATAAGAAAAGCGTTGCGGCTTGCAAGCATCGACTACCTTCGCGACCTCTATAAACAATACCAATCGGGTACGCCCTGCGCACAGCTGGCAGCCGAAAATGGATTGACCCGTTCGACGCTGACGAAACTATTCAAGCAACGAGGATGGCAAGTGAAACTTGGAATGTCACGCCCTCGGTTTTCTCAATATCAGATCGCCAAAGCCGCGATGGAACACAAGACGATCAACGCCGTCGCCCGTAACCTCAAAGTGCATTGGGAAACTGCAAAGACCATTCTCAAGTCACAAAAACTGCTGACAAGACAGAGTGGTAGGTATGTTTTGGTCGTTGCAAGTGATTTTCTTAACAGTGCGCACACCCATTTGAGAATCTAGCAGTATAATTCCGTCAAGAAGTATTAGGTGCTCCCCAGAACGGCCCAGGCCTGCCGTTTGATAGTCTCGGACGGCTTCCTGGAAGCCGCCATTGGTGCTTGCCGGAGCAAGACCTGTACGACATTGTCCGCGGAACTCATTGCAATGGAGCCCGGCGCCTTATCATGTCCAAGAAAACCCTGAACCAAGCCAACCTTGAAAAGCTGGGCGTGGAGAAGCTCGCCGCACTGGTCATGGATCTTGTCCAGGGAAGCGCCGCATTACAGCGCCGCGCGAGAATGGAGCTCAGTGCTGCCCAAGGTCCTAAGGAAGTTGCCGCTGATCTCCGCAAACGCTTCGCCTCTCTGCGCCGCGCGACCAGCTTCGTCGATTGGCGCAAGCAGAGGGCGCTGGTCAAGGATCTGGAGGGTCTCCTGGCAATGATCGAAAACACCATCGCCCCCGATGACCCGAACGAAGCGTTCGAACTGCTCTGGTCGTTCCTGCACCTGGCCCCCTCGGTCCATGAGCGCACGGATGACAGCAACGGCGCGATTGGCGGCGTCATGAGTGAGGCGGTGGACCTGGTCGCGAAACTATCGCCCACCGTTTCCCAGGACGGCACCACCCTGGCGGAACGCATTCTCGACGCTGTCGCAGATGCGGGCTACGGCGAGTTCGACGGGATTATCCCCGCGACGGCGGAGGCGCTCGGGCAGAAGGGGCTCGAGCATCTCAAGCGGATCACGAAAGTATGGGCGGACGCCCCGCCGAGCGAGCAGGAACTCGAGCAATACCGGGGCTACGGCCTCACGTCTTCTGCCGAAGACAGCGTGCGGCGCAACAAGCAGGTGACGCGGTCGATCATCCTTGCGGATGTGGCGGACGCCCAGGGGGATGTCGATGCCTACATGGCACGCTATTCCGAAGAACAGCTGACCTATGGCACCATCGCCCCCGACGTCGCGCGTAGATTGCTGGATGCGGGGCGCATTGACGAGGCGTTCGACATCGTCACCCGTGCCCGCACCGCCGAGGACGGCAAGTCAATCCGGATGTTCCGTTACGATCTCGACGCGGTCTATGAAGAATGCCTCGAAAAACAGGGTAAGACGGAGGAGTTGACGGCGCATCTGCGGAGGACCTTCGAGCAGACCCTCAGCGCGCCCTGCCTTCGAAAATACCTGAAATTGCTTCCCGATTTCGACGACATCGAGGCAGAAGAGGCTGCTCTGGACTTTGCCGAGGCCCATCCGCATCTGGGTGCGGCGATCAGTTTCCTGGTGAACTGGCCATCTCTCGGCCGCGCGGCGCGGATCGTGGTGGCGCGGGCCGAGGAACTGAACGGGGATTCCTATCACACCCTCACGAGCGCGGCAGACGCTCTCGAGACCGAGCATCCGCTGGCCGCTACACTGATGCGCCGCGCCATGGTGCTGGACACGCTGACCGGCGGTAAATCCAAGCGCTACAGCCACGCGGCGCGCCATCTGGCCGAATGCCGGTCCTGCGATGCGACCATCACGGATTATAGTGACCATCCCTCCCACGCGCAGTTCCTCGAGATGCTCAGGAAGGAACACGGTCGAAAACATGGGTTTTGGCGCTTGGTCGATTTGTGATTCCGGCCCTTTCCGGACCTTCGCCCTAGCTTCACGTTGCTGCAGGCGCAGCCCGCTTTCCGGTCGTTCGCCGCGCGAGCAAAATCTGGAGATGATCAAACTCACAGTCTGCCGGACCAAGCCGCCTTTCGCTGCGCTCGCAGCCTGGGCAAGACCGAGTGGCTCCCATGCGCAGATAGTGACATTTGCAAAGTCGCAGAGGCCAGCTAGACCCGAATACGTGCCCGGCCCGTTGGTGCCGTTCACCGGGTTGGCCAATGCTGCGCTGCAACGTCCCTAGACCGGTCATTGGTGACACTGTGTAGCGTGGTCCGGCAAGCCAACCTCAGCAATGCAGGACGTTCCTGCCGGTCCCTAAAGGTGCTGCTCGCTGTGGGTCGACCGGCGGCGATGCGGCGCAAGCGGAACAGCTGCATCGCTCACGTGCTACGCAATGAGACCGCTGAACCGGCCGCGATGAGTTCGCGTTTCGACGACAAGCACGCCATCCTCGATCCCAGCCCGGCGGATCGGTGCCTTGGTTAGCGCAACGCCCAGCAGTCGGCCCGCCTCCGTTAGCACCCGCACGCCCTTATTCTCGACTAGCAAGACCAAGCCTTCGTCGACCAGCAAGTCGCACTTGGTCGTGCAGTCCTGCAGCCCCACTAGGCGGTCTCCTTCAAGCACGTAAAGCCGGGTGAATGTCTGGATGTAGAGGTAGCGATCCGTCTCCAGGACCCGGATCGGCGCGCTGCCCACATCGTATAGAGCGATCGGCTTGCCGGAAGCATCAATGCGCAGGACCCGCCCCTGGGAGGTTCCCAGCAACACCGAGTCGCCACGCCCCGAGAAGGCCGCAGCCTGAAGGCGGTCAGGACCGCCGCCGGTCATGAACGTCACGGTGGCGGAGAACGTCAGCAAGTCCTCGGCACTTCCCTTACCCTGCAGATCATCGTGGCTGGCCCCAGTCAGCGTCTCGTAAGCCGCGTTGACCGCCTTCATCCGCTCCTCGTTGCCTGGGCTGAGGTCCGGGTGCAGCTTACGCACTAGACTGCGGTATTGCCGCCGGATCTCATCCGGCGTTACCGGCAGCGCAAGCTCAAACTCTTCGAGTGCCTCCTCGATTTCCACGGCGGTTCCCGTATGTCCGCCTATGCCGCCCAATTCGAAGGTCTGATGATAGGTCTCTACCGGACGCTCGGGCATGCGGACACCCCAGAGGGGCTTTCCGTCCCGGTCGATGCACCACGCTTCATCCACATGTGTGTAAAGGTAGCGGTCTCGGTTAGGGCTGAGCGCGATGCAGTTGAGCGCCAAGTGGGGTTCACCCCAAAGGATACCACCTTCCCCGCCAAGATCGAGACGGCGGCGCCCTGCTGCGACTTCGGGCGTGGCGGAAAGGTCGGTCTCGAAATCGACCTTCAGGTCCTCACCATAGACGGTCAGAATATTCGTTTTCGACCGTGTCGCGAAGCCTTGGCCCTCGGGATGAACATCAAGCGCATAGATCGGACGCTCCAGTCGTTCGATCATAGGGGTGCCGTCCTGCTCGGAGGTGAACATCACTGCACCCGGCGCACCGAGACTTGCCTCGGACTTTGCAAGATCATCAAAGGAAAGGACACCGCCGCGCGTGGTGAAGTGTTTCCGGAAGGCAGGGTCCGGGCGATCCGCGGGTGCGATCGCCTCTACAGTAAGTTCACGCCAAACGCCTTCGGCATCCTCGAATGTTTCAGAGGTCGCAGGCAGCGTAAACTGGCTGCTCCAGGCCTCCGGGGATGGTGGCAGCGGCAACAAGGCCAGCTTGTCGAGGTTGAGTTCGATGGGCTTGCCCGGCTTGGATCTGGCCTGATGAGACCCAGGACGCGGCGGCTCTATGTAGATTGCCGAAGCGTCCTTGGCACTCATCTCGACGCCATCTACGTAGAGCGCGTAGGTCTTTCCGTTCTTAGCGCGGGTGATCTCGCCAGCCTTCTCCAGCCACGAGATCAGGTTGCTGACAAGGCGGCCATCCTCGGCGCCCACCTCCGACTTCATCTTGTTCTGCAAGATGCCAGGCTTCGCTGCGACGGCCTTGCGAATGGCGTCGAAGAGGTCGATGGCGGCAAGATGCTTTTCGGCATCGGCGCGGTATTCCTCGAGATGATCGAATTCCGATACCAGATCATGCAGCATCGCCAGTCCCTTCCGGTCACCGGTGATGGCCAGCATGGTGCCGCCTTGAGTGAGCGCGGGCATGCTCAGGCTGAGCCTTTTGCCGTTGCCTCTGGGATCCTCGAGCCACTTGCGAATGAGCGGCAGGCTCTTGCGCGCCGCGGTTGCCGCGTCCATGTACCTGCGATCCGATATACTTTCTTGCAGGGCCTGTAATTGGCTGAAGTAAGCCTGCCCCGGCATTTCATGGGATTGTGCCTCAAGGCGCTCCCTCGTTTCCCGTTCAAAGTCCTCAAAACGGCTGCGGCGCTCACTGTCCGCGCCATCATCGCCTGAGCCGACCGCCTCTCTAATCACAGGAAGATCCTTGTTCCGCCTTGCAGCGTTTTTTCCCCCGAACATCTTCCTGAAAATGCCAAACACCATGCCCCACCTGCCTTGTTTAAATATGGTGATAGGGGCGTCCTTCACTCGGCCTGTCAATCTCCCGCTTCAATTAAACGAAGGCTCAAGCTTCGTTGCGACAGACGCTTTGAGTTCCATGCCGAGCTGGGGCACTGCGACGCGCTTGAGGCCAAAGTGAGGCCGCCAGACCAACGAAACGGCCCATTGGGGACATTCGTCGCCATCCAGCCGCTGCACTGCAGCGGTCGCCAAAGCGGCCATTGGCTACCGAGTGCAGCATTTCATCGCAGGCAATGCCTCTGCCGGGACCTACCGGCCATTCGCTGAGGGAGCGAAATACTCGGCAAAGAACGGCCGTCTCAGGTCTGAGGGCGGATTGCGGTCATTCTCAGCAATCTGCGCGAAGGTCTGTTTTACGCATAGCTTGCAATCTCCTCTCACGCGGTGCCCGCTCGGGGATATGGATCCGCTGAACCAGACCTAGCCGCCGAGGCATTGGCGTGAGATATAGGGGCAATAGAGGGGGGGGTAAGCTACGCATTTTCAGTTGGTCGGCTTCCACTCGCACTATGTCACTTCTCTCTACTTAGTTCGGTCAGTAGGTTTAATTGGTCTCAAAAATCGATTCAAAATGCCGCGTGTAAACAGAAAGTTAGGTAGTATTATGGAAGTTCTGTTCTCAACAAATCTCAAGCCAATGTCCGACTTCGAAGTGGGAGAAATCGGTCTCTGCAACTTTGGCAGAGGGGCGGAACTCGCCATGCTTATTGTCAAACTCGATGAAGACCTTGGCTTCGCGACACTGCATGGCCAAGGCGACGATTTATTCAGTATTCACTATGTGGATCACAGACCTGACCTCTGCCTCTCGTATGGCCAAGACTGGAAACTTGTGCTCGACCCTACTGGGGATATCCAAGTGGGAGGCTACGCCTCACCTGAAATTGGCGACATCGTCATGTGGAACGGTGCCTATGGCTTATGTGCATTTCGGTCCCGTGGGCCCATGAAGAACAAAGTCAACTGTCCGCTGACAGGTACCAAACCCGACAGGTCACCCATCGAAGCAGTATTTAGTTCCTGGAAAATTGTCCTCAACGAGAATGATCCCGAGACTGGCCTCGCGCCCGTAATCTTCCGTCATCCCGCTATGCAGGATTCGTAGCCTTAATGAAATCATCGCCAAACAAAGCCAGATACCCCTAAAGGTACTGATGTGGTTACTGAAGTGGCTTCACAAACATCTGCCAATAAGTTTCTGCCGCACCCTCAAACGTCAGCTTCTGATCTCGGTTTTGACCGAAGTGTGCCATCCCCATGCTCCGAAGAAAAAGGGTTTGCTCATCGGCTTCGACGGTTAGGTTCTCATTGAACCCGTTGGTTTCAGCATTTTCGGTCGCAGTGTAAGCGATGCCCCCCATATGCCGCCCCCCTATGAACACGGTGCAGCGGCTCGCAGCCTGACCTTTATGGTAGGCAACCGCACTGAAGCGATTTGCGTCGAGCCTGCGGAACGACCCGTCAATCTCGGGATTGCGAACAGACAATTCAGAAAGCGAATTCTCGAAATATTTCGCCATAAACTCAAACGCCTCGGTCTGGAATGCATCACGATCACGGTCCGTGAACGTTTTGGCCACCCGCAGGTTACTTGACCGGATCACTTGATCCGATTCCGATCTGTTAACGGACTGCGTGTTTTGCATGATTGCAGGTGCCGCTGACGACCTGGAGCTCGCTTGTGGATTACCTATGCGCTTTGCCGCTGCCTGAACGGCTTCGGCGACGAGACGGAACGCATGGTCGATGTCCGGCCATTGCGTGACCGGGCGGCCGTCCGTTGGTGTAGCCATCAGCTTGCCGAAGGGGGCGCCATGCCAGAGGCAATCGCGCAGAATGACCGGGATTACGATGGCCTCTCCCACCTTGTGTCGTTCCAGCGCACGAGTCATCTCGATCTCATAGCAATAGTCAGAGTTTAGAAAATCCGGGCTTACCAGCAGCAAGATGATCTCATCGGCTTCAATGTGCGCGTCGATCTCACCGGCGAAGTCCTGTCCAGCCTCAATACGGCGGTCGTGCCAAGTCTCTATCATGCCTTGACGCTGAAGGATTCTGAGCTGGCGTTCCAGCTGGTCTCGTAGTGCCTCGTCAGCGTGGCAGTAGGAAAAGAAAACAGTTGTCATGTATAACCCATCATTGAAGATCAGTATCTTGGTTGCACGTCAGGATTTGCCGCACGGTACTCTGCGGGTGCGAAGGCCTGCTTGGTGGTCAGTGACCGCTCTGGGCTCGGACCAGTCATCGGATGCAGCCCAGCATCCTGCCCTTGTTCGACAACCGACAGCGGTTTCGCGGGACTTCCTGCCATTCGCCGCGGTCGAAACCTGGGCTTTGGATGCATCCGCTTTGCGCAGAAATTCACCATCTGCAAGTTTGGAGGTTGGAGATTCCTGAGAGGCGCTCGGCCCTAAGCGGCCTTTCCGCCCCAAGAGCCGCCATACAAGTTAGAAGTGACCGGACTGCGCGGCATTTCGCGCAGACCGGTCGACTGTCGGGTCAGAAGGGCAATTTATCGAGAGCCCTTTTTCATTTTTTCTTGGGGGGGCTTGCTAGATTTGCTAGGTTTGAGGGACGGTGTATTCCCTGGTGTGGATTTGTTATCCCGGCGGCGCTGATCCGGTTTCCCTGTCGATTTAGCTATCGGCTTTGGTCCTGGTTTAAGTGCCATGAATGCTATCCTTTTTTGGTTTAAAAATTATACCTGCGCGTACCTTCTTACTGTGCATTAGGACACAGCAATAATGGGTAACAGTCCGCACGAGTTCTGGCTGAAGTCAATGATGAATGGATATTCATACTGTACCAACACTCCACAAAAATTGGCAGGAGGGGCCGGAGGCACTTTGCCTCACTGTACCTATGAGCCGCGGTACGGGCGATCAGGTTATTACGTCTTGACGAAGATTCTGAGAGCATGCTCTGCCGTTCGTCTAGGCCGCGGCTTACAGACAGCTATCCGTCTGACTTGCATGTGCTGGCCCTCTCAACTGGTCACCAGGCATGGGGCCGCTATGGGCTGCTTCACGTCCCTCCGCAGGTGCTAGGGCCTGCTTGGTAGTCGGTGACCGCAAAGGGCTCACCTCAACTGTGCCGAATAGCGCTTTTTTACTATTCTTTGTATAAATGAGTTCAAACCTTCGCCAGCTTTGGCCAGGCTCACCATCTGGCTTAAGTTCATTGAACCTACTGATTGCTCTGTGTAGCGATAGACTGCACCACTTTTGAATTCCACGTCGATGTGCGTTGGCCCAACGTCATATGCATTGACGCCGGAATCATTGTCCCAATCTCGGTATGGTGTCACCGTCGAGTTCCTTTCTTTATGCGTACTATTGGTTTGGTTCCGTGGAGTTTTCTGAATTTGTAGCCTGACAGCAGTAGATGAAGGTCAAGGCAGACCTTGCCTGTTTGCTGCGCTACCTTTTGCCTTGGATCAAAGCGGAGCAGGTCGCTACCTAGCGAAGAGGCCTCAAGGCTACCCTTAGTGACAGTGGTAGGGTTTTGAGCCGGCGTGGCAGCACTTCCCTTTCGGGGAGGACTTCCTACATCCGCCGCTATGCTCCAACACAGGTTGCCCTTCGGGCCCCATTGTTGTTGGCAAGGCTTCTGAAAATGCAGTTCCAGTACTAAAATTCAATACTAGCGCTGCCACAGCTATAATTCGAACCAAAGCGTTTCCCCCTCCAGGTGATTTTAACCACACCACTCTCCCATATCGGGAGGGGGTTTTGAATGATCCACATCAAGCCAAACGGCGCCTCGAACTCTGAGTAGTCTTACAAGTGAAGCCCCATGGATGCTCGGCGATGTTTGCGATCTACTGCAGTCGCAAGTTAGCGCCTCTTCCGAGATCCGCAGCGCAGCCAGCCGACCGCAAACGGCCTCCAGCTCTGCCATCACCTCGAAGATCTCCATTAGTTCCGCCCGTCCGGGCTGGCGAACAAAGGCACCACGGCGCAGGGTCATTGCGAGCAGGCCAGACAGGGCAAGCCGTTGAAAGGCTTCGCGAAGCGTCTTGCGCGATCTATAAGTCTTGGCAATCTAATATCGCCCAAGACGCACATTGATCTCTCGAACCGGCAATCGGCACCGGGGATGGTTTCGCAGCGCGGTCAGCCCGACTTTGAGATCATCTGTTGCGCATGTTCCATGCTCTTCAAACTGATCGAACACCCACAACACACCGTGCATGCGGACTCTTTGAGACTTTGCTTCTTCTCGCAGAGCGCCATCACCTGTTAGCAGCGTCCAATCTCGAGCTGCCGCCAGCGCGAACGCGAAAACATCCGGCACGGAAAGCATGGCCCTTTCTCGCCGAAGGCGAGTAGCTTGCTCTACTTCGTTGGGCGTCAGCTCCTCAACTCGGAGGCCACGTTCGACCAGTTCCGGACCGATCCAATCCAGAAGTTCCTCTTCGAAAAGAACGTCCGGCACCACGAATTCATAAGGAAGCTCAAAGAGCCTCGCTGTCAGTGAGGCTCTTTCGATGTCGATCAGAACTGATGTATCAGAAACAAGGACTTGCACCCGTTCCTTATGTCACATAGTCCAACTGTTCTTCCAGCCTTCGGACGGGAATTTCCAGAAGTTCTGATGCCCGCGAAAGCCCAATGTGTCCCTCTGACAAGGCACGGAAACACAGGCGGCGGAAACGGCCGGGCTCTTCGACATCCCATTCCAGACTATTGGGCTCCTTGAAAGGCGCATCCCGCCACCCGCGCTCTCTATAGATGTCAAAGAGGCGGCCAAATGTGGCCTGGGAAATGATCTCAAGGTCTTTGCAGCGGTAGGTCAGCGCCTGAATGCTCACACCGAACCGATCCTTGAGGCTAACCAACTCACCGAGACTGATATCCGTCCGCTTTGTTCCAATCTCCTGTCGCAGAACCTCTGCAGGAACCAGGAACGCCCCGGCGAACCGGTTTGCCGCGCGCTCTGAATTGCAGCCGGGCGCGACCTTGAGCACGATATGACCAAGCTCATGCGCAAGGCTAAACCGCTTTCGCTCAGACCATGTATGCTTCTTGATCATAATGACGCGGGCCGAATGCTTGCCTTTGCGGCGCACTTTTGCCGCCAATCCGTCCACACGATCAACGTCCAATGAAAAGACCTTGATGCCATGCTCTTCCAGCAGCTCCGACAACATCGGGATCGGATCCTTGCCCAGCAGCCATGCATCACGAAGGTTTCGAGCCGCGTCTTCCGCATCGCGAGGGTCATTTACCCAGTAAGGCGCCCCTTGCGGCTCATCCCAATCCTGACTCGAAAGATTGAGCAGGCTTTCGATGGCCAGGTACTTTTCGACGCAACTTAACGCCTTTGCTTCAATCATGGCCTCTTCCTTTGCGGAAGAGCTTGCCAATTTGCGGAACTCAACACCTTCAAGTTCTAGTTCATCATCGCTCAGGAGAAAGTCGACAGATACCGCAAGCGCGCGCGCCAGCGCGATCAGCACGCTGGACCCGGGCATGTCCTCATTCCGCTCGTACTTCCCGATAGCCTGAGCCGAAACCTTGTGACCCATAGCGTTCGATAAGGCACGAAGCGAGAGCCCGGAAGCGGCTCTGGCGCTTTTGAGACGTTTGCCAATCATGTCTTTCTCCCAGAGATGGGTTTACAAAACACCCAACTAGTTATTTTTTTGTAAACCGCAAAGCTTGAAAATGCGGCATTTTGTTAATATAATGTAACACAAGGCAGGCAAGGAGGCAAATTTGTAAACCGATGAGGCAGACGAAAACCTATGGAAAACAGGGAAGATCACAAGAACATCCGGCGAATCCTCTGCATTGATGGCGGCGGGATCAAAGGAACGCTGCCAGCAGCGTTCCTGGCGTCACTTGAAGAAGACCTTCAAGAACCCATCGGGCGCTATTTTGACCTCATATCCGGAACCTCTACTGGCGGCATCCTCGCTCTGGGTCTTGGCCTCGGGCACAGCGCCAGCAGCCTGCTCAAGCTGTATGAAGACCGCGGACCGACCATCTTTGGTCAGGAACAGGATGCGGACGCAAAGAAACGCTGGCCCAGCAAAGCGCTCACCAAACTGAAGGACTTCGGGCGGCACCTGGTTCAGCCAAAACATGACGCCGACATCCTCGCGCAAGAACTAGAGGCCGTTCTCCACGATGCAAAGATCGGAGATGCGCAAACACGATTGGTCATTCCGGCGTGGGACCCGGATCAACGCAGCCCCTATATCTACAAAACTGCCCATCATGAACGGCTGACAACGGACTACCTCAGACCGGCGCTGGACGCTGCGCTGGCCACCGCAGCCGCGCCTACCTATTTCAAGCGCCATCGCACATCCGACGATGTCGGTCTGACAGATGGTGGCACCTGGGCCAACAACCCGACGGCCATCGCCGTCGTGGAGGCGATTTCGATCCTGGGATGGCAGCCACCTGAAGTTCGGGTTCTGAGCCTCGGGTGCTCTGATGAAATTTACATGCTCCCCGAAGAACCCGGCCTGGCACAGATCAATCTCAAGCTGCTCAACCTTTACACCGACGGGCAGTCTCACGGCGCGCTTGGGATGGCAAAACTGCTCCTAAACCACCCCTATGACGGCGAAAGACTGCATCGTTATTCACCGCCGGTGTCGTCAGGCTTCTTCTCGTTGGACGACACATCGAAGATCAAGCGCCTCAAGGGGCTTGGGGCATCTGCTGCCCGAAATGCCAAACCACACCTGAAGCCCGTGTTCTTCAATGAACCGGCTGACCCCTTTAACCCAGTGTATCGACTAGCGGAGGACGCAGCATGAACACGATTTTCCGGTCCCCGCTGACAGACGGCGACCTTCGCCGCCGCGCCAGTATCTTCACCATCCTGGATGAAATCGGCGAGGCCCTCGACCTGACAGAGACGCAATTCGAACGCGCCCGGCAAAGCTACAACGCGGTTGGAGAGTGGATCTCCGGCTCCGACGACCCAATTCTCGTCAAGACGCTTGTCTACCTGCAGGGATCGAGCGCGCTTGGCACCGCAGTGAAGCCCATTGGGCGCGATGAGTTCGATGTGGATCTCATTTGTTTCTGTGCAGCGGTATCTGTAGGGATCTCCCCTACCCAACTGAAGGCCGCCGTCGGCAACCGCCTGCGTGAACACAAGACCTACGCACCAATCCTGCAGGAAAAGAAACGGTGTTGGCGGCTCGACTATAAAGGGGATTTTCATCTCGATCTGTCCCCGACGATCGCCAACCCCCGCTGCCACAATGACGGCGAGCTGGTTCCTGATCGCAAGCTTCGCGAATGGCATCCTACAAACCCCAGAGCCTACAAAGCAAAGTTCGATGAGCGGGCCGCTCTTAAACCGCGGCTGACGCGCAGGATGGTGGCGATGCAACGCGATCAGGCGACGGTCGAACCTTTCCCTGCATATCAGTCGGCGAAAGGAATTCTTCGGCGCACGGTCCAGCTCCTGAAAAGGCACCGCGATTTGTTCTTTGAGCACAACACGGATGAAATCGCGCCCATCTCGGTGGTCATCACGACCTTGGCGATGAGGGCATACGAATACTGCATCTATCGCCACGTGTTCGAAGATGAACTTGATGTCCTGGTCGAGACTATCCGCATGATGCCTCATTTCATCGAGCGCCCTATCATCGATGGCCAACAGGCATATGCGGTCTGGAACGAGACCACTCAGGGTGAGAATTTCGCTGAGGGCTGGAACAAGGATGCGCGCAAAGCCAAGGCATTCTATGATTGGCACGAGAACGCGCTCGCTGACTTCGAAGCGCTCCGGGACGGCGTTGGTCAGGATACGCTGGCTTTGAATATGCAGCGCTCCTTCGGAGATCGCGTGGCAAACAACGTCCTTGAAAAGCACATCAGCACGGTATCAGGCGCCAGAAAAACGAACAGTCTGCTGGTGGCACCCACCATCGGTTTGACCACCACTAAAGCAGCAGCGGCGACGACGGCCGTCCCCTCCAACACCTTCTTCGGGGATCAGTGATGAAACCGGGCGGAAAACAGGACCTGACACTGGCGCAGCAGCTCCTGTTTCTCCGCTCAAGCGCTGTTGTCGGTGGCACCGGCAGCATCAAGGCTCGAACGCTAACATGGCACACGACCATCCAGCCCACGGCCCTCTCCAGGGCGTACAGCGTCACATTCAAGTACCAAGCCGGACAATCTCCTGATGTCTTTGTAAAGGATCCGGAGCTTACATCATTGGCTGAAGGCAGACTGATCCCGCACGTCTACACAAAGCCGCTGCGTCTTTGTCTCTATCTGCCCAGCACCGGACAATGGGCCGCTTCAAAACGGGTTGACCAGACGATCATTCCCTGGACCTACCTGTGGCTGTTCTATTTTGAGGATTGGCTTGCAACCGACGACTGGAAAGGCGGCGGCCAGCACCCAGGCGAGAGCGCTGAGCAGCAGGACAACCGTCGCGTTCGAAGGAGCCTGACGCGGCTTTAATACAAGCTCTTTTTTGCTCAGAATTGAATGCCAGCAGAGCTAACATTTGTGGCGGTCCACAATTGCGGTAGAACAACAATGCAGATGCCATGGATTATAGGCATGCCTACAGTCTACCTAAGGCTGGTCGCCTGGCGAAGCACAGTCCGGATGCTGCAGCATTTCTGGCGTTTCTGCTGCCTAACAGAACTTGCCTATAGACTTTGAATGACTGTTTTCGGAGATCGGACTAGTTGCTCTCGCAGATGCCGCGAATGACGGCATTCCGCCCGACCTGTGGGTGCTGCCAAGTTGAACGCAGTCGGCAGATCGGGTCTGCTTTGGGCTGCGACTGACGTGCTGCGTCAGCAAAGGGCCGCCCCCAGGGCAATGACGGCTGAGGGCTCGCAGCTGACCTGCGGCGCTGCGGAACAGAAACCTCATGTGGCGTTGACTGAAAGTCGGCTTCCAACGTTTCGCCAGGATCGGCTCGCGCCTGCAGAGAAGGTCCGGTTCCCGCCCGACCTACCCAATAAAAGAGCTAGGGGACGTCATCCCCACGCGCCTGCAATACAATTAGACATAGCGGCGTCCTCAGCTGACGCTTGCTGGCCGCACCAACCCCATCGAATTGTATTGCACTTGCTATCCCCAACCCTCGCCGGGAGCAGGTATTAGAGACGAGCGCCCTGAAGGGCTTCGCTCAAAACCAGTTTTGAAAGAGGGAAATATGTACAGCGTCATCACAGGGCCAAAGGTAAAGCTATGCGGCGCAAAGGCAATGTTCTGTCGCAAAAGGCAGAACTATGTGTCGCCTTACACATGTAAAAAGTGGCGGACCGAGGAGGATTCGAACCCCCGACCCCTTGATTCGTAGTCAAGTACTCTATCCAGCTGAGCTATCGGTCCACTGCGGCGGGGTTTAATCGCAGCACCGTACAGGCGCAACCCCAAAAGAGATCAATGCCCGTATTTCTTACCTGCCTTTCCCGCCAAAGTGCACAGGCCGGTTGAGCACTGCCAGCTTCTGCAACCCCAGCCCGGCTAAATGTGGTATAAGGCAAAAGCTGACGATCTTGCCACTGCCCTTGACCCAAGGGAAGCAACACTTAGAAACGGAAAAAGGGGACAGAAAATGCCGGACCGGCAGTCCGCAGAGTTTCAGCTTAGGCCGCTGGAAGCGGAAGACCTCGCCACAATGGCCGGCTGGTTTCAGAATGTGACCGACCTGGCCTGCTTTGACCGCGCTGCCCGGTCCCCCCTCAGCCTGCCTGCCATTGCACAGGCCTGGATCCCCCCTGCCGGTCCTGCGCCGGATACCAGCAAGTGCTGGTTTGCAATTGTTACAAATACCAATGCATTGTGCGGTATTGCCGGGCTGGAAAGCATCTCCATGGTCAACCGGGACGCCATCATTGCGCTTTTCATTGAGCAGTCCAGACGCCGGCAGGGCATCGGGATCCGGTCGCTTGCGCTGCTTCTCGACTTTGCATTCCGCCAGATCGGGCTAAATCGCATTACATCATATTACCGTGCCGACAATACCCGCAGCGAGGAACTCACCACGCGCGCAGGCTTCGCAACCGAAGGCAGGATGCGGGCAGCCTGGTATGCAGAAGGCCGGTACTTCGACATGATCACTGTAGGCCTCCTCAGGGAGGAATGGGAGGCCGGCCGCAGGGTTCTCGCGCAGGAGCTTGACGCCTGTGTGAAGGCAAGCTTCCACGGCGCGGAGATTACCGGCTGGGCCTGGCCGCCGGGCCCGGAAGACCCGCCCGCAGGCTGACCGGCAGAACAAAAGGGCAGAACCGGCTTCTCCGGCAGTTCTTGCCGACACTCACAGGAGGAGGACAGCTTGTGAGCGGCCAAAGAAAAAAAACAACGGTCCGGCGCCAGCTTGGAGCAGTGCTGTTTGCCGATGTTGTCGGCTATGCCCGGCTTATGGGCAATGACGAAATCGACACATACAGCGCACTTAAATCCCTGCTGGAAGAACTGGAAACAGCATGCAATGCGCATGACGGTCAAGTGGTTGCAGTTCGCGGCGACGGGGTTCTAGCGTTGTTTGAAACAGCGACTAACGCGGTGAAATTCGGTGTCGAACTGCACCGCATTGCAGAGCAGAACAACAGTGCACGGCCAGAAGACCAGCAGCTTCGGTTTCGGGCCGGTGTGCATATGGGCGAAATCCTGGTCGATGACCGCGGCATTCACGGCGACAATGTCAACATTGCCGCCCGGCTGCAGGAAATTGCCGAACCGGGCCGGGTTTTTGTCAGCGGGTCGGTTTATGAACAGATCCGCAACCGGCTACGCTTTGGTTTTGAGTTTCTTGGCCCGCAGCGCCTTAAGAATATCGCGGAACCGGTGCCCTCCTATTGTGTCCGCAGCGAGGTCGCCGGAGCGGCCATGGCCGCCACCCGGCGTCCTCCGGAGGCGCAGCCCGCAGGCCGTCCGCCCCCCGGCATACCATCGGTCGCCGTGCTGCCGTTTGCCAGCCTGAGCGGCGATCAATCCGACAGCTGGTTTGCGGACGGGCTGACAGAAGACATCATCCTGAACCTGTCCAAATTCAAAAATCTCTTTGTCATAGCCCGCAATTCTGCCTTTTTCTTCAAGACCCGTTCGATGCCCCCTCAGGAAGCCGCGCGTGAATTGGGGGTACGCTACGTCGCACGCGGCAGCGTCCGCCGGGCCGGAGCAAGGGTAAGGATCGCCATTGAACTGATTGACGCGGATTCTGGGCGAACGATCTGGGGCGAGCGTTATGACCGGAACATCGACGATATTTTTGCCATCCAGGACGAGGTAACGGATGCAATCGTTGCGGCAACGGCTGTTCTGATCGAAGCCCAGGAACGCAAACGGATGGCGCAGGCAGCACCGGCAGATCTTGCTGCCTATGGCTTTGTTCTGCGCGGGCAGCAGTTTATTTTCCGCTACACCAGGCAGGATAACCGCGAAGCCCAGACCCTGTACGAACGCGCCCTTGCGCGGGATCAGGATTATGCCCGGGCCTCGGCCGCAATATCACGCACCCTGAACATTGATTGGCGCTATTCCTGGGCCAAGGACGCCGAGCACGCGCTGGATACAGCCCTGTCTTATGCCCAAAAAGCGGTGGAGCTGGATCCAACCGATGCCCGTGGTTTCGGTGAGCTGGGATTTGTGCATCTTTACCGGAAAGAGCATGACGCAGCGATCGGCGCTTACCGGCGCGCCCTTGCGCTTAACCCGAATGATGCCGACCTGCTTTCGGACTACGCCGATGCGCTGGCCCATTCCGGTGACAATGAAACAGCCATCGAAAGCCTGCAACAGGCGATGCGGCTGAACCCCTATTTTCCCGATCAATACCTCTGGCACCTGGGCGGCGCCTACTACAACCTCAAGCACTATGAGGCGGTCATAGAAACGCTCACCAAAATGAACAATCCGACCGAGGGACAGCGGATGCTGGCCGCCAGCTATGCGCAGATGGGCAAGATGGAACTGGCCCGGGACATGGCCGCCCGGCACCGCGAAGCACATCCGAATTTTTCATTGGAACGCTGGACCGAGGTGCAGCCTGACCGGCTGGAAGAAGACACCCAGCATTTTGTCGAAGGCCTGAAGAAAGCCGGTTTCTAAAAGGCCGGCCCCCAGGACAGGAACACCAGCCCTTTCCTATCAAGTCACAGCAACCCTCTGCCATATACTCAAGCTCAGTCGCCGGACCCGCGTGCTTTCGCGCCGCTGACCTTGGCGCCGCTGACCTTGGCGCCGCTTACTTTGGCACCACTCACCTTGGCGCCGCTGACCTTGGCGCCGCTTATCGAAGGTCCACCGTCACCGAAATAGACATCCAGCAGCACCTGTTCCAGCCTGCCGGCCATCACATCCATCCGGATCGTGTAATCGGCCTTGTCATAATCCCAAACCCGGATGTCGTTTGCGATCTGATACTCCGCCGAGGCAACACCGGTCACGGAAGGGTTCAGCGGCGCCCGGGACACCTGAACCTGATCGGCAGGCGATTCTGGACCTGTCGCGCTGTCACCGTCGCCATGCACAAGGAAAATCACCGGTTCCGGCAGTTCAAAATAGGTGCCCTCATAGGAAAACCCGTAGATACGGGCGAGATTCGCATCATCGCTTAGCTGGTCGCCAAGCAGGTTGTTTCTGCCCTGGCCTTTTTGCCGCCGTTTTCCCGCCCGGGAAAATTCCTGCTGCCCGGCATCATAATCACCGACCTGCTTCCACAAACCTTGGCGGGGACCGTGAGCAACCTCAAGTATGGTTCCTTTAGGGAATTGCCGCTGATGAACCCAAGGATTTTCGCTTCCCGCTCCAACCTCATAAAGGCCATTTTCAGCCTTGTCATCCTGCGCCATGACCAGAACTTTGTCACCAGCCTTAACAGTTTCGCCGTTTACTTTAGTACCTTCCAATTTTGGCGTCTTGCTAACCGTGCCAACATCAGCCCCCGCAAATTTGGGGACTATTTTCATGTCGTCGATCAAACGCCCAAATAACAACACTTCAGAAAAACTCAGCAAAGACTCGGCCACCGTACACACTCCTGTGGCTATGGAAACAAATCAGGATGACAATTCAAAAAAGGACAGGTCTGGATTTTCTGCAGGTTCTGATGCCTTGAATGTCCCCCTGAGGGGTAAAATAGCACAAAAAGAATAGAATTTGTAGACAATCCGCCTGTCAGCTGCCGGGCACCCGTGTCCGCACGGAATTGGCATGACTGTCCTCATCCGCTTCGGCCAGTCGCGGTCCAGCCTGGGCAAAGCCAATTCCCCGCATGCGGAAGTTGCCTTCTATGATCGAGTGGAAGGCGCCTCCGGTTGTTTCCTGGTCAACAATCAGCAACGCCTTCTCCACTGCCGCATAGGTGAGGTTTTCGGCATCCAGCATGCTCCACGCCTCCGCCAGATAGGCGCCCAGAAAATCGCGGGCTTCCAACAGCGATATGCGGAACCCTTCGGGATCAAGAGCATAACGCGCATCAAACAGCGCCTGCATGACATCGCTGTAATAGGGGGTTTCCTCCAACTGATCAGACAGGTCCTCCATTTCAGGCGTGATCAGATCGTGAACCAGCAGCCGCTCGTGAAAGATATCGACGAGGATATCGAACATCGCCCCCGTCAACGGTTCGGACAGCGCGTGTTCACTGCTCCAGCCGGAAACAAATTCCTGAAGTGTGCGGGTATTCGCTGCCATCCGGATTTGCGCGCTTCCGGCAAGTTCGGCAAAGCGGTTCAACTGATTGAACGTGTAAAGATTGCCCCTCGTGTTCTCCAGCAGTTCCTCCACAACCGATCCAAAGTGCAGCGAGGCTATCAGCGCCACCATATCAGCTGCAGATTCGTGAAACCCAAAGTATTCGCCCGGCACATCGTCCGAGACCGGCATGCCTGCGACACTGTAGATGATGGCGTGGCCGATCTCGTGGGCGACCACATCAAAGTTCAGGCTGTAGGCGCGGTATTCGCCGCCATGCTCCCAGGTGCCGCCGGTTTCCAGAAACCCCCAGCCAATATGCGCGTTGTCCAGGCTAGGCAGCAGCGACAGCTCCAGCCGGTCATAGTCGCGCGCAAAATGCCAGGGGATCGGGTGCCCGAAATACGCCTCCCACACATCCAGCGTGAAATGGGCGGCGGCAAACAAATGCGCGGCCTCAAAACCGGGATCTGAAGGCAGAACATGCGTAAAGTGGCCATCTTCATCCGGCGCCGGCGGTTCCTGGACCTCTCCATGCCAAGGCGGCAGGTACATGCCCGGTCCCGACGGGCCAGGAACGATGGCCCCAAACGGAATGGTTTTGCCCAAAGGGTTGACCGCATACATCCGCGGTCCCGACGGCCCCGGCCCGATAGTACCGGGCGGCGCCGAAATCTCGACCAGTTCCGGTTCCGGGTCCGCAGTCCGGAACGGAGATTGCGGAAACAGGAGAAACCGGGTTCCCGGCGCTTCTTCAGCCATCTCAAACGTGTCGTCCATATGCCCTCCAATTCTGCGGAGGTTTCACCGTATTTTCCCTGCCTGGTCCCTGCTTTCCGGTGCAGACTGTGTTTTTCCCTTTTGATGATACATGAATTCACGCCGGATCAGCGCATAGAATTCATCAAGGTCTTTAAGGCCGATACCCGAGGCATACTTATCCAGGTCATCCGGAACTTCCCGCTGCAGGCGTGTTTCAAAGTACCAGAGGGTCAACCGCACCCGGTTCTGGTCAGGCTGGTTGCTGCGCGGCTGATTTTGTTCAGCCAGCCACTGCGACTTGGAAATTGCACGGGATTTCAGCTGCGCATAAGCGCCTGACTGCCGGAGCTCTGCCAGTAAATGCAGATCCAGCTGTTCGCCCAAGGCATTCACGGCGGTGCCAGCCAGCGTTGTTCCTTCAAGCAGCGCTTCATACCCGTCAGCCGTCAGCCTGTTTTCAGCCAGCCACTGTTTAAGGTCGGCGCTGCGGAAAAGCCTGAGTGTTTTCCGGTGGCTATTCAATTGTTCCAATATCTCTTGCCGGTCCGCGCGCAGATCTTTTCGTCTGGCAGTCTCCAGCGCCAAACAGCGCACTGCAGCGCGGGTCCGGAATAGACCAAAGCGCTCCGGCTCCAGGCGCAACTCATCCAGCACCTGCAGGTCCGCGTCCGGCAGACTGTAGTCCTCCGCCTCGATCCGCCGCACCAAACCCTGCCAGGCAAGCGAGCGTTCAACTTTCTCAGGCGGAACGGGAACGGTCTTGCCCCCTGTCTCCATAAAGGCCGCCATACGGATCAGCATCTTCTGCGCGTCCTCGCGCTTGGCGTCCACCCGCCCGGTTTCAAGCCAGACCGAAAACTTGCCAAGCCAGGATGCATCCGCAAGTCCCGCAAGGATCTGTTCCCAGGTCCTGTCGTGGTAAAACAGTTGCTTGGCCGTTCTGAGAAGTTTCGCAGCCTGATCCGCTTCCAGTACCGTATCAGTTACCGCGCGCGCCACGGTTGCCCGGATCGAGACCATCGGCTCACTCAGCGGTGCAAAGCCCAATTCCGCCGGACTGTGCAGGACGGCAACTTCATCATCGTCGCAAATCTCACCAGCAGCATAGGCTTCATAGATGTCCCCGACGCCAACCATCCCGAACGCAGACAGCTCAGCCGCCCGCAGCGCCCCCATGCTGGCGCTGCCGAACACTGCGATCCCCTGCTCCAGCGCCCACAGGATTTCCTTGTGCCAGACCGAGGGCACACCTTCGAAGTACCCGTCAATCAAGCCGATGACAGATGCACCTTGACGGGCGGCCCGGTAAACATCGCCTTGACCAGCTGGCGGCAGAACAGTGGCATTCAGCAGGTTCAAGACCTCCTCAGCGCTGATTGTCGGGCCCGTGAAAACAACCGCCGTCAAATCTGCGCCTCCGTTGCCCTCAGTGCCCGCGGGCCTGCAATGAAATCCGGATCGTCATGCGGCGCCTCCAGTCCCGGGATCACCGCGCGCACCACAGAAATGCCCAGACCCGGGCGCGACAAATCAACCGTCAGAACTTGCTCCATCCCTGCATCCCCCAGCTGGTTCAGGAGCCATGCCAGGTCATCTTCGAAGGACGGCGATGAATAGGACGGGCAATCTTGCAGCCGGTCCACCGGTTCGGTTCGAGCCAACAATGCCCGGACATATTGCGCGCGTTCTGCCGACGCCTTAGGGGTAAACTCATCCGGGTCCAGATCGTCGCGCGCGCCGGATATATAGGTCAGCCGCGTCTGAGCCGCCTCGGTCAGCGCCCTTAGCAAGGCAATGGCCCGGTCCGGGTGGCAGCCGCTGCCAATGCCGATATGACCGGGCCGGCTGCCGGCTTCGCAAATCATGCAATGAAACGCCGCCACCCCGGTGTCTGTCGCGATGCTCCAGATGCCGGCGTCCAATCCTGCTGCAGCAAACCGTTCCAGCGCCGCACGGCAACGCGGATCGTCTATAGTTTCGGGATTGATACGCGGGCCCGGCGGTGCATGATGCCACAGTGTGATCGCATCCCTTTCAATCAATTCGCAAATCGCGTGGCAGGCGGCTTCTTCCAAGCTGTTGCCGGACGCAAGACCGTTGGTAGTGCGCGGAAACGCCCCCTGTCCGCCGCAGGGCCGGGCGGTGTAGTCGGTATCCACCATTTCATAAGGCAACCAATGCGGCTGGCCTGACGCAAGATCCTCCCCCTCGATCCACAGCATCGGATGGCAGGGATCAAAGTTCCCGCCGGTCACACGGGGCAGCCGCTCAACATCCGCAACCAATGCGTCTTGCCGCAAGTCGTGATAGCTGGCCGCCCGCAAGGGCAGTGTGATCCGTTCCGCGTGCCAGGTCTCAATCGCTTCCATCACGCCCGAGGCCTGCGCCGCTTCCAGCGTCAGCCCCTTGCCCAGCGCTACCGCGACTGAACGGGAATTGGGCCGCGTCACCATCACGGTGGGCAGGCCAACCCGGTCCAGCCCGGTCAGATTGGCGATGCGGGTGATGCCCATACCGGCAAGATGCGGCCGGACTGCAGCCAGCGTCTGCGCCGGATCGCACAGCCGGTGGGTATCCAGAACATATCCCTTCTGCTGCGCCGTTGGCATAGGGCAGACCTCATTGTCACGACCGCCACAGAACGTCTGATAGCCGCCTGGTGGTATCCCGCAGTATTGAAAGAAGGATGGTAGATCACACGCCGCCGGTCAACAGACCTGCCGCCTGCCGGTCCAGCGCTGCCGCAGCACCGTCACCGCTGGGGAAGAAAATCAAACACCGGCACAAAACTAGCCGGTGCCAGGGATTGCTCCAGCATGTCCCCGCGCAGCGAATTCTGATCAAAGATCTGGATTTTCGGCCCGGCATGCTTGACTTGCAGCTTTCCCTCGATCGCACGAACAGCCATTTCCACAGCCAGCCGCCCTTGCAGCACAGGGAAATCCGTGGGGGCTGCAATGATCCGGTCACGCAGAACACCCCGGTAGACAGCATGGGTCATGTAGTCAGACACAACCAGAACCTTCCCCTGCAAACCACGGGCACGCAGGACCGACACCGCAGCCTCGGCAGCCGGCGCAGACCCGGCGATATAGTCCAGATCCGGCGCCTCATCCAAAGCCTCCTCGACGAGGCGGACTTGAATCTCCCGGCCGGTGTCTCCGTATTTCGTCACCGCGACCACCGCCGAACTTTCCGTCAGCGCCGCGCGGAACCCTTGCTCAACAAATTTCACCCAGCCCGCATTCTCCGGACCCGGAAACCAGGCCACTTTCACCGGCGGCGCGCCTTTGGGGTGCCGCGCCGCGATGATACGTCCGGCCACTGCGCCCATTTCCGTCCAGGACACACCGACCTTGGCAGTGATTCCCGCATCGGCGATGTCATTCACTGCTGCAATTACCGGAACTTTCGCCGAAATCCGCTCCACCATTCCGGTCAGCCCCGCAAAAGAGACCGTCCCCAGGATCAGAGCATCTGCCCCCGCCTCCACACAGTCTTCGGCCTGGCGGATCTGCCGCTGCAAGTTCGGATACCCGCCAGCCTCAACCAGTTTAAAGGAAACCCCCAGCCGTTCAGCCTCAGCCACCATTCCGTAGTTGACGCTCAGCCAATAGGCATCCTTCAAATGCGGATACGCAATACACAGCCGCCACATCTGCGCGGCCCGCTCCAACGGCTGATAATCTGCAGTCTCGTATCCGCTTTCGTAATCGAACGGGGTTTGCGGAACCTGCAGGCGCCAGCTGTCCGCGGCGGCTGCAGTGCAAAGCCCTGAGAAGAACAAAAACCAGAGTGCGCGCATGAAAATCCCTTCCAGACACTGAGGATAGGCAGCAGAACGCAAAAGGGAAATTCAAATTTGCACTACAGGCAAATGCGCGCGACAGTTCAGGGATGTTGAAAAAGCTTGGTCTTGGCGGAAAATTAAGCCTCGCATTCGTCGTCATTGCAGGACTGCCCACCCTTGCGGGCATCCTTGGCCTGGTTGAACTGCGGGTGCTTGCACGCCGCCAGGCAGAGGTCATCAACCAGACCATACCCGCCATTGCCGAAGTCCGCGGCATGGCCGAGGAAAGCACCCGTATCATTGCCATCGCCCCTGAGCTGGCCGCAGTTGACACCCAGTCCGAACGGGAAAAGCGGACAAAGTTCCTGTCCGCCCAAGTCCAAGCACTGACCCGGCGGCTTGAAGCGCTGGAGAGAGCCGGCGGCACAGGATCCGCCCGGCTGCGTGACACTGTGACGGAGGCATCCCGCGTGCTGCCGCTGCTGAACGCCCTGGTCGAAACCCGCATCGCCCTGCACAGCGAATTCAACCAGCTGGCCGGGCAAAATCTTTCCGCTGCGAACAACTTGCTCAGCATGGCCGACACTTTGGTGGCAAATGCCGAGATGGGCACTACTGCAGTGATATCAAGCCTTTACGGCCCCGGCTCTTCCCCGATCGAGGAGCAGGCCCGTACCGATACGCTGGACAAGCTGATCGAGGTTGACCTGTTCCAACTGGGCCTGATGTTCGAGTTGCGCTCGCAAACCGCTGAAATCGGGCTGCTGATCAACCGGATCGAAGACGCCGGTGATGAAACCGAACTGGGTGAGATCGAGGCAACGCTGACCAGCCGGCTGCTTGTCGTTTCCCGCCGGATCAAGGCAATCCGCGACCCAGGACGGCGCCAGCAGGCCGAAAGCCATGCCGCGCAATTGCGCACCGTCTCAGAGCAGGACATCGGGCTGTTTGTGCTGCGCGACAGGATTCTGGCCACCGAAGGCCGAATAACCGCGCTCCAGCAGGGCCTGCAGGCTACCGCCTTGCGGCTTGGCGACGAGGCTGCAGCCGTTGCGGACCAGGCCCAAGCACGGGTGATCCGGTCCGGCAATGCTGCCGCTCTCGACGTCCAACGGGCCCAATTGCGCAACGGCTTTGCTGCGATTGCAGGGTTTGTGCTGTCGCTTGCAGTCCTGTGGTTTTATGTGCGCGGAAGTATCACCCGGCGCCTTAATCAGCTGTCGGGCACGATGGCAGCCCTGATGCGCGGCCAGCTGGACCACCGGGTACGGCCGAAAGGGCATGACGAAATCGCCCGGATGGAGGCAGCCGTCGAAGTTTTCCGCCAGCAAGCCATCGACAAATTGGAACTGGAAAGTGTCCGGGACCGCAATGAACAGGAACTTCTGGAACACCGCAACAATCTGCAGGTCCTGGTCAATGAACAGACCGAGCGGCTGCAGGAAGAAGTCGAAGCCCATGACGAGGCCCGCCGGAAAGCGGAAACCGCCGATCAAGCCAAATCCGAGTTCCTCGCAATGATGAGCCATGAAATCCGCACGCCAATGAATGGCGTGCTTGGCATGCTGCGCAGCCTTTCGGACGATGGCCTGCCGCCTACGCAGATGGAGCGGCTGCGGGCAGCTTTGGTCTCCGGCCAAAATCTGCTGAAGATTTTGAATGACATTCTGGACTACTCGAAAATCGAAAGCGGTGCACTTAAGCCGGAGATCAGCACATTTTCTTTGCGGGAACTGGTAACCGACATCGTCGTGCTGCTGCGGCCCGGCGCGGACAGCAAGGGCGTCCATCTGTGGCTTGATGCCCCCGGAAATCTGCCAGTGGCAGTGCAGGGCGATGCCGCCAAGCTCCGTCAAATTCTGTTCAACCTGCTTTCCAACGCCCTGAAGTTTACTGACGACGGCGAGGTCATTCTGCGGATCCGGATCAACGATACTGCCAGCAGACGCCACCGGGTGACCTTTGAAGTCAGTGACACCGGCAAGGGCATATCGGCGGAAGCAAAGTCCAGAATCTTTGAGGCCTTCGAGCAAGAGGACACAGATACCGCCCGCAAATTCGGCGGCACCGGGCTGGGGCTCGCAATCAGCAGGCATTTCGCCGAAACCATCGGTGCCAGGTTGTCGCTGGAAAGCACCTCCGGCGTGGGATCCGTTTTCACACTGTCCCTGGAATTGGAACCGGGCAACCCCGCTGATCTTGTGCTTGAAGACCCGCCCGCACCGGCAAAGAAAGCTGACCACCCCCTGTCTGTGCTGGTGGTCGAGGACAACGAAATCAATCAGATGGTCGCGCGAGGGTACTTGGAGCGTATGGGGCACAATTGCCAATGCACCGGCAGCGCCGAAAGCGCACTGGAACTGCTGCCCGGCTCCGGTTTTGATCTGGTGCTGATGGATGTGAACCTGCCGGGCATCAGCGGCACCGAGGCCACCCGCCGCCTGCGCGCCCTGCCCGACCGGCGGATTGCCGAACTGCCGGTCATCGGCATTTCGGCGCATGTGCAAAAGGACCAGATCGAGACTCACCTGCAGGCTGGCATGAACGGTTTCGTCGCCAAACCTGTCTCCCCCGAACGGCTGGCCAAGGCATTGGACAGCGTCATGCAAGGGCGCGAGGGCGCGATCTATTTATCGGCCCGCCAGGCAGTTCTGGAACAGCCGGACCGCCGCGCCGGCCTTCAGAAACAGATGCAGGAAAACATACGGGACCTTGGCAAAGTGCAAGCTCTGAACATCGCACGAATATTCAAACAGGAGCTTCCGCGAGGCCTTGCCCGGATGACTGCGGCTTTGGAAATGCAGGATTTAGGATCACTTGCCAAAGAAGCGCACCGCGCCAAAGGGGCTGCCAGCACCTTTGGCCAGCAGGATCTCGCGGCGTTGCTGGCAGCGTTGGAAGCACACTCAGAAAACGGGGAACTGAACGCAGCCCAGGACCAGCTGAAAAGGCTGACCGGTCTGGTCCCGCACATCCTGGAGGCGCTGGCCGCAGTGCTGCGCGAGTACGAAACTGTCAGTTCAAAGGCGCCGTGAACACATAGCCCTCGCCGTGCACGGTGGTGATCACCCGAGGATTGGCGGGGTCCTCCTCCAGCTTGCCGCGCAGACGCCGGATCAGCACATCCACGGTACGGGGGTTTGCGCCGTATTGCCGGTGGGTAACCCGGCTCATCAGCGCATCGCGCGAGGCCACTTCGCCTGCCCGGCTGACCAGCATGTCCAGCACTTCGAATTCGGCCCGGGTCAGGGAAATGCTGTCACCCTGCACCGTTTGCAGATGCCGCGCCGCGACGTCGAACTGGAACCGCCCGAATTTGTAGATCCGGCGCGACAGACGCCGGACATCCTGCGTCCGCCGCAGCAGGTTTTTCAGCCTAGCCAGCAATTCACGCCGGTTGAAAGGTTTGCAGACATAATCATCCGCGCCAAGCTCCAATCCGACAATCCGGTCAATCTCATCATCCCGGCCGGTCACCAGGATAATCCCCAACTCTGACTTGGCACGCTGTTCCCGGGTAATTTGCAGCCCGTCTTTTCCGGGCAGGTTGATGTCGACGAGCAGAAGATCAACCTCTTGTTCTTCCAGAATACTTTCCGCGTCTTCGGCAGTTTCAGCCTGCGAAACACTGTACCCTTGGGCATCCAGATAACTGGCGAGAGTGGCCCGGGTGACGGGCTCGTCCTCAATGATCAAAATATGCGCCATGATTTTGAAACCCCCGAAAATATTCCTACCGGTTAACAAATTTTAACATAACTGACCAGCCTGTTCATCCCGCCGGGCTGACCTGTTCACAACTGCTGCCTAACTTCTTGTCTCGAAAGCCCGGCTTTCAAAATGCGGAAAAGCTCAGGCCATCAGGACCAGGGCTGCGACAACAGGGAGACACACATGAAATACCGGCAATACCTAATGGCCAGCGCTGCGGCCATGATGATGACGGCCCCGATGGCGATGGCCGAGGATTCCTCGGACCCTATCATCATTCCGATCCATAACTGGTCGAGCCAGATCGTGATGAGCCACGTTGTCGGGCAAATCTTTGAATCGATGGGCAACAGTGTCGAATATGTATCGACCGACAGCCAGGCAGTCTATGAATCCGTCCGCCTTGGCGATGTGACCCTGGAACTGGAAGTCTGGGAAGGCGCCTTTGGCAAGTCCTTCAACGAGGCGCTGTCCAAAGGCGGCCTGCATGATGCAGGCGACCACAATGCCGTGACCCGCGAAGACTGGTGGTACCCGGCCTGGACCAAAGACGCCTGCCCTGGCCTGCCAAGCTGGGAAGCGCTGAACGACTGCGCTGCAGCCTTTGCCACACCTGAAACGGGCGACAAGGGCCGCTTCCTGGGCGGTCCTGTTGACTGGCTCAAGCACGACGCCGAGCGTGTCGAGGCGCTGAACATGAACTTCACAGTTGTGAACGCAGGGTCTGCCTCGGCGCTCTGGGCCGAAGTTGCCGCAGCGGAAAGGACCAAAAAGCCGGTGGTGATCTTCAACTGGACACCGAACTTTGCCGAAGCCGTTTGGCCAGGTGAATTCGTCGAATTCCCCACCTGGGTCGAAGGCTGCGACAAGGACCCGTCCGTCGGCCCGAACCCGGACGCCACCTATGACTGCGGCAATCCGGCCAACGGCTACCTGAAGAAGGCCGCTTGGGACGGCATGAAAGAGAAATGGCCGGCGGCCTATGAAACGCTGACCGAAATCAGCTTCACCAACCCGCAAATCGCAGAAATGGCCAAGCTGGTCGACATTGACGAGATGGAGCCCGAGGACGCCGCAGCTGAATGGCTGGCCGCGAATGAGGGTCTTTGGAAGCCCTGGACCGGTTCCTGATTCCCCCTTCAGAATCTTTATTCCGGGGCGGCACGCTGCCCCGGTTTCCCTGCCAATGAAAGAAAAGCCATGACCGCCGCCACCCCCGTCATTTCCTGCAAAAACGTCTGGAAGCTGTTTGGCGCCCAACCGGAACAGTATCTGAAGTCGCTGACCGGCAACCCCGGCTTTGATGAGATCCGCCAGGCTGGCTACATCGCAGCTGTGCGTGACGTCTCCCTGGATATCGCCAAGGGGGAAATGCTGGTGATCATGGGTCTGTCAGGTTCCGGCAAGTCCACGTTTGTTCGCTGCCTGTCCCGTCTCATTGATATCACCGGCGGCGAGGTTCAGGTTGACGGTCAGAACATCGGCGAGATGTCCGAGAAAGAGCTGATCGGCCTGCGCCGCAACAAGATGGGCATGGTGTTCCAAAGCTTCGGTCTTTTGCCGCACCGCACGGTGCTGGACAACGTGGCCTTCCCGCTGGAAATGCGCGGCCAGGACCGCCACGCACGCCGCGCCCGTGCATTGGAAGTGATTGAACTGGTTGGCCTGTCAGGGCGCGAGGATTACTTCCCGCGCGAACTCTCCGGCGGCCAGCAGCAACGTGTCGGCATCGCCCGCAGCCTGGCGATTGAGCCTGATATCTGGTTCCTGGATGAGCCGTTTTCAGCCCTCGACCCGCTGATCCGCCGCGAGATGCAGGACGAATTCCTGCGGCTGCAGGAAATGCTGGGCAAGACCATCGTCTTTATCACTCACGACTTTGACGAGGCCCTGCGCCTTGCCGACCGGATCGCCATCATGAAGGACGGTGTGGTTGAACAGTGCGACACCCCCGATCAGATCGTGCTGAACCCGGCCACCGAATATGTCGCCAAATTCACCGAGGAAATCGAGAAATCCCGCGTTGTGCATGCCGGCGTGCTGGCACGCGAGGTGAACGGCCACAGCCTGACCGGCACGCCCATTGGCGAGAAACAGACCATCGCCGAACTGGCGCGCCTGCTGGTCAATGACAGCCGTGATTTCCTGCCGGTTGCCAACACCGCAGGCAGCCTGATCGGCGCGATGAACCGCCAGGAAGCACTCGACGTGCTTCTAGGAGAGCCGTCATGACAGATCAGACGATGGTTCTTTCTGAAAAACCTCAGACATGGACACGCACCAGAACCGGCTGGGTGCTGTTTGCGCTGGCCTGCGTTCTGGCGGCGGGCAATGCCGTGCTGCCTGCAGGGCTGGTAAGGCCGCCGGAGTGGCTGGTGCTGCCTTTTGCCGACTGGATCAACGCGATCTTTAACTTCCTGCGCGATGATCTTGGACTTATCTACCTGACCCGCGCCTTTGCTGACGGGGTTGAATGGCTGCTCGATGTGACTGCCAACCTGCTTTACGGCAAGAACCGCTGGCCGCGCGTCGGCCCCATTCCGTGGACCGTGATTGCCAG
This sequence comes from Leisingera sp. M658, assembly GCF_025144145.1. Lineage (NCBI taxonomy): Bacteria > Pseudomonadati > Pseudomonadota > Alphaproteobacteria > Rhodobacterales > Roseobacteraceae > Leisingera > Leisingera sp. M658. Next base: position 3,681,403 of record NZ_CP083546.1, read on the forward strand.
CATCGGCTTTGTTATCGGCTATGCCTTGCAAGGCTGGCGGCTGTCGCTGCTGACCGGCGGCACCTTTGTCTGGATCGCCGTCATGGGGCAGTGGAAATGGGCAATGGAAACCCTTTCGGTTATCGTTGTCGCAGCCCCGTTCTCGATCCTGTTCGGGCTGCTTATGGGCATCCTCGCCTGGCGCTCGAAAAGCTTTGAGCGGATCCTGAATCCAATCCTCAACATCGCGCAAAGCCTGCCGCATTTCGCCTATATGATTCCGGTGGTTGTCTTTATCGGCGTCGGCCCCAAGGCGGGTGCCATTGTCACCATCATCTTTTCCGTACCGCCAATGATCCGCATGTCCTTGCTGGGTTTGCGCAAGGTCCCGCATGAAGTGATTGAAAGCGGGCACATGTGCGGCTCGACCCGCTGGCAGCTGCTGCGCCACGTCCGCATCCCCACCGCCCGGACCGAGATCCTGGTTGGTGTGAACCAGGTGATCATGCAGTGCCTTGCAATGGTGGTTCTGGCCAGTTTCATCGGCATGCCCGGGCTGGGCCAGAAACTGCTGCAGCTTTTGCAGGCGCTGAAGATCGGCCGCTCGGTCGAGATCGGCATCACCATCGTCCTGCTGGCCGTCATGCTGGACCGTTGCACCAAGGCCTGGGCGACCAAGCAGCCCGAGCATTTCGCGAAAGGCACGTCGTTTGCGGTCCGCAACAAGTTCCTGCTGATCGCTGCGGGCCTGTCGCTGGCCTGCATCCTGCTGGCACAGTTCCTTCCAGTAATGGACCAGATCGGCCGCCGCGACGCCTTCACCATTTCCAAACCGATTGATGCCGTCGCGGACTGGTTCATCGTACTGATAGATCCGGTCACCCAATGGCTGCGCTGGTTCCTGATCACTTGGGTGCTGATCCCGATCCGCGATGCCTTCCTATGGATGCCCTATGCCGCAGTGCTGGCGCTGCTGGCGGCCGCAGGCTGGGCCATCGGCGGGCTGCGTTCGGCGCTGGTGTGCGTTGCCTTCTTCGGCCTCATCGCTATGTCCGGCTGGTGGGACCGCGCGATGATCACCGTCTATACTGTCGTCGTCGCGGTCTCGATTGCGACCGTGCTGGGTTTTCCGCTGGGCATCTGGGGATCGTTTCACGAGAAACGTGCTGCCATTGCCCTGCTCATCTGCGACACATTGCAAACTTTTCCCAGCTTCATCTACCTGATCCCGGTGGTCATGCTGTTCGGGGTGAACGATGTGGCGGTGATCGGCGCGGTTGTCCTGTTCGCAGCCGTGCCGCTGGTGCGCTACACCATTGAAGGGTTGCGCCAAGTGCCCGAAACCCTGATCGAAGCCGCTGATATGGCCGGTGCCACCCGTATGCAGACCTTATGGAAGGTCCGCCTGCCGATGGCGCTGCCCACCATCATGGTCGGGGTGAACCAGTCGGTCATGTTCTCGCTGTTCATGGTAATCATCGCCGCCTTCATCGGCACCCAGGACCTGGGCCAGGAGATGCAACGCGCGCTGTCCTCCACCGATGTGGGCAAAGGGCTGGTGCTTGGTCTTGCCGTCGCGTTCATGGGGCTGATGGTCGACCACCTGGTCACCACTTGGGCGAAGACCAAGAAAGATGCGCTGGGGCTGGAGTGACATCATGACTATCCATTCCAACGACTTTGGCCCCGCCCCATCCACCCGCATAGGCTTTCTGCTGTTTCCAGGCTTTCCCATGGCCTGCCTGACCTCGGCAATGGAGCCGCTGCGTGCCGCCAATGAAATCGCTGGGCACCAGGTGTTTTCCTGGTCTTTGGTGACGGAAACCGGCGCGGACGCAGCGGCTTCAGCCGGGGTCCTTTTTCCAGCGGAAACCAGCCTTGCCAGGATCAAAGGGCTGGACTGCCTGTTCCTGTTGTCCGGCCCGGAAGGTGAATTCGAAGATCCTGTCTCAGGGCATGGGCGGCTGCGCTACTTATCGCGGCATGGTGTGACCTTGGGCGCAGTGTCCGGCGGTGTTTTCCCGCTGGCGCGCAGCGGGGTTTTGTCCGGACGGCGCTGCGCTGTTCACTGGTGTTACCGCAGCGCCTTTGAGGCCGCCTTTCCCGATTGCCCGGCTGTTGATCGGCTGATTGTGCGGGACGGCAATGTTCATACTGTCTCCGGTGCGACCGCCATGTTCGACCTGTCACTGGAGCTGATCGGCACTGCTCTCGGTGCAGACGCCAAAAATGAAATCGCCTGCCTGTTCCAGCATCCCGTCATCCGCAACGGCAGTGCCCGCCAGAAGGTCCCGGTGCTGCAAAGCGACCGCACCGTCGACCAGATGCCGCCCGCAGTAAAAGAGGCTATGGCGATTTTCTCGGAAAATTACGAAACACCAGTCTGCATCCGCGACGTGGCCCGCATGGCCGGCATCTCGCCGCGCCAGCTGGAGCGCAGCTTCCGTACTGCCACCGGCCTCAGCCCCGGCGAATACTATCGCCGCCAGCGCCTGAAAGCCGCCCGGCAGATGGTGCTCCATTCCTGGGATACGGTGTCCCATATTGCCCATGCTGTTGGCTATGCCAGCTCCTCGACCCTGACACTGCATTACCGGAAGTTCTATGGGGTCACACCGGTTCAAGACCGCAAACACGCTTTCCAGCCGCCCGGCCGCCGCCAAGTCCAAACAGCGCCACCGCCACCGGGCGGGCTCTAAGCAGGCTTGGCCGTTCATCCAGCTGCCGCCGGACCAAAACTGAAAGCGCCGTGTAAGGGCGCGCTGCTTGCCATACAGGGCAATAGCATATGCGTCGCGGCCCTGACCCGGTGGCCAAGGTGCTTAGTTAAAGGCTTCAGGCGGGCAGCGCCGTCGCGGCTTTCACACACGTGCGTCCCGATCCCAGGGCGGGACATCGCCGCCAAGATGTTCCAGGATGAAATCAATAAAAACCCGGACTTTTGCAGGCAGATAGCGGCGTTCTGGATAGATGGCATATAACGTCTGCGACGGCAGCGGGCAGTGCGGCAGCACCCGCACCAACCGCCCCGCCGCCAGGTCCGGGCCGGCAGTGAAAGTCGGCAGCCGGCCGATCCCCGTCCCGCCCAGGATCGCTTCCCGCAGCGCCTCGCCGTTGTTGACGCTGAAACTTCCGCCGGGCCGGAAGGTTTGCACCTCACCATCGCAATCGAAAACCCACTCCTGAAAATCCCGGCTGTAGGAATACTGCAGGCAGTTATGGCGGCTTAAACCGCTGACCGTTTCCGGTGTGCAATAGCGATCAAGGTACGCCGGGGCAGCAGCCAGGACGTTGTGCAAAGGTGCGATCTTGCGGGCGACCAGCGCGGAATCCGCCAGGGTTCCGCCGCGCAGCGCCAGGTCGAACCCGTCGGCGAACAGATCCGCCACCCGGTCATCCATCACCATGTCCACCGATAGGCCGGGGTAACGCGCCAGAAACCCGGACACCAGTGGTGCCACATGCAGTCGCCCGAAGGCCATCGGCACATTCACCTTCAGACGCCCCTTGGGGGCCTCTTGCAACGCCAGCACGCTGTCCTCGGCCTCCTGCGCCGCCTCTTGCGCCCGGACCGCATGGGCATAGAAATGCTCGCCCGCCTCGGTCAGGCTGACATTGCGGGTGGAGCGGTGAAACAGTTGCGCACCCAGCCTCTTTTCGATGAGCGTGATCCGTTTGCTGACCGCGGATTTGCTCACCCCCAGCCGCCGCGCCGCTGCGGCAAACCCCTGTGTTTCGGCAACCGCCACAACCACCGGGATATCTCCCATTCCTTCCATTTCTCTCTCTTACTCCGGATAGGGTGAGTTTTTCTCAACATCAGGTTTCAGTCTATCCGGATTATCGCGAACTTGGAAACCGCATACCTTTGCCGGGTCATCAAGGAGACGAGCCATGGCAAAGATGCTGATCGACGGTGTGCTCACCGAAAAGCCGAAACCGGGAGACGGGGTGTTCCGCCGCATGGGCAGCGGCTTTCGCGGATGGATCGAGCCGCAAGCAGATGCTGAGTTCCCGGCGGAGCCCGGGCGCTACCACCTCTATGTCTCCATGGCCTGCCCCTGGAGCCACCGCACCACGATCCTGCGCGCGTTGAAAGGGCTGGAGGAGATCATCACCGTCACCCAGATGGTGCCGCTGGCAGGTCCTGACGGCTGGCAGGTCGGCACCGCTGACTATAACCCCGCCGCCGGGGTGCCGCGGGATGAGTACCTCTATCAGGTCTATCAGCGGGCGGATCCCGGTCACACCGGTCCGGTTACGGTGCCGGTGCTGTTCGACAAGAGCACCGGCCGCATCGTGAACAACGATTCCGGCGACATCATGCGGATGCTGAATTCGGCCTTCGATGAGCTGGCAGGCGCCACGCCGGATTTCTACCCGCCGGATCTGCAGCAGGACATCGACCGGATCAGCACCGAAATCTATGCCCCGGTCAACAATGGCGTCTACCGTGCAGGCTTTGCCACCACCCAGGCCGCCTATGACGCAGCAATCACCGATTTGTTCGGCAAGCTGGAGGAGCTGGACGCCCTGCTCGGCACCCGCCGCTACCTGACCGGGGAGCGGATCACCGAAGCGGACTGGCGCCTGTTCACCACCCTTGTCCGGTTTGATCCGGTCTATGCGACGCACTTCAAGACCGACCGCAAGCGGATCGCCGATTACCGCAACCTCGGCCCTTACTTGCGCGACCTATACCAAGTGCCCGGCGTGGCCACCACGATCGATATGGAGGCCATCCGCCAGCACTATTTCCTGAGCCACCGGCACATCAACCCGCACGGGATCATCTCCGCCGGCCCGCACCAGGATCTGCGCCATCCGCATGGGCGGGGCGGCACTGCCTACCCCGCCTGACCCCGTCACCCCGCAATCCGACCGGGGCCACTGCCCCGAACACTGAACTGGAGAACTCCACTATGAAACTGCTTTCAAAACTTGCCGCAGCCGCCGCCGTGCTGTGGCTCCCCGCCCATGGGCTTGCCGGCGCCGCGGACACCGCCGGCCTCTTGGAACTGGAATACACCGATGGCCGCCCGGCCTCGCTTGGCGTGGAGGACGTGAACGCGGTGCTGCAACGCGTCGGTGTCCGCGTCGGCACTGTTGCGATCCCGGATCAGGCGCTTCCGGTCCTTGAGGCCTCGCGCAGCCGCGCCATCACTGCCGAGGAGGAGGCGCAGCTGATCTCTGCCTTTGAACTGACCCGCGAAGACCTGCTGGCAGAAATCGCCGCCGCAGGGAGGGAACCGACGGTCGAAAACGGCGGCTCGCTCACCACTTCGGAACCGGGTGTTGCGCCCTACCCCAAGGTCTATGACATGAACAAGATGGACGCGGAGACCCGGGTCTGGGTCCACAAGAAATTCGGCCCGCTGCACATCAACCACGCCGAGGACGGCACCGGCATCGACGAGGTGATGACCGTCGTCTCCGGCGGCCCTTGGGTCTGGTTCTTTGAGCTGCCCGGTGATGTCATCGGCAAGCTAATCCTGGGTCATGTCGGCCCGGAGGGCGAGGCGTGGCGCATCAGCTATCCTGGCATCCGACCGCACGGCGGATTTCTTAACCCGGAATACGGGCTTGTTGTCGCCTATGCACACGGGCCCGAGCAGTTCGAGATCCATTTTGATGCGGACAATGTGGCCGGATCCCGCCTGAACGGCACCAATGCCTGGATCGACTTCTCCGGGGACAAGCCGGTGCTTCTGGATACCCCGCTAATCGGCAACTGACGCATCTGCGGCTGCCGGCGCTTGACCTGCCGGCAGCCCTTTTCCTTCTCATCCAGGTGAAATGATGAAATCCCCCGTTCTGACCATCGACTTTTTCCACGACACCGTTTGCGGCTGATGCTTTGTAATGTCGCCTAAGCTGCGTAAGCTGGCCGCCGAATTTCCAATCCGGGTGCGTCATCGCACCTTTGTCCTGCAGGACTCGCCCGCCAAACTGGCCGCAGCCTTTGGCTCTGCGAAGAAAACCAAGGACGTCATTCTGGGCCATTGGGAGCGATGCGCCGAACACGATGAAGGCGGGCGCATCAGCGTGGAGGGAATGCGCCGCCAGCGCTTCCCCTATCCCACCGGCCTGCTGAGCGCCAAAGCCTGCAAGGCTGCAGAACTGCAGACCGGGGACGCCGGGCACTGGGTCTATTTCGATGCGATGCAGGCCGCGCATCTGACGGAGAACCGCAATATCGCGAACGAAGGCGTGCTGCTGGATGCGGCCCGTTCCTGCGGGCTGGATGCCGGACGGCTGCGCAAGGACATGTACAGTGCTGAAGTTACGCAATTGGTTTCCCAGGACCGGCAGCTGGCTGCTTTCTAGCGGATCAGCGCGGTGCCGACGCTGGCGGTTGCCGGCGGAAAATGGCAGTTGCGCCATGGCCCGCTCGCCCAGATGCGCGCAGAGCTGGCTTTGGCTGTGACCGATGTGGCGGCTCAAGCCGCAGCCGGCAAAGATCTGCGGTGAGCAGTGCCCCCGGCATTTCGCAGAGCACACTGCCTGCTGCCAGTATGGTTCAGTCACTTATCGTATTTGTGATACGCGTGCCGCCTATGGAGCAGCATTGGAACCCGCTGCGCCATTAACACTGACGGCACACACCTGCCATGGATCAGAGTTTCCGTTGCTAAGGCGCAGCTTTCGTGTTCCTGCCGTTCATGCGCCTTGCAGCATTGCAGACATACAGCGACTTTGCTTGGACAGCCGGGGCAGCAGCCGGCAATGATTAGCGGTTGGAAAAAACGGCGATCTCGAACATGGCTTCCGCGTTTGGCGGAAGGCCGACTGCCATTTCTAACTACGAACTAGAGATAAATTCGCGTACAAGGCGCGTGATCTGTTCAGAGACACCCTCCAGACCGTAATACCCTACCCACTCAGGTAGATGTACCTCCGCATCTGGAAACAGGGTAACCGTCCGGCTTCCTGCTCTACATTGGGTCACTATGACCAGATACTGTCCATTTATAATTTAAGTGACCCTCCGGTAAAGGTGCCCTGGCGCGGTTCCCGCGATCCCTGTTACGCTTCGGGAGCAGCGTAGCGCCATGGTATGAGCTCATTCAGACGTGTGATCTTGTGGTCTGCAATCCGGGCCAGCTGCGCGGCCAGCCAGGCCTCCAGATCGTCGAGCAGAGTATTGAGCGGGATTGGCGCAACTGTCTGTGATGAATGCCCCTGTGGCGGCGGCGGCCCGCCTGCTGCCTGGTACCGGTTTACGGCAAACCGCAAAGGCGGGCGTCCTACGGCCCATCTGGCCAGCAACCAGGGTTGGATGCATGCGGGCGGCTTTTCCGGTTTCAATGAGCGGTACCGTTCCGGGGCTATCAGCGAGGCCGCCTGCATGGCTCATATCCGCCGCAAGTTCGTGGATGTGTTCCCATCTCAGGGCCTGCAAGCAGCCGAGGAGGCGATCCGGCGCATCGCCGGTCTCTAGCCCGTGGAAAAGGACGCCCGGAGTTTGCCGACTGGAGACCGCGTTCACCTGCGGCAAACCTGGTCAAAGCCTTTGTTCGATGAACTGGAGGCCTGGCTTGCCGTCCAGCTGTCCAGCGTTCCCGGCAAATCCGAACTGGCCAGGGCCATCTACTACCGGCATGTGATTGCAGCGCAATCACCGAAAGGCGTTATGCTCCGGCCCGGATCAAGAAATTGCGCCCGTTTCTGGATCACGGCATCCTGGAACCCGACAACGATTCCGCAGAGCGGGCGATGAAGCCAATTGCCATAGGCCGCAAAAATTACCTGTTTGCCGGCTCAGAGTGCGGCGGGAAAGCTGCTGCCATTGCCTATTCCGTGATAGAAACCGCCAAGATGAACGGCGGAGATCCGCAGGTCTGGCTCGCCTGAGTTCCGGCTCAAATCACGGATCATAAAATCACCTGCCTGAATGAGCTCACGCCATCGCGCTACGCTGCTATCGCAGCGTAGCAGGCAGCACTGGAACCGCGCCAGAGCACCTTCACCGGACGGAAATCATGCCGCCGCAGCGCGCCACCCGGAACAGACACTTCACCCCCACCAGGGTCTGGTTGCGCGTACAGATGCTGGTGCCGCTCTCCATGAGATGCCGTTGGACGTCCCGACATCATCCGGTGGCGCGGTCCCGGGGGATCGTCCGAGCCAGGCTGCAAACCGTGTGCAGGCCCGCAAGCGGCTGGTTTAAGGCGCCGGGCCCAGATTGCGTGCCGGCATATCCGCGATCAGGCACGCGAAGGGGTGCCGTCGGGATTGAACGCTGAATGGTCACGGCAAAACCCTCTGTCAACCAAGGTGAAATCACCTCTCCCGGCAGCACACACCCGGACCTCCGAAACCGCGAAAAGCAGCCCGCTTGCGTGCAACGCCTGCCACCCAGAGCCCCTATCGCGGAGCGATCCAATACCCGGGACAAAGTCTGCATTTGCTGCGAGCTGCCTGAAGGGCTGCTTGCAGCAAGTTAATCCAGGCTCTGCGCTCTATGTAAGTACCGTTTGGTGAACACCTTCTCTTTGGCCTTGTTGCCGCAGCGGCTCATGCTGCGCCACCGCCTTCTTGGACGCGAAAGACCCACATAATACACAGAGCAGTCTTCCGCCGCGCTCAGTCTGAGTTTGGAAATTCATTGCAGGTGAAGACGTCGATTGCTCCCCTCGCAATTACACTGTCTACGGGTTTGCCGTTAAGATCAGCATTTGTGCCAATCGGCATGATATCTGGGTTCAGTATGGAATTCAAAAGGGATCCGGTTGACGCGCAGGAAGCTGGCCCGAGGCGCTATAGTCCTCAATTCGCGCTGGCCGTTTAGGCCAGCGGATTTCATTGGACAACACTTGTGCATTGAAGCGCCGGCTTTCGTTGCCAGCTTCGATTAGGTCAAAGTGACGAGTGAACCGTTCAAGCAGCGCCAACGTCATCTTGGGATAGGCTAAGACGCTGGGCCATTCACCGGCGGCGAGGTTGGTTGTGCCTGCAATTGAGGTGCGCTCGTAAATGCGGCCGATCAGGTGAAAGAGCAGCTGGCCCCACATCTTACCCGGTCCGAAACCCGGACCGGGCCATGTGCGTCACATCCCCGGACCTGATCAGGCCTTCAGCGTTTCGGTCGAGGAAAAAAACATCGCCTGGCTCACTGCCGAACGCACCTGATCCTCGGTGTAGGGTTTTGAGATCAGGAAGGCCGGCTCCGGCCCTTCGCCGGTCAGCAGGCGTTCGGGGTAGGCCGTGATAAAAATCACCGGGCGGTCGCCATGCTTGGCCAGGATGCCGTTGACCGCGTCGATGCCGCTGGAGTTATCCGCCAGCTGAATATCCGACAGGATCAAATCGGCCGGGGCCTGAGACGCCAGATCCAGTGCACGGGCTTCGGTTCGGGCAATGCCTGTCACACTGTGGCCCATTCCGGTCACGATGGCCTCGAGGTCCATTGAGATGATCGCTTCGTCCTCGATGATCATGATGCGGCCTGAGGTGGCACGCGACATTTCCTCGTAAGCGATCGCAATCAGTTCTGAAGCTTCGTCATCGCTCACGCCCATGATGATGCCGGTATCGGCTGCACTGAACTCCTCGATCGTGTGCAGCAGCAGCGCTTCACGGGTGTTCGGCGTAAGCCGCCGCATGTGTCTCTGTGCCTTCGCCGCCAGGCTTGTATCGCCTTCTTCTTCCCCGGCGGGCGCGCCGGAAGAGGACCAGATCGCATGAAAGACGCGGAACAGCGCAACCTTGGGTGAAAGTTCGCTGTCGTAATCGCTTTCGCCAGCCAGGATGGCTTCAAGCGAAGCCAGCGCATATTTGTCGCCGCTGCTCTGGCTGCCGGTCAGCGCCCGGGCATAGCGGCGCAGGTAGGGCAGGTTTGCGCCAATCTGGCTGGCGATCAATTCTCCCGATTGAGCAGTCATTTTGCGTCGTCCCTTTTTTTGCAATACATATGGAACTATACGCGCCTCAACGCGTTTGGTTCCAGAAACTGCGCAAAAAACCGATGGATTGCATGACACAGCCACGACGCGCCCGGCCGCGCAATGAACAGGCCGACCGCGAAATAGACGAAAACCTCAAGCGGGCCTTCGATGAGATCGCGAGCGAACCGGTGCCGGACCGGTTTACCGATCTGCTGAAGCAGCTGAAGGAGAAGGAGGCGCACGCGCCCCGCGCCCCGGACCAGCCGGAGGAGAACCGCTCCGATGACTGACTCCGCGCATGACCCGAGAGAAGACCTGGTCAACCACCTGGGCGCCCTGCGCGCTTTTGCCCTCAGCCTTGCCCGCAATGGGGCCACAGCCGATGATCTGGTGCAGGACACGCTGGTCAAAGCCTGGACCAATATCGACAAGTTCAAAACCGGCACCAACATGCGGGCCTGGTTGTTCACCATTCTGCGCAACACCTATTATTCGCTGCGCCGCAAGCGCAAGCGCGAGGTGGAGGATACAGATGGCGCGTTGTCCGGCGCCCTGGCGCAAAAGCCCGATCATGACGGGCGGCTTCACATGCGCGATTTCAACGCCGCCTTTGCGCAATTGAAAGACGAGCAGCGTGAAGCGTTGGTGCTGGTTGGCGCAGGCGGATTTTCCTATGACGAAGCAGCAGAAATGTGCGGCGTGAAGACCGGTACTGTCAAAAGCCGGGTGAACCGTGCCCGTGCCCGCCTGGCAGAGCTGATGGAACTGGATGAAGAAAGCAAAATGGAACTGACTGATACGGTCACGGCTGGGATCGTCGCCCAGCAAAGCGCCGCATGATCAATGTCCCGCGGCTGCAGGCCGGCAGCCTGCTGGTACGCCTGGCCGCGCTGATGACATTTGCGCTGTTGCCGCTGGGCCTGATCGCTCTGTACCAGACCAACGCCGTGGTGGCAGAAGCCAACCGGCTGTCCCATGCGTCCTTGCTGGCACACACACAGCAGGCCGCCGCCAAGGAGCGTGAACTTTTGCAACGGGCCGGCGGCGCCACAGAAGGGCTGGCCGCAGCCATCCTGCCAGTGTTCGGCAGTGGCGACCGCTGTGCAAACCTGATGAAGGCGTTCATCCAGGGCCAGAACCCGTTCACTTTTGCCGCCTTCATCACGCCCGGCGGCTCGATGGAATGCACCTCGGACGGCAGCATCGGGGATGTCTCCGAGACATGGCTGTTTCTCAAGGCCCGGAAGGCTGCTCGCCTCTCGTTTGCGGCGGGCCAGGATATACTGGGCGGAGGCGGCCCCCAGCTGGTGGCGACCAGCCCGGTGCAGCGCGACGGTATCCTGCTGGGCTACGTCTCCATCGCGGTTCCGCACCAGCTGACCAAATCACTGTCCGGTACCAAATGGGCCGAGCAGGGTATCCGTTTTGTCACCCTGGACGCGCAAGGGGAGATCCTGTCCGCAAGCGTTCCAGAGCAGCAAGCCGCACAGTCACTGCCGGTTTCGGTACCGCGCCGGGAACTGCTGCAGCGCAGCGGCGACACATTTTTTGAAGACGCGCGCTCCGGCCAGGAACGTTTTTTCGCGGTGAGTGAAATTCTTCCCGGGCAAGTTTCCGTAGTCGGCAGCTGGCCGGTGGAAAATGCCATGACCGTAAGCGCCAGCCCAACCTCCTGGATGACGCTCGCTTTCCCGGTCCTGATGTGGCTTGCCGGGATTTCCGTTGCTGTTCTCGGCCTGCAGCAAATGGTGATCCGCCATCTCAGCGCGTTGCGCAGGGCAATGCGCCGTTATGCGCTGGGAGAGCGGGATGACCCAAGCCTGAAACTCAGCAGCCCTCCGCGCGAGTTCGAGGAAGCCCGGCTGTCTTTTAACCGCATGGTGGCAATCCTCAGCGAAGCAGAGCGGCGGCGTGAACTTGACCTTGAGGAAAAGACCATGCTGCTGCGCGAGGTGCATCACCGGGTGAAAAACAACCTGCAACTGGTGGCCTCTATCATGAATATGCAGGGCCGGAACGCGCAGACCCCCGAAGCACGGCGGATGCTGGCACAGCTGCAGCGGCGGGTGCGCGGCCTGGCGACGATCCATCGCAGCCTGAACACCAACCCCGACGTTTCCACCGTGGACAGCCGGGAGCTGATCAATGAGCTGATCGCGGAGATCGGCACGATGAATGCAGGAACCGGACAGGATGTTGCGATCGAAACGAACCTTGCACAGATGCCGCTCAGCCAGGATCAGGGGGTAACCTTGTCGATGCTTGTCTCAGAGGCGATGACCAATGCGGTCAAATACATCGGTGTGCCCGACGGGGGACGGCCGGAAATCAGCGTCAGTTTGCGCGAAACAGCCAAAAATTGGCTGGAGCTGGAATTGACCAACACCAAAGGGCAGCCTCTGCTGGATCCGGCGGAGGAATTCGGCGGAACTGGCATCGGAACACGGCTGATGGCTGCGTTTGCGACTCAGCTTGACGGCGAAGCCGCCACGCATGAAACAGAGCACAGTTTTACTTACCGGCTGGGCTTTCCCGCCGTAGCAGGGGCCGTACCACCGGCAGCGCCGATGCCGGAACAGGAGCAAGATGCAGCAGAACCCGCCGCCTGAACTCCGCCGCGGGGATTTTCAAGTTCTGATCACCGCAGAACAGGCCTGGCCCGCTTTTGAGCGCGCAGTCCTGAATGCCCGGAGCGAAATCACCGCCAGCTTCCGCCTGTTCGATTTCGCCAACCGCCTGCTGAGCCCCGAAGCGCTGGAAACCGGGGAAACCTGGGCCGATCTGATTGCTGACGCTTTACAGCGCGGGGTCCGGGTCCGGCTGGTTGTAAGCGACTTTGATCCTGTCATGGCCGCGCCGCTGCATGCCGCCGCACAAGACACGTTAAAACAGGCGCAAGAGATCGCGGCCGGGCTTGCACCGGATCAGGCTGCGCGGCTATCGGTCTCGGCCGTTCTGCATCCGGCGCGGGCGGGGCTGTTGCCGCGGCTTGCCTTTTCTCCGTTTGTTATGCGCAAACTGCGCAAGCTGCCGCAGCGGTTGCGGCCTGCAGCGGCCAGCCGTCAGGGGGTGCCGCAGCTTTACCCGGTTTCGCAGCACCAGAAAGTCGCGGTGATCGACCGTGAGGTTCTGTATATCGGCGGGCTGGATCTGAACCGGCGCCGTTATGACACGCAGGAGCATGACCAGCCGGCGCATGAAACATGGGCCGATGTGCAGCTGATGCTGCGCGGCCCCGAAGCCGAAGAGGCTGCAAGCCATCTGGAGCGCTTTCAGGACGAAATCGCCCTGCGCAAGCAACCGCCCGATGGCAAGCATATCCGCCGCACGCTGTCTGCACCGCGTCGCGCTGGTTTCTGGGCCTTGTCACCAAGGACGGTCCTGAAGGAGATTGAGGAGGACCACCTGGAGGCCTTCAAACAGGCCCGGCAGCTGATCTATCTGGAAACCCAATACCTGCGTTCCAGCGTTATTGCGCGCGGGCTGGCCGATGCCGCACGCCGCAACCCGGACCTGTCGCTGATCCTGATCCTTCCCGCGCTGCCCGAGGAAGTCGCCTTTGATGAAAGCCGCGGATTGGACGCGCGCTATGGCATGGCGCTGCAGGCCGAAGCACTGCAGGAGATTAGCGCCGCCTTCGGTGCGCGCGCCTGCATTGCCAGCCCGGTGCAGCGGCGCATGGCAGCCCGCGAAGCGCCTTCGGTGCTGGCGGGATCTCCGATGATCTACCTGCACAGCAAGGTTCTGCTCACTGACCAGGATTTCGCCATGGTGGGTTCAGCCAATCTGAACGGGCGCTCAATGCGATGGGATACTGAGGCAGCGCTGCGGATCACGCAGCAAGACAGGATCAGGACGCTGTGGCATGCGCTGACGCGGCACTGGTGGCAAGAAGAATTGCCGGCTGAAGCACTGGATCCGGCCCGTGCAGCCGCTTGGTGGCAGAACGAAATCCGCCGCAACAAACTGCGCCGCCCCGAGGCGCGCCGCGGACTTTTGGTTCCGCATGACCCCGATAGGATGTCGGAACTGCGGCAACCCTTGCCGGGGGCGACTGAAGACATCGTCTGAACCGCCGCCAGTCCCGTTGCCTGGCGCTTCAACACAACCGGCGCAAAAAGGCCCGGCGCCGATAAGCCGCCGGGCCAATAGACATCCAGGAAGTTCAGCAGCTCTCTACTGTGCTTCTTGGGATTCTTCGGTGATTTCGTTGCCCAGGTTCGACACGTCCCTGCCAAAGCCTTCGGTGGTTTCACAGGCGGCCAAGCCGGCCAGTGCGAATAGTGCGAGAACGATGCGCATAGTGTTTTCCTTACTTCAGTTTCGACGCAACGTTGCCTGCAAAGGCATCAATGATGGCGGTGTAAAACACCTCGCTGTCTACAGCGACGGCGGCCGGGTCAGTGCCTTCGGGGTAATATGTGCTCAGCTGGTCAGCTGAAACGGTCAGATCGTAACGCATATCCTTGGATGCGTCGGGCATATCGATGTCCACATCGCCTTTCAGCATCCATTCTCCAACGCCCAGCGCCTGTTCGAAATTGCTGGCCAGCATGACGGAGTCGATCTCGACATGGATTTCCGCCGCCTCTTCAGCATCTTTATCCGCGATTTGGCCGACAAGGCGCTCAGCCAGGGCGGTTTCCAAGTCTGTTTCCAGGCTGGTCCAGACTGCCGCTGCCGGGTAATTCTCGATCGCGCTCAGGTCTGCCGTCACGTCAATTTCGGAGACTTTTGAGCCGGCTGCAGCTGCCGTCGCCATAGCCGTAACAAGGGCGGTGGTGCGGATCAGATGAGTCATGTTTTAAGCTCCTTGCGTTTCTGCCCCTTCTTGGGGATGCACCGAAGCAACGCGCGGGCTTCTTGAAAGGTTCCTAAATTGGATGGAGAAATTTTTGAAAGGATCGGATTCCCGCAAGTATTCCCCTAAGGATCAGCCCTTAAGCGCAGGAAACTGAGGACGGATGCAAGCGCTTGCTCGCGCAGAGAGGCATTCGAACTGGCGCCGGGCAGCGCGCCCGCAAAGGAGCCAGGCCAGGGAACCCAGTGCCGTTTCAGGCGTTTGCCAGTCATGCCTGTGCAGCTGCGCGGGGAACAGGAGTGATGTCGGGAGGATCGGCTGAATGGACATATTCGCAGGCGTAGGAAGCCTTTCAACACAGCTGGACTGGGCCTTACGGCTGGACTGGGCATTGCGACTGGCCGTTGCCTTGGCAGGCGGTGCGCTGCTGGGGCTGGACCGGGAGTTGCGCCACCGCCGGGTTGGCATCCGCACCTACATGATGGTTTCGCTTGGTGCGGCCGCTTTTGTTATCTTGGGTCTGGAATTCGGCCGTCAGATGCAGGCCGAGGGCCTGTCTTCCGATCCGACCCGCGTGGCCCAGGGGCTGATGGGCGCTATAGGCTTTATTGGCGCGGGGGCGATCATCAAAGGTGACAAGCGGGTCGGCGGCATCACCACGGCAGCCAGCATTTGGGTTGCCGGAGCGGTTGGAATGGCGGCGGGCCTCGGCTTCACTGTGATGGCTTTTCTCACGGCGGGGCTGGCGGCCGTGCTTCTGTCGGTCAGCCGTTTAATGACACACCGTGGCGCAGATGACCGGCCTGACATCAAATGACGTCCCTGGGGAGTTTCTGGCTGCGAGCAGGCAGGCAAGCTAGCGTAAACGCGGCTATTGATATCAGCGGCGGCCAGAGTGCTCGTCCAGCCAACGCCTGTTTTATACGGCACCGGCAGGAACCATTCCCATCTTGACGCGTTGGCTTCCGGTGAGCGTCGAGCAGAGGGAAGAATGGCAAACCTAAAACACCAACAGCAAGTGCCCCGTGCTGCGGACCATATCGACCGCAATTTGAAGAAGGCCTTTGACGAACTGGCAGCGGAACCGCTGCCCGAGCGGTTCACCGATCTGCTTGAGCAGCTGCGCAAAGCTGAGCTTCATAAGAAGGACATCCAATGACAGCTGATCCGCGCGATGAGTTGACCGAGCATCTCGGCGCGCTGCGCGCCTTTGCGCTCAGTCTCACCCGGAATTCCGCAACCGCCGATGATCTGGTGCAGGACACGCTGATTAAGGCTTGGACCAACATCGACAAGTTCAAAACCGGCACCAACATGCGGGCTTGGCTGTTTACCATTCTGCGCAATACTTTCTATTCGCTGCGCCGCAAGCGCAAGCGCGAGGTAGAAGATGCCGACGGATCGCTGGCTTTGGCACTGGCCTCCAAGCCCGATCACGACGGCCGCCTGAACATGCGCGACTTTATGCAGGCCTTCGATCAGCTGCCTGACACCCAGCGCGAAGCGCTGACCCTGGTGGGTGCAGGCGGATTTTCCTATGAGGAAGCCGCCGAAACCTGCGGAGTCGCGGTCGGCACGATCAAAAGCCGCGTCGGGCGCGCCCGTGCATCCCTTGCGGATCTGCTGCACCTGAAAGATGACGAGGCACTGGAGCTGACCGACAGTGTAACAGCCGGGATTCTATCGAAGACCCCCGCTGCCTGAATGACCTGTGTGGATAGCGTCTGCATAGCAAGACATTTTTGAAAGTGATTTCGGCACTGGTCAGAAGCAGACGTGTGTCCGGCCTGTTTGCGCGGCGCACGCGGCCGCTGGCCTTGATGGTTTCCGCAACCCGAGTCCCAAACCGCTCTGCGGACATAAGGTGTCCCTGACATTCGACGGGGTGTCTCGGCCGACGGGCTGACTGTGTTCCATCATTTCAATGGTCTTGCTGTCTCGTGTGTTCTGTTTTCCTCAGGCTATGCGGTGTGCGGTCTATAATATTCGTTCTTGGTCAAGACCGCCCATGTGATCCTGGCTGTCCTGTTCGCCATTGCCACAGTGGCAAGGCGGACTGGTTTGCATTCAAGCAGAGCTTGCGCCCACGGGTCAACGCGTTCCGGATGTGTCTTCATCTGCCTCAGTCGCGAGGTCATTCCTGTGACCAGCAAACGCCTGATATACCGGTCCCCCATCTTTGAGATGCGTCCAAGCCTTTCCTTACCGCCACTTGATCGGTTGAGCGGTGTCAGGCCCAGCCAAGCCGCAAATTCGCGACCGTTCTTGAACTGGCTGGCGTCTCCGGCTGTTGCGACGATCGCCGACGCCGTCACTGGCCCGACACCGGGGATTGTGCGTAGCAACATCACACGGGCGTCCTGCCTCGCTTGGAGGCGCATTCGCATTTCGTACCAACGGACACGAAGGTGCAGGGCAACAAGCTGATTGCTGAGGTTGCCGAGCACGTCAATAGCAACATCTGGAATGCCGGGGCTGTCTCCATCAAGCATACCCTTTGCGAACTTGACCGCGCTGCCGATCCCCTGCGCAATCACGACGCCGAACTCAGCCAACAGGCCGCGCAGCATATTGCTCAGCTGGGTTCTTTGCCGGACAAACAGATCGCGGGCGCGGTGGAGGAACAGGACAGCTTGTTGCTCTTCATACTTGATCGCGACAAAACGCATTGTTGGACGCGTCACAGCCTCGCAGATGGCAGCAGCATCAACGGCATCGGATTTGCCTCGCTTTACATAGGGCTTCACATACATTGCCGGGATCAGACGAACGTCGTGACCAAGCATCACAAGCTACCGCGCCCAGTAATGGCTGGAGCCACAGGCCTCCATGCCAACAAGACACGGTGGAAGTTTCTCAGAGAATGCGAGCAACTGCGCGCGTCGCAGAGCTTGGTTGAAAGCAACGTCACCATTCTCTCTGATGCCGTGGACCTGAAAGATGTTCTTGGCCAAATCGAGGCCGGCTGTAGTAACCTGCATTGGGTAGCTCCTCTCATAAGCAGTCGATAACAACTGCACTATGGCGCATTGCGACACCGGGTGGAGCAGGAGCTATCCACACCATCCGGTCTGTGTGTCACTCCTGCGCTGCTCCTGGCGGAGAGCGCGGGCTTGTCCCGCGTCTTTTTTCTTCCCAGAGGCCGGACCAACTGACAATAGTAGCGTAGGCGCATCCGCTGGGCATCTGCGCAGGCAGAACGGAGCCGCGCCTCTGCCGGTGAGGCTGGTCATGACAACCAAATGCGAAAACTGCCCGCTGCGCAGGCAGTCCCTGTTCCTGGAATTCTCGCCGGAAGAGGCCGACTTCATGCAGCGCTTCAAGACTGGCGAAATGCAGGCAGGCCCCGGAACCCACCTGCTGACCCAGGGGGAAAAATCACCGCAATTGTTCACCGCCCTGTCTGGCATGGGGCTGAAGTACAAGATGCTCAGCGATGGCAGCCGCCAGGTGGTCGGCTTTGTGATGCCCGGGGATTTCCTGGGCCTGCAGGCCGGGGTGATGGGGGAAATGGGCCACTCGGTCGAGGCGGTGACGGATATGACGCTCTGCGTGTTCAACCGGGCCGGCATCTGGGATCTGTTTACCTCCCACCCCGAACGCGCCTTTGCTATTGCCCATCTGGCTGCGGTCGAGGAGCATTTCCTGGGTGATGCGCTGGCCGCAGTCGGGCAGCGCCCGGCCTATGAGAAGATCGCCTGGGCAATGGCCCGTTTCTTTCACCGCGCGGAAGGTACTGGTCAGGTTCGTAAGAATTCGGCGCCCCTTCCCTATACCCAGCAGGATTTTGCGGACGCTTTGGGCCTTTCTCTTGTCCACACCAACAAACAACTTGCCGAATTGCGCAAGAATGGCGTCCTGAGCTGGCAGCAAGGTACGCTGACGATCCATGATATGGAAAAGCTGGAAAAGCTGGCGGGTGAGGAAAGCCATGTCCGTGAACGCCCGCTGGTCTGATCCCTCGCATTGCCAGACTGGCGCCCCGCAGCGCCTTTGCGCAGGCGAAGGAGCCACAGAAATTTGCGTTCCGCGACTTTCTTGCGGAACCTTTCCGCGTGCGGTGCGTCTTTCAACTGTTAGCAGCCAGTAAACACTGCAGGACCCGTCCCCGATCTGGTCCATTCACTGGACCCCTGCCTTTAATCCGGCTGGGGTCATTTTCTTTTTTTACTCAGCGCGTTGAGCCTTGAATCGACTTGCATTTTTCTGCTGTGCCGGGCGGCTTTTTACGGAACCTTTCTGCCTGCGGGCGCGTTAGCCGGATGAAGCAACCCGAAAGGACAGTATCGTGAAACCTCCTATTATTCTTGCCGCCGCCGCTGGCATCCTTGTACTGGTTTTTGGCATCTATATGATCGACATCGATCAGACCCAGGATACCCGTCTTCCTGATGTGGAGGTCTCCGTCGAAGGCGGTCAGCTGCCGGAATTCGACGCCGAGGTTGGCGACATTGAAACCGGCACCAAAGAAGTGACCGTGACCGTCCCCACCGTCGACATTCAAAGCCCTGAAGAAGACGCCAGCGACGGTGGCTGATCAAGCGTCCCGGTTTCACAAAGCGCAGCGCCGGCCGCTGCGCTTTTTCTTTTGCGCAGCATCCGCAGCATTGCAGTCATGGCAACGGAAGTCCGGAACCATTCGTCCGCTCAGCCGTTAACTTGCCAGATGGCGCTCATCGCAGCGCGCTAACAATGAAGGGAAAGAGCCATGCTTGGTTGGGCAATCACGTTTCTCATCGTGGCACTCGTCGCCGCAGTTCTTGGATTCAGCGGCATCGCGGGCGCATCCGCCGGGATCGCACAGATCCTCTTTGTGATTTTCCTGGTGCTCTTTGTCCTCTCGATCATTGTCCGCCTCTTAAAAGGCTGACCTGACACATCGCCCGTCGCCCACACACAGCAGAATGGCAGCAAGTAAAAGGAACCCGACACATGACCAACACAGCCGAAGCACAGCAGAAAACCAAAGGCAGCGCCGCATCCGCTTCAGACAGCGAGTCCGGCAACCTCGCTGAACGCGTAAAGGAGCAGGCCGCTCAAACGGTTCAGCAGGCGCAAGAGCAGATTGACGCCGGGCTTCAGTACAGTTCCGGTGAAATGCAGCGTCTGACCAAAGAGGGGCAGGCATTTGTCAGGAAAAACCCGGGCCTTGCCATTGCCGGCGCCTTGGGTGTTGGGGTGCTGCTGGGCCTTGCCATGCGCAGCCGTTTTTGACCCTGCGGCCCGCAGGGGCCGTCCGGTTACTCGCCATTTGCCAAAGCCGCGCAGCCAGCGCGGCTTTTTTGCGGCTGGCCGGCCGCCATCACGAAGAAAAGGAGCGCCTTCCAAATTTGCCCTGACAGGGAACCTTTCTCCGGTTTCGCGCGTTTCCCCTTCAGAACAACAAACCGAAGGGAGCAAATCATGGAATATGGACTTATTGGCCTGCTGGTGCTGGCCGCCGACATTTATGCGATCATTCAGATCCTGTCTTCTGGCGCCTCCACCGCGGCCAAGATCCTTTGGACGCTGGTAATCCTCATCCTGCCCGTTGTGGGATTTATCATCTGGCTGATTGCAGGTCCAAAGTCCTCTGCCGCGAAAATCTGACTCGACTGCTGCAGGCATTGTGCGGCCCGGACTTCGGACGCCGGGCCGTCTTCTTTTGACCAAGGGAACAAAAAGCGTCAGTGCGCGTTTTCCCTTTGAACACCGAGACCAAAGAGGCCGATGACATGACCGATACTTCTGATCTTGAATCGCAAGCTCGCGCCCAAGCTGCCGATCTGGGCCGCAAGGCCAAGGGTGCGGTTAAAGACACGGTTCGCGATGCCGCAGACGCCGCGCAGTCGCAGGCCGCCCGCGAGGTGCAGGCTACGGCGGATGCCGCTGGCGCCGCAGCGGATGCTTTTGCACCGGGCACCATGCAGTCGCAGGCCGCACAGATGGTTGCGGGTCACCTTGAGGACGCCGCCCACCGGGTGCGCAGCTTGGACATTGAACAGACTGCGCGTGATGTCAGTGCCTTTGCGCGCCGCAATCCGCTGCTGTTCCTCGGCGGTGCGGCACTGGCCGGGTTCGCCGCCACCCGCTTCCTCAAGGCAAGCGAACCGGACAGCCGCAGCAACGGTCCGGCAGATATGACTCAGGAGGCCGGTCATGGCACGTCATGATCTGCGCCAAGCACCGGATATGTTCCTGGAAGCTCTCCGGCATTTCACAGCACTGCTGCGCAGTGAGGCGGAGCTTGCCAAAAGCGAGCTGAAGGAGAATGCCGCCCGCGCCGGAACCGGGCTGGCTTGTTTCGCCATTGCCGCTCTGGTGGCGCTGGCGGGACTGCATGTGCTTGCGGCAGCGCTGGTCGCCTGGATCGCATCCGCAGGCCTGTCCGCCGGATGGGCTGCGCTGATCGTCGGCGGAGGGCTGATCGCCATTGCCCTTGGTCTGTTGCTGTTCGGCAAGTCGCGGCTCAGCAGCGAGGCGCTGCTGCCATCACGCACCATCAGCAATGTTAAAAAAGATGCCGCCAGCATCAAGGAGGCCGCAAATGCCCGCTACTGAAGAGATCGAACAGCGCGTGGACGCAAACCGCCGCCGGCTGGCAGAAACCCTGTCCAGCCTGTCCGGCACCGTTGCGCCGCAATCGGTGACCGAACAGCTTTCGGCAGCGGCAAACGGCTATGGCGGCGAACTGGGGCGCCAGGCAATTACCGCAGCCAAGCGCAATCCCGCAGCCTTGGTTCTGGCCGGGGCTGGGTTGGCTCTTCTATTCACCGGAACCGGCAGCAGCCGCCGCCCGCGCACCGCCGCCAAGCCGGCCGCCGCCGTTCCCCCCGAAGCCGCTTTTGCCGGTTTCGACGCGCGTGTCGCCGCGGCAGATGCCGCCATGAAACAGGAGATGACCGGTATGAGTGAAGAACCCCTCCGCGCTGGCAAGATGCGCGAGACACTGAACGCAGGGCTGGACGCCCTGCCCGCAGCTGCCCGCAAGCGGGTGATGAAGGCGCGTACCGCTGCCCTGCAGGCGCAGGAGAAAGTTGAATCGCATACAGCCAAAGCCGCGGCCCGCTCACGAAGTTTTTTCAATCAGAACCCGCTGGCCGCCGGGGCCATTGCCCTGGGTCTGGGCGCACTGATCGGGGCCTTGTTGCCTTCTACCCGCCAGGAGGACGAGTTGCTTGGCGCCCGCCGTGATGCGCTGGCAGCCAAAGCCGAGGCCGCCCTGCGCGAGGAAATGGACAAGCTGCACCGCAAGGCCAGCGCAAGTCTCGATCCAGCAGAAACCGACCCGGCACCGCACGCAGCTTCCGTCTGACAGCAATGCCAGGTTATTTAAAGACCACACTCAGCGGCCGGGGGGTCCGGGTGATGCTGATGATCCTTACGATCATCAGCATCACAGCGGCATTGCAGCATGCACAGCAGATCCTGGCACCGATGAGCTTTGCTCTGGTGCTGGGCATCGTTGTGTCGCCGCTTGCAGACAAATTGGCACGCCTTGGCGTCCCGCGGCTGGTAATTGCCTTGTCCCTGTTGCTAGCCTGCACATTGTTTGTAGCCACCGCCATACTGCTGATCGAGCCGGTCGTGAATGCCCTGATCGAGGAACTGCCGCGCATCAAGGCGGTCATGTCCTCATTGATCGACAAGGCCTCCTCCTTGCTGCGCGGGATAGAGACCATCAGCGAGGAAATCGAAAACACTGTCGGCGCTGAAGCAATGGAGCCTCAGACCGCCATCCCCTCCGTGGGGGACGCGCTGTGGCTGGCGCCCAGCTTTCTCTCTCAAGTGTTCATCTTCGTGGGCACGCTGTTCTTCTTCACGCTGACCCGGGACGATCTCTACCGCCTCACCGGTCCGTTGTACGGCCGGCTCAAGCATGCCGACAAGGCCGTGGCCCGCTATTTTGCCGCGATCACCGTGGTGAATGCTGGTCTTGGCGTGGTGACTGCAGGCATTTTCTTAGCTTTGGGGCTGGAATACGCCGTGCTCTGGGGACTTGCGGCAGCCTTGCTGAACTACGTTCTTTACCTTGGCCCGCTGCTGATGATTCTGGGGCTGGGTATTGCCGGCGCCCTGCAATTCAGCGGTGCCCTTGCCGTGGCGCCGCCGGTGCTGTTCCTTATCATTAACCTGACCGAGGCGAATATCGTCACTCCATTGCTGGTCGGCAACCGTCTGGCAGTGAACCCGTTGCTGGTGTTTCTGGCCATTGTTTTCGGCCTGTGGCTGTGGGGTCCCATCGGTGCATTTGTGGCGCTGCCGCTTCTGTTGTGGCTGGGGGTTATGCTGGATCCGCGCCACAGCCTGCCTGCAAAGACGGCTGAGGATCCGTTGCACAAGATTATGTAAGAGAAACATGCCCGCACCGCCAGGTGCGGGCGGCAGCCGGCCCTCACTCGGCGCGCTGCTGCGCATCCAGCAAGTTCTCCACACCATCCAGCCCCTCACGCTCCCGCTCAGCGGCCCCGGTCACCGCCGGTTCCGCCCGCGCCGGATCGGAGGCCTCGGGCAAATCAGCGCTGCTGGCCGATGGCGGGGCTTTCCGGGTGTCAGCGCGCTTCGCCGGGGCAGCAGCAGCGGCGTCTTGCGCCCCGTCCAGACGGACCCGGTAGATTGGCTCAGGCAGGCCGAATCCCGCACCTTCCAGCGCCATTTTGGCTGCCCGGATCGCCTCACCGCGCGCCTTGGCGAAATCCACCTGGGTCTGATCTACCCAGCCGGTGAAGGTCAGGATCACGTTGGAATCCCCGACTTCGCTGATCCAGGCGCCAACCTCCGGATCTTCCAGCACAAATGCCTGCGCCTCAAGTGCGGCAACCGCGGTGGACAACGCCGCTGCCAGATCGGCATCGGCATCCACGCCCAGATCAAAGCCGAAACGGCGATGGGGATCGCGGGTGAAATTCACGATGCGCCCCTTAAAGACCGTGGCATTGGGAATTCGGATATGGTTGCCCTCAGGAGAGATCAGGATGGTTGCCCGCGACGTCAGCCGCGCCACCGTTCCCTGATCGCCCTGAATGTCCACGTAATCATTGGGCCTGAACGGCTGGCGCAGGCTAAGCAGGATGGAGGCAATGAAGTTCTCCACGGTGTCACGCACCGCAAAGCCAAGCGCCAGGCCAACCACCCCTGCCGCCCCCAGCACGGCACCAATCAGCGCCGTTGCGTTCATGATATCAAGCGCCAGAACCAGCCCCGTCAGAATGAACATGATACGCGCAACCGCCCGGTAGACATCCGCAATAAAGGGGTTGGGCGCCAGCCGGGTCCAGATGCCGATCCGCGTTGTCAGCAGCCAGCCTCCCGCCGCCACCAGAAAGAAGGCCGTCACCGCGACCAGAAAAATCGGCCCGTTCGCCAGCAGGTTCCGCGTACGGGCGGCAATCCGGTCCACCGCGGGCGCCAGCCGTTCTTCTAGCGTGCCGCTGATTTCGGTTTCGTTCTCAAATGCCACGACACCCGCCACGCGGTTGACGATCTGCGTCAGCCTGTCTTGCGCCGCATTGTCGATCACCTGGCCGGTGATACGGACAACACCTTCGGAAACCGACACTGTCACGGCCCCATAGCCTTCAATTTCAGCGAGCAGCTTTTCGATCCTGCTCAGAATCGCGCTATCGCGCACTGCCGCGTCGCCGACTTCGATCAGGCCGTCGGTCTGAACCGGATCAGTGGCGGTCTGTGCCTGGCCGCTGGCCGTTCCAAGGCAGAGTGCAGCCGCAGCAACAAGGCACACTAAAAACGCCTTCAGTCTAGGCCCAAGCGTCGGGATGCGTCTCTGATGCCGCCCGATAAAAATCTTTCTACGGTTCAAATCCGCATCCTCCCGATCAAATCCAAGGCAGTTGCACCACACGGCTGCCATCGCTGCGGCAGGTCCGCACTGTTATGCTGGTGACGGTCCGCCTGCCGGAGCAGTGCGCTCTCCGCATCCGGCTGCTGCAAACGGTCCGCAGGCAAAAAGCTGGATGACTGGCGAACTGGATTGTCCTCATACAAAAATTCATAAAGCAGTCCCCCTGGCTTTAACACGCCTTGAGGCAACCGCGCCGTTCGGCATGGGTCACGTTGCAAATCCGCCATATGACGCCCCAAAATCCCGCACTGGCCAAGGGGCATAACCCCTAACGTGCCGCCCGCTGGAGAAAAGTGTCCTGTGACAATTGGCTTTACCCGCCGCTGCGGCCGAAGCTTTCACGGAAGACTTTCCTCTTCCGAGCGCACCATCCTAGGGCAATGCACGACAACCAATATTTATCAATACGTTAGTTGACACCCTCCCTTGCCCGCCTTCGGGTTCGCCACCCCGCGGCAGAGTCCGGACAGAAAAACACTCTGATGGCATTTTTTGAGGCACGGTATGTCATAGTTTAATGCCAGCTGCCCGGCGCAATGCCATGGCTCCTCTACAAGTGAATGGAGACCTTATGGGTACTGAAACTCGCGGCGCGGAAGCGCCGGTATTGATCCTGACAAAGAACGCTTTTGAAGCGCTTGACATAAGCGACTATCTGATGCGGCGCGGTCTGGATCCCGTTTTGAGCGAAACCAAAATTGAGCAGTGTTCCGCATTTTTCGATGACAGCCTGCCGCCGCCCCGGCTGGTGTTCTTTGCCTTCCCGCTTAATGATCCGGCGGCGCGTGACTGGCTTTACACCGCTCTGTCAAAAAAATGGCCCGTCATTCTGGTAAATGGGGACACCACCGAGCCGGAACTGCAATCCCTGCCCATGCTTTCCCGCCCGTTCAAGACATCCCACCTGGATGCTGTGATGGAGATGGTCAGCGAATAATGCATTCCGGCACAATGAATGAAGGTCACGCCCGGCTTCGAAGGGAGACACCCTGTCACGACGGCAGAGACCGCCCGGCAGCCAGCCGGTCCTGAAACTCCAATGTGGCCACTGCCGCACGCCGTCTGTGGTTTGCTGCCGATGCAAGTTTCACGGCCTACACGGAACCTTACGGCCTCGGCAGCGTTTTCTCATTGAGAGCGCGGCACCGCGGCACACCCCCGGTTTCCGCCCGATCTTGAAAGGAGAACACGACATGGACGACGACCGTTTCACCGGCAAATGGACCGAACTCAAGGGCCGCCTGCGCGAGACCTATGGCGATCTGACCGACGACGAACTGGAACAGGCCAAGGGCGAGCGCGAACAATTGGAAGGGCTGCTTCAGCAGAAACTGGGCAAGACCAAAGACGAAGTCCGCCAAGCTGTCGACCGCATGCTGGAGAGCATCTGAAATGGGCGCAGACCGCATAGCGTTTCTCACGCTATGCGGTTAGTACCGCCTATCAGGTACCAAACCCGTGCGGCCATCTGATGTCAGTAATCTTAGGCCGCACGCTCTCCTGCAATTCAAAGACCGGTCCGCTAGACTGCCTAAGACTGGTCTGGCGGCGCAAAATGCTGCTCAATGGCGCTCATGGACCACACTGAATTCTTTGGCTTCGCCTCCTATCACCTGATGCTTGCAGCCATGGGCGTAGTGATCATTCTTGCGCATTGGTCACCGCGTTTCTTTTCAACGCGAGAGCCTGCCGCCGCACCGCTTCTCATTCTGCTCGGAATGGCGGCTTACTGGCTGGTTCCGGGCCTGCCTGAGCTTCCAGACCCGCGCGCTCACCCGAAACCTTGGGAAGTTGTCAGCGAGCTGACCGTGATAATTGCGCTGTTTGCAGCCGGTCTCCGCCTCGACAGCCTGAGGCCATGGAAAAAATGGGGCCCGACGGTCAGGCTTCTTCTCATCGGGATGCCGCTCACAATCCTGGCGGTTGCCGTGCTGGGGTGGGGCTTGGGCGGCATGACTGCTGCCGGCGCAATACTTCTGGGTGCCGTGCTGGCCCCGACAGACCCGGTGCTTGCGGGTGACGTGCAAGTCGGTCCGCCGATGGAAGGCAACGAACACCCGGTGCGTTTTACTCTGACAACTGAAGCGGCGCTCAATGACGGGCTCGCCTTCCCCTTTGTCTACCTCGGCCTCATTGTTGCCGTGCAGGGGTTGAGCCCTCAGGCTTGGCTGGCTGACTGGCTTATCATCGATGTCGCGTACCGTATCTCAACAGGTGTTGTGATGGGCGCCTGCGGTGGGTGGGCGCTGGGGCAAGTGCTGTTTCGGTTTCCCCGTTCTGCGGTTCTGGCTGACACTGCTTCGGGCGTTGTGGCGGTTGCCGGGGTATTGCTTTGCTACGGTTCGACCGAACTGGTCGAAGGCTACGGGTTCATCGCCGTCGCTGTCATGGGGCTGACACTGCGCCGGATCGAAAATGAACACCGTTTTCACCGCAGGCTGCACGATTTCTGCGAAACAATCGAACACGCGTTGACCGCACTGCTATTGGTTGCCCTTGGCAATGTCCTGCCGGTTCTTCTTGAAGATCTAACTTGGGCACATCTCCTATTGGCACTTCTGCTCATCGGCGTGATCCGGCCTTTGGCCGGCTGGCTCTCGCTGGCTGGTTCGCAGCTCCGCAAACGCGACCGTTTTGTGGTGTCCGTGTTTGGCGTCCGGGGGATCGGGTCAATCTACTATCTCTGCTACGCCGGCGCACATTTGGAGTTTGTGAACGAACCGGAATTATGGGCCCTGATCGGGCTAACCATTCTGCTTTCGACCATGTTGCACGGCTTCACTGTCGGCCGCGCTATGGATGCGATTGCAAAATAGGCAGGCCGGTCAATCTGAAACACGCAGTCTATAACCTCAAGCGTTCAGGAAACGGGAGAAATTCCGGGAAAGGGCGACCAGACGCCCCAGGCATTCATGTGCACTATAACACGCGCATCCAGTGCAACAGCCATCAACATTCACGGACTTCGGCAATTCTGCTGCAATCCCTATCTCAGCCCTGCAACACCGCGATTGTTCCGCGTCCTGCACTGCTGCTGAGCCAGATGTGCCAGATGCGCCTGAATCATCCGGGTGGAAACTGGCCGGGCAAGCACCGGCCATCTTAAGCGCGGTGAATGCCCGTCCAGTTCGTCTTCGGCAGCATCACCCAATAGGACCAGCCTCCCGCCGCGTCCCTGAACCGCCTGATCAATCTTGAGTCTGGTAACCTGTTCGGATCCCGCTTCGACAAAGGCCACCGCAATCCGCCGGTATGGCGTGATCGACATCAGCGCGCTTTCATGCCCCTTTTGCACACTGATTTCGGCCACCGGGTCAAAGTCCGAGATGGTATCGCAGATATCGCAGGTGATCAGATAGTTTCTGGACACGATCAGATAGACATGTGCCCTGTCTTGATTGGGCTCTTCCATTGCTTCCGCTCCCCCCTACAGTCAAGCATTTTGGAACTTTTCAGGTTCAGGCGCATTAAACTGTGACATAGCTGCGAAAGGGGAATGCCCGTGTCACCAACCGCCTGCCAGAATTGCCCGCTGCGCAAGCGGCCCGTTTTTACACCGATGTCGCGTGAGGAAGTCATCTTTACCCAGGAGTTTAAAACTGGAGAGCTAACGGTGGATGCAGGCACGACGATCCTGCTGGAAGGATCTAACAGCCCGCAGCTCTATACAGTGCTGAACGGCATGGGCACGCGCTACACGACATTGGAAAATGGCCGCCGGCAAGTGATCAATTTTCTTTTCCCCGGCGATATTGCCGGTCTGCAGGCCAGCCTGATGGGAGAGATGAAGCATTCAGTGGAAGCGGCCACCCCGATGACGCTGTGCGTGTTCCGCCGCGCTGCGCTGTATGAGCTGTTCCAGCGGCATCCAGAGCGCGCATACGACTTGACGTGGATTGCCGCGGTCGAGGAGCATTTCCTGGGGGAAACCATTGCGTCTCTGGGGCAGCGGGATGCTTCGCAGCGCATTTCCTGGGCACTGGTGCGGATTTACGAGCGGCTCAAATCTGTTGGCATGGAGGTGAAGGACACAGTGCCGCTGCCATACCGCCAGCAGGACCTTGCAGATGCGCTTGGCCTGTCTCTGGTACACACCAACAAGATGCTGAAAACGCTGCGGGACAGTAAACTTGCACAATGGCAGAATGGAAATCTGCAGATCAGGAACCTGCCTGCGCTTGCCGAGGTAGCGATGATCGAATTAACCGCGCCCGAACGGCGGCCGTTGATCTGAGGCAGCTTTGCCAAGAGCTTCTGCCAAATCTTCCGCCTGCCTCCAGCTTGGGCTTCCCAGGTTTCAGCGGTCTCTCTGCGTCGAGTTTCTTCCGCGGGGCATCGCCACTTCAAAGATCAACAATGTCAATCGGCATGGAACTTTGACCCCCTATAGGCATCCAAAATTGACCCCCTGTTTGGCCAGCGTCGGTCGACTATTCTCGGGTTTTGAAGCGCCAGCTCTCGTTGCCTGTTTCGACGATGTCGCAATGGTGGGTAAGGCGGTCGAGCAGTGCAGTGGTCATTTTGGCGTCGCCGAAGTCGAGGTTGGTCGTCACGATGATCGATGTGCGCTCGTAGAGGCGGTTGATGAGATGGAACAATAGCTGACCACCGGTTTGTGCGAAGGGGAGATAGCCAAGCTCGTCGAGGATCAGGAAGCCGAGGCGGCACAGCAGATCTGCCGTGCGTCCCTGTCGGTCGGCGCGGGCTTCCGTATCGAGTTTGTTCACCAGGTCCACAACGTTGAAGAAGCGCCCCCGTCTGCCGCGGCGGATGCACGCCCGGGCGATGCTGACGGCCAGGCGGGACTTACCGGTCCCTGTGCCGCCGATCAGCACGACATTGCGTTGCTGCGCCAGAAACTCTCCGGTCGCCAGATCACGGACCAGCGCCTCGTTGACCGGCGTGCCTTCGAAGCTGAACTCATCGGCTTCTTTCGCCAGGGGCAGTTTGGCAATCGTCATCTGGTATTTGATCGAGCGCGCCTGCTTCTCACTGATCTCGGCGTTCAGCAGATCGCCCCCTCTCGGCAGCATGCTGCGCATGCGCCTGCCGGGCAATGGATGATCTGTTGCGGTTCGTGCTGACGCTTCACTGCCGTGGCGATGGTCTCATCGTAGGCGGCCTTCATGCCGTAGAGCTTCAGCTGGCTCATCGCGTCCAGCACCTGTGATCTTTCCATGGATGGGTCTCCTTAGGCTGTCATAGCGTTTGCAGCCGGCCACGGGCTCGCAGGTCAGTCGCAGCGCGTCGGGCGTATCGATGGTCAGCGGCGGCGGCGGCTCACGATGCCGGCCAGAATGTTGATGACGACCGAGGCCGCGGGGGCCCCTTCGTTCAGCGCTTCGGCACAGGCAGCATCCACTGCATCCAGCCCATCGGTCGGGATCATGCTCAGGATCTGGACCATCTGCCGGTCGCCATTGGGCACCTTGCCCAGTTTGCGCTGAATGCGCCTGATCGCTGATGGCAGCTCCCAGTCCTTGAAGGGAGCCCCATTCCTGAGGGCGTCCCGCTGCCCGGCAGCGCATGCGCAAGAGGGGGCTTGCGGGCCAGCACCGGGATGTAGTGCAGCGGATCGTAGATGGCCTTGTCGCGCCCGAAGGCTCGATCATGCCGCCCTACGATCTTGCCGTCCTGCCAGAACTCGACCCGCTCGGCATAGGCGCGGATCTCGACTGGCCGGCCGACGGCGCGGCCATCCACCGAATAGCGGTTCTTGTCGAACCGGACGAGACAGGTCTTCGAGACTGATGCCGGAACAGCGTGGAATCCATCAAAGGGGCCGGCATATGGCACCAGACTCGCCCGCTCGCCCTCGAAGACCTCCCAGATCGTGCGGTCTCGAAGCTCCTGATGCGGATGAGATTTGGCCCAAGCAACGCAGCGGTCCTCGAGCCAGGCGTTTAGTTCGGCGTAGCTCTTAAACTTGGGCCTGGGCACGAAGAAGCGACGCCGGACAACGCCGACCTGGTTCTCGACCTGCCCTTTCTCCCAGCCAGACGCCGGTGTGCAGGCAGCGGGATCGACAAGATAGTGCCCGCACATCTGCTGGAAGCGCCGATTGCAGGCCCGGTCGCGGCCCACGAAAATCGTGTCTGCCGCCGTCTTCGCTCGGCCTGGCCTCGGACCCATGGCGGCCAAACCTCGCTATCGTAGATCCCGCGCGTGCAGGCCCCGCCGAAGAAGGCGAAGGCCTGGTCATGGGCATCGAACACCATCTCTTGCGTCTCGCGCGGATAGGCCCGGACAAACAGCATGCGGCTGTGGCAAAGCCGGACATGCGCCACCTTCACAGTGGTGGTCGCGCCGTCGATCACCACAATCTCGTGGCTCCAGTCGAATTGGTAGGCCTCGCCCGGATCGAAGATCAGCGGGACATAGGCGGCCGCGGAGGCCTCTTGTTCTTCCTTGGACCACGCGGCCGCGTAACGCCGGACAGCATCATAGCCGCCGTCATATCCAAGGGCTCTCAGTTCTTCGAATATCCGGATGCGGGTCAACCGCTCGCGCTTTGGCTTCCTCGCATTCGCCGCCAACATCTCTTCGAGCTTGTCTTTCCATGGCCCGATCTTTGGCAGAGGCTGAACGCTGCGTTCGTAGGTTGCTTCCGTCACACCAGACCGGATCACCTTCCGCACCGTATTCCGCGATACCCGCAGTTCCCGGCAGATCTGCTTGATCGGTTTGTTCGGCATTGGCCTCGGACCAATGGCGGCTCAATGCCTCAATCCTGAAAATACGCCCGCCGGATCTTTGCTATCGTCTCCACGACCAACATCCCACTCTGTGCTCCCCGATAAGCTCGGGGGCATCATTCACATCAGTGTAAGGGGGTCTTTTTGGACGCCGATTTCCCCGCTACGGGGTCAAAATTGCATGCTTGTTCACAGACAACAAATGCGCGCCGCGTATAGGTCCCCGGCCCGGCCTTGCGCCCGGATCGGCCGCCAGAACTATGTTTTGTCCTGACGTGTCGCGGTAAGCACTTTGCCGCTAACGAGGTTCCGGACCGCAATACGGAACTTTTGGCTGCCTGACGGGTTTTACTAACAGCAACTCGCAACCGAAAGGACAAGGTATGCTCAATTGGGCTCTCGTTTTCCTGGCCGTTGCCATCATTGCCGGCATCTTCGGATTTGGCGGCATCGCTTCGGCCTCCGCTGGGATCGCACAGATCCTGTTCTTTATTTTTCTCGTGCTGTTTGCACTGGCGCTGATCCTGCGCGTGATTCGCGGCGCCTCCCGCTGACGGCCAGTGCGGGCGGCCAGTGTGGGCCGCCGTCCGAAATCGCCGGATTGTTAACCCGGCACTGCACTTCAATCAAACTGGACCACGCAGGTGGGGCTGATCAAGGCTTTGGCGAAGGGCAAAGTGATCTCAAGACCTTCTTCAGCTACGGCAATGTTGAACACAGCACAGACTTTTTCGAAGTCCGGGTGATGCTGCTCCCTGTCAATCAGCGCTTGATCAGAGCATCACAAAAGGCGTTGGCGTCTGACTGGACTTGCCGCTCAAAAGTTCCGGTCTCTCAGCTCATGTCAGGCAGCCCGTCTCTCGAAAGCCAATGGACTTTTCCCGCCAAGGGACGGCCCCCGCCTGCGCGGATTGCAGACTCCATTGATGTATTGAAATGGGCTTTCGCGTCGAAGGCGTGCGGGCCAAGCGCAGACCGCGTAACGGGCATGGAACTGATACCCACAGCGAAATAGCACTATGGCAAACGACGCGTGGGGTGCTCCAAGTTGTTGTTTTTATCTAGATTAATTGTCGCCCCCCCCGGGGGTGGGGGGGGCAGAATCGAACCACCGACACGAGGATTTTCAAACGGTCTTGCTGTCCGTCGTCATAAAAAATGGGACTTCAGAGCGGCTTGAGCATTGGAGGCTCTGGTTCGGTTGCGTGATTGATTATGCTGCCTGTTTCTGGTGTTGCAAGCGGCGCTGTCGGATCGTCAACTTCTTGATCTTCTCCCTTTCTCTCAGAATGGCTTTGTCCCTTCCGAAGTAGACGCCGGCGGGTGTGACGTTGCTCAGGCTCTCGTGGTAGCGCTGGTTGTTGCAGTAGTCGACAAAGGTCCCGATTTGGCGTTCGAGAGCACCGGGGAGATAGTAGTTTTCCAGCAGGACCCGGTTTTTCAAGGTCTGATGCCAGCGTTCAATCTTGCCCTCCCTTTTGCGGGTGGAATGGTGCTCCGCGCACATGGGTCATCTTTTGTTTTCCCAACCATTCAGCCAAATCGCCAGAGATGTAGCACGAGCCGCCGCCCATTGGGCTCGAACCAATGGCGCTTTCAATGGGCAGCTCGCTGAGCAGGCGCGGCTTTCGTAATGCTGGCCTTGGGCGATGACCTGACGCTTGAGCACCAAGCAATTTGGGGGGCCGAGGCGTCGGACCCGATGAAATCAATTTGGCGCCAAAGGCTGTTGGGTTCAGAAAATGACGCGGTACTCGCTCGCGAAGTCCTTGCAGCCGAACGCTTCGGTGCTGCCGGCTTTATCAAATCGATGGTCCTAGATCTGGCGGCAAGCGAAGATAGCTTAGATCAAGCATACGCAATTTCGATTGCGGGCTACTCAATTCGATCTGCTGAGTTTGCTGACATCGTGGGTAAGCACATCGATCACAGAGGCGTATCAGGCCAAGCCGCCAAGCATGCGTTTTCGGAACATGAGAATGCCATATGGGCGCGGCATTGGGTTGAGAGCATGTGGAACGCGCCGACGCCAGAGCAGTTCTGGCGATGCTTGATAATTACAAAGACTTCTATGGATGCGCGTGTGAGTCCCGAAGGGGCGTTGTTGCAAAACTCCCTCTTGAGGCCTGACTACCCCTTTCCCCTCTGAACTTAGGCGACGCGGACGATCTCGGCGGTGCCGAGTGCATTGAAGCGATTGATGAGGGCGATGCGGATGTGGATTTCAGCGGTTTGGCTACCAGGGTCTCTTGCGGCGATGCGTTCGCCGAATGCCTTCAAGCAGCGCATCTTTGCCTCGACCCGGCTCCGGGCGTGGTATCCTGTCCAGCGTTTCCAGAAGGCCCGGCCGTAGTGCCGGGTGGCGCGCAAGGTTTCGTTTCTGACCTGTGCCGCCGGGCAGTCTTCTTTCCACGGCCGACCATTCTTGCGGATAGGGATAATCGGGACGGCGTCACGCTTGATGATGGCGGAGTGGCAACGGCGCGTGTCATAGGCCCCGTCTGCAGTCACGCTGCCGATCTCTTCGTCCTTCGGACTCTGGTCGCGCAGTTCCGGCAGGACCGGGCTGTCCACTGCCCGGCAGTGGTTTGCGCAGCATAACCACGAGAGGGGCCGTCGCGGCTGGGGGTGAATTCCCTCTCGTCAGATTTGCTTTGCAAATCGCCTGCCGGACAAGGGACAGCACGGATGTCAGACGTGGCAGCATCCATCGCAAGATGCACCTTGCGCCCCTCTCATTGATTGCTCTGCAATCAACTGCCGGGCAGCGATTGGCGTCGCCCCTGAACGCCGTGCTTGCGGGCCTGCCACTCACCATCGCCAAGGAACTTGATCCCGGTGCTGTCCGTTGCCCGGCAGGGCATTGCATAGCAATGTCCCGAGAGGGGACGCAGGTTCAGCGGACCATCGGCGCGGCGATACGGGATCTGGACGGCCAGCGTTCTATGGGCTTACGCGGCCCCACTGGGGCCACGGTCCCATCTCACTCTGCCGGCGGCACAGTGTAGAGAAATCGGGAACGGGCCAGTCCACAGGTGCAAAAGGCTGGCGACCATCCCGGCGGTCTGCCGGAGTGGCAACTTGAACAGAACCTTGATCGACAGGCAGAACTGGATCGCCGAGTTCGAGAAGACTGGTGGACGCCCCGGTCGCCCTTCATGCGGCGCGAGCCAGGTCATCTCTTTGTCCAACCAGATCAGAAGCGACCCGCGCTTCCTGAGCGCATCGTTGTAGCTGGACCAATTCGTCGTGCGGTAGCGGGCAGGTGCGGGCTTGCTCATCTAACCCGTCTAACCGCATGGATTCGTGATGTGAATCCTTAGCGGTCAGAGTTCTGCAACAATGCCGCTTGGATGGCATAATGCCGGAGGGAGTACGGGGACAGCTTTCTGTCCTCGTCCAGCAGTTCAGCCTTCTCCAGGATATGGTTAAACAGACGCCGAGCCGTGTTGATGGCTGTCCTACGGTTGGAATATTCCGGCATCCACACATAACCGTTCCTGTCCGGCCCGTTCTCGTCAAAAGGGTTCAGTGTCCCCTGATAGAGGGGAACAGCCAGCGGCATGGTCACACTGGTGCGGCCACCGGTCTTACCGCCACGGACGTTCATCTCCAAGTGCGGCGGGTCGCCTTTGATTTGAATGTCCTTGTGCTTCAGCCCGAACAGCTCACCCTCTGTAGGCCGAAGGAACGTGTGAACGACAAAGCGGAACATCTTGGCGTGGTGGCCGGTGATCTGGACGCCACGGACAACGTCACCGCGCTTGGCGCATTCACCGGCAGCTCTCATGAACCGTTTGTACTCGTCGTCCGTGAAGGTGTGACGAGGCGTGTCCACGGTCTTCTGCTTTGGCATTACCGGCAGCACGTTCAGAATGCCGTCTTCCACCGCCAGGGTCAGGACCTTGCGGATGATGATGGTGTGTTTGGCCTTAGTCGATTCTGCCAGCCGCTTTGGCCGGTTCTCGTCCAGATGAATCAGGTAGTCCCGCACCTTGCCGGTGGTGATCTTCGTGACGTCATACTTACCGAAATAGCAGATCAGACCGTCCTTGGACCGGTTCAGCAGCTTGTTGTCCCCGTCCGACCACTTGGACTTGCCCTTCTGAATGCCCATCAGCTTCTTGGCATAGTGTTCGAAGCTGGTGGCTTTCTTCTGAGCATGGTCGCTGTTGGCCTTGCTGCGGTATGAGTCGGCAAACTCATAGGCCACTTCAATCGCATCCAGCCGCGAAGTCTCCTTGGACGACCGGTGGACGTATTTCCCCGCTAGGGGGGCTCTGAAGCGGATGTAGTAGTAAGGGGTGCGACCTGTCTTGTAGATCGCCAGCCCCTTCCGGAGGTGTTTGATCGTTGTAATTCGATCTTCGGAATCTTTGGCCAAACCGAGCCCATATGAGAAGTGTATAACCGTATATACTTTTAGAGTCGGCTCCGATGATCATCAACGGGCGAAATTATTCAGCTATATCAGGCTGTTATGGTGCCCGGGGGCGGAATCGAACCACCGACACGAGGATTTTCAATCCTGCTCCCGCATTTTCCCGCGAGAAAGAGATTTCCGGAGAACTCTCGATAGGGAGAGAGTGTTTTGGATTTTTATCTTTTTAAAACAGTCCTTTATTTCGACTTCAAGAGGAGGGTTCCACACCCTGCATCTCGTCCTGTCGGGTTTTTGTGGAAAGCTATCCAGCTCCAATTGCGTCCCCAGCACGTCCCCGGGATAATACCTTCCCAAAGGATAAGGAGTTCCCCATGGCGGTTACGGCGCTAACAGATGCATTCATCCGGAAGATCCAGATCGACCGCCGCAAGGACTTCGTCGATGCTCGGCAGCCTGGGCTTACACTTAGGGTTACACCAACCGGAAAGAAGACGTTTTCTGTCAGGGTACGTTCCCTGGACGGTACCGAGCAGCGCATCACTATCGGGTCCTACCCCGACATATCGCTGAAGAGCGCCCGCGAGATGGCCGCCGAAAAGCGCGTTGAGGTCCAGAAAACCACGGGAAACTTCAACCACATCCGAAGGAAAAACCAGGAAGCACTAAAGGCATCTCCGACACTGCGTGAACTGGTCGATGAGTTCAGAGCTGAGCGTACGGGAGTTCGAGCGACATGGACACCCCGAACTGAAGGTGGGAAATCTGAGGCGGAGCGCCGCATTCTTTCTGTCTTCAATCCACTTCTCGACTTACGGGCAATTGAAATTTCGGCTGACGACCTTGCGGCTGCGATGAGAAACTATAACCCGCCTTCAGGAAAACCAACTGCGAACGGACAGTGCAGCCGGGCGCGCGCCTACCTCATGCCCGTACTCGATTGGGCTGCGGGTCGCGAAAAATTCCGTTTTTCCGGACTCAAACGCCTGCCGGTGCTGAACGTGCCGGACATGCGTGACACCGCTGATCCGGCAAGCAACGACCCCAGCATCACGGGAAAAAGAAAACGGGCATTGAGGCGAGAGGAAATGGAGAAAGTGCTTCCGCTTCTCGCCCATCCGGCGCCCGCCTGCCTGGCAATGCGAATGAATCCGATTATCGACGTGCGCCCGATCGCCTTGCGATTTATCCTGCTCACTGCTGCACGTCTCGATGAGGTAGTGACCATGCGCTGGCGAGACGTTGATTTCCAGCGCCGGGAATGGCTGAAGCCATCAGTAAAGATGACCAAGGGCCCGCCAAGCCCGCAGCTATTGCCAATCCCCGACGTAGTGATCGGTATTCTTCAAAGGCTCCCTGGTTATGAGAGGCGCCGCCAAGAGCCCGACGCACTTGTGTTCCCATCTTCCTGCAATACGGAGTTGCAAAACTGGGATCGGATCACGAAGGCAATCCAGCGCGAAAGCAAGACTAGCGATTGGCATCGCCATGACTTACGTCGCACATCCGCAAGTTTGATGAGGTTGATCGGTGTAGACCTAGGTACGATTGATCGCATCTTGGGACACAACATCGATCATGATCGTGAAGGAACAAGTCGCGCGCTCGACAACTATCTTGCTGATCTGGACATGGGGGATGTCGAAGACCCTCAGCGTACAGCCCTGAGTAAGTTGGCAGCTGTTTATGCGAAGCTCACGGCCAGCCCGAGTTAAGTACCGCTCAGCTCTGCGCACTCATAGACGCGGCGCAGAGCCAGCTCCGCTGCGGGGGCGAAGGAATGACGAGCGGCAACACTTGTTGCGTGTTAGCCGTATGCAGTTGCCCGGTGGGCAACTTGCAAGGGGGCGTAAGAGGTATGCCGCTTTTTCCGGCGTACAGCTCAACCAGGCAGTCCA
The DNA here is from genome assembly GCF_025144145.1 of Leisingera sp. M658. Lineage (NCBI taxonomy): Bacteria > Pseudomonadati > Pseudomonadota > Alphaproteobacteria > Rhodobacterales > Roseobacteraceae > Leisingera > Leisingera sp. M658. Next base: position 3,718,885 of record NZ_CP083546.1, read on the forward strand.
ATCCGCCTGATCGTCAATGACAGGCATCCGGTCCGGGTGAATCTCCTTTACCCGGAACTCCGGCTGCCCGTCCAGGCGCCGGAAGAAGTCCGCAACGGCCACCGGCACCTCATTCAGAGCGTCTTCAAGCGAAACGCGCGCGGTCAGGTCATTTGCCATGCGGGAGCATCCTTTCAATTCGACGCACTATAGTGAGCCACGGGAGGGAAGAATGCTAGGCGCGCAGCGTCCTGCCTGGTCAAGTTCGAATTCAACGGTTCTCTGAAGAGCCTTAGAGCGGGTGGTGCGCGGCTTGGGCGCCTCGGGGAATACAGGGGCGCACAACTTATCCTTGATACGAAAGGATGTGTCCCGCTAGATGGGCGGAGATTTGATCATCGTATTTGCAGGGAAGGTTCGGCTTGACGACATTCACCGCTGAAGATCTGACCGCGTTATTTCGCGAGCTGGCGCCGCTGCGGGCACGGGCTTCCAAGGAGAAGCCCAAGGCCCCATCCGCACCCCATCTCGAACGTGCCTTTGCAGAGCTGCGCGGCCCGGTGGAAAACGCCAAGGCCAGAGGCGGGCTGCTCAATCCCTGGGAGCTGGCCGGGCTGAACCGGAATGAGGTCCGGGTCACCTCCGCGCTCGCAGGCCTCTGGCAGGAGGACTTTGGCGGCAGCGTTTCCCGGAGCTTCCTGGCGCTCTACCTCTACAGCGCGATCCCCGGAATAGTTTGGCTCGAGGAGCTGCAGTCCGGGTACCGGCTGCGCAACGAGGTGAATCCGCTTGGTGAGCTGGCCGACCGCATTGACCTGATGATCGAGACCCGCAATCACCTCATCGGCATCGAGGTCAAGATCGATGCCGGGCTGGGGCCGATGCAGCTGGAGCGCTACGCGGAAGCGCTCGAGGCCAGGGGCAGGCACATGGGCCGCCGCGCCAGCCTGGTTCTCCTGGCGCCATACCCGCTGATCCGGGACGGTGTCAGCTCCACCACATGGAAAGATCTGGCCGCGGCCGCCCGCGAGGCTGCGGGCAAGCCGGAGCGCAGCAGAAGCTTCATCGAACAGTATATCGCCCGATTCGGCGATTTTGTTGCAGACCTATAGGAGGCGATCGACATGACCCAGCAAGACAATGACATCGGCGCGGCGATCGTGCGCAATATCGATCTGCTCGAAAGCGCAATGAGCTATGCCTCAGAAACGATGGACCGCCTCATTGGCCAGGAGATCGGGGATATTCTGAAGCGGAAGAGGGATAAGTTCGGCTGGAACGGAGATGCTGTTGAAACCGTCGAGGATAACTTCTGGCTGTCCTCGCCGGAATGGATTTCGGAAGGCGATCCTGATGGCAACTACGACCTTTTCGTCGAGATGGACATGACGGGGGAGGCCGTAACCTGGCTGGCATATTTCGCGGGGGCTGCCGGCTTGGGCGTGCATCTGGAGCCATCATCCAACACCCTCTCACGAGGCCCCCTGAAGCGCGTTCTCAAAAGCAACCCGGAGCTCATGGCCGAGTTCGCCTCCAAGGGTTTTCATTGGGATCCGGAGGGCAAGCTTACGCTGCCGCTCGAGTTCTCCCGCGAAGCTCTGGCGATGGCCTTTGAGGAGGAGGACTTCTCGGAGGCGCTGGCACCCCTGGAAGAGGCCTTGGATCTGGTTTTTGAGGCGCGCGCGCTCTTCGACCGGCTGGCGGCGAAGATCCGCAAGGATGATAAGCGCAAGTCGCCCCGCGCGGCTGGCGGCAGGAAGGGCTGATCAGGCCGGGCCGGGACCGGCGCGATTTGCTGCACGAGGTCGCGGCAGATCGATCATTAGCTCTAGGCGGGTATGCCGCCCCGGCCTTCGCGGGCGATCCCAGTGATCCACTCCATGACCGGTTTGGAAATTTCTGCCGGCACGATCGGGCTGAACATCCCAAAGCTACGGAAGGGCAGCTATTTCCCCACGTTCCTGGAGCCCCGCCGGACGACCGAGAAGGCGCTGATGGCCGTGATCCAGGAAGCATATATCCGACCGCCCCGCCTTTCGGCCAACTCCTTCAGGCGCATCCGCAATTCAACCGCCGGATCGCGCCTGGATTGATATCTGTGGGAAGCCCGTCCGAAGCCCATGGCATTACAAGCACGGCGCTCCGACACCTCAAACACACCTTGATAGTGCCGGACGACCTCGCGGCGGCGGACAGGCTTCACCACTTTTTTCTCAGCGCGTCCTGCAACATCGCTTTGTCCAGCGTCAGATCAGCGACCAGGCGCTTCAGCTTGCTGTTCTCGTCTTCGAGCTGTTTCAGCCGCCGGATCTCCGACACACCCATCCCCGCATAGACCTTCTTCCAGCGATAGAACGTCGCTTCCGCGATCCCCATCTTGCGGCAAATCTCGCCAACCGTCGTCCCGGCTTCCGCTTACCTCAAAGCAAAGGCAATCTGTTCGTCGCTGAATCGTTTCTTCGGCATCGGTACACTCCCTCTCTTGCCAGAAATGTACTCAAAAATTCGCATTCACTCCGGACCAGCTTCAGGGGTCAGGACCACCAGAACGCAGTCAACAATTGCAACATAGTTGGTGTCTGCCGCTTCTCGGCTTTGGCACGGCTTCATCTCTCATCTGCGCCTTCACACACAAAGGCTGTATGATATTCTGTCGACGCAACCCAGATGGGGTTTGAGTGGGAAATTTTGACCAGTAATCTGACGGACGGAGGCAGAATATGCCAGAATTATCAGCCGAGTTGAGATGGGAGCTAAGAGAGCTTCTCGATCAAGAGCTCAAACGGAGTCACAAAATAACAGAATTAACAGCTGAGGGTAGAGAGGAAATAAGAACGTTTCTCAATCAGGAGCGGCGTAACCTTTTTATAGTTGGGAGCGCTTCGACGATTGCGGTCGTGACACTCATCGGCGGTTTCCTCGCCTATGTGTTGGACGACATAAGAGATAGAAGCGCAATCGCCGCCGAACAAGCCGTAGCATCAATCAGGACCACGGCCTTTGACCCTGAAATCAGGAAATTAGATGATGCCGTCAGCGAAGCTCGCGACCAGCTAAGCAAGGAGCAGCGCAACCTGCAAACACTTACTGCGCTGGTCGCTGACGCTCAAAGTGATATCGAACGTTTAGCTGCTCAAGCAAGAACGGCCTTGGAAGAGTTAGATAAGGCCGAAGGGAGCCTTGTGTTCGCTGAGAAGATGCTAGAGTTCAATTCAAAGATTTCTCATTTGGAGCGAAAACTCTCCGATTTCTCTGGTGGTACGGCACTTAGTGCGGAACTCCCGGTTTCGCCCTCAACTGTTCCGGCGTGGCCAACAGACGCCCCTTTATCTGAATTGTTTGGCGCTACCCCAATCTCTGAAGGAGAACCGGACGAATGAAGTTCTTTAAATGTATCATCCTATCTTTGAAACTTGCGCTCGTCGCTCCAATTTCTCATGCGCAACCGCTCGACAGTTGCGTAGACGTTTCTCAAGACAGTTTGGCCTCTGAGCTTATTCGCTGCGTTACAGAAGTAACACAGCTCGTAGACAGATTAGCCCGCGAGAACAGGTATCTTTGGAGTGAGGTTTATGGTCTGAAAGACGATTTGAAACGTACCAAACTAGAGGCATTGCCCAGGGGAGCGGTAGTCGCATTTGATACGCCTTCAGGGTGTCCAATAGGTTGGAATCAGTTCAAACTAGCATCAGGGCGAGTAATAATTGGAACTGGGTTCGGTGGAGGTAACACTGCTGCTGATGGGCCTCTTACTGAGCGTCGTTTTCGAGAAGTCGGCGGCCACGAAAACCATACACTAACGGTTGAGGAAATGCCCGCACACCGCCACGGAATTCCAATGGTTGCCGCGCCTCATGACTATCTAGATGATGGAAAAGGAACAGACGCCCCGTACTTTGATTTCTCCGAACGGAAGGACGTTTCAATTCAAATTGGAGATTCCGACCCTGACCAAGGAGTCTACACCAGAGGTGAAGGAAAACCTCATAACAATATGCCGCCTTACATAGCTCTCTACCTCTGCAAGAAAGGCGAACTTTAGGTAATTCAGGCCGTCGAAATTCCTTACTGGCATATCCGCAGGTTTGGGGGGCAATATCTGTGATGTACCTCTACAAGGTGGTCAGCGATAACGGAACGGAACTGACGACGAAGGCCATCCTGAAACGGCAGGAGGACTGCAAGATCGCGTGGCACTACATTAGGGTCTGGACTTCGGTAACGAGGCCGTCCCAGTCAAGCGGTTTTAGGCAGGCAAATTGATCCGCCAAAGCGGTTCCGCCGGTTCTATTCTAGCCCTTCCTGCTTTTTGCTGCGGCTTTCGGTTGAGGTCTTTCGGGTACATGCTTCGGTCCGTGGTCAGCGCGCTGGCTGCCAACATGATGCTGGCTCGATGCAATTCAGATGTGCCCATCTCATTGGCGTGCTTGACACCGAAAAGAAGGCAGTAATTTCGCCCCTCTAACGGAAACCTCGGCGGGGGTGATATCCCTTGCGATACTCCCCACTGAGTACTGGATCCCATTTGAAAAAAGTTCTTACTGTGAGAGTAATGACATGAGTGCTTCTGGCTCGAAAGAGGGAGGTTTCACAACCATTAGATATGCCTTCTGTCAAAGACCCGCAATCGATTGTATCAGAGGCTGGAAAGTTGAATGCGAGCACAAGATTTGCAATGTGAAACTTCGATACTACAAGGGGCGATGTCGACAGCATATAAGCAGGATTTCAGAAAATTCGAAAAACGATGTATTCTCATACTATTCAGGATTGATTCTCCTGCCTGAGTTTAGCCAGAGATTGAGGGTGTCATGTTTGAGCTGACGGAAGATCACATTCGTGGAATGTTTCACCTTGCCAACTTCGAAGTTCCAACTGATGAGATGGTTTTTTTTGGTCTGCGCGGCTGCTCGCCTGTTGCACAACAGGGGGTGATGTCAAACAGGCACACCATGGTCGAAAAGGGTACGGATTTTCGCCACCAACGCTGCACGATTGGGCAGTGGATTCCCGGGGAAGGCTTTGCCGTATTTGCTGGCAGCACCGTGCCCAATATCTCGGGCATCGCTAAATATATGTCCAACAATGGCAATGGCGTGAACATGCTCGCGCCGTGCTATCTTACCGATCTGCCGGACTCATCCGACCATCGCTACCAAAAGGGGGATCACGGCCTTAAATCAGCGCTTGGACCTCACCGTGCCTTCCGGAACGCAAACAAACTGCCGGTTTGGCGCACTGGCGACGACACTGATTACGAAGGCAACGACCGTTTGGTTTATGAAACGGCTTATGACAATTTGCACTGTTCGCGCTACATGGATCACACCGCGCCGGGGTATTCCAGTCTTGGCTGTCAGGTTGTCGCTGGTATCGCTGGTCGACGGTCCAGCAATCCCGGTGGCGAAAAAGGCCCCTGGAAAGCATTCGTTGATGCCGCCTATGCCCTTCCTCAGCAGCAGTTCAGATACGCTCTGTTCAACGAAGGCGAAGCCAGCCGGACCGTGGCTCTCGGAACCAACGGCCGGTCGCCCTCGATCCGCTTTGGATCAACCGGAGAGCTGGCCAAGCAGGTTCAGCAAGGTTTGATCGAAGCTGGCCACTTCATTGGCAGTGTGGGCGCCGACGGCGTTATTGGCTTCCAGACACTTAATGCAATCCGCGACGTGCAGCTAGAAGCCTTCGGACCCACCGGCGTGGACCTTGTCGTCGGCCCAGCAACCGCAGCCGAGATCGGCTTATCCTGGCCCGGCGCCGGCGGCGTTACAACTGTTCCTACCGACAGTAGGGGAGGGCTGGGAGCTTTGAGTTTCGACCCCGACGACGAAGAAGATGACGGCGGGGCGGCGCAGACTGCGGAATTCGATCCTCCGATCCGGAAAGAAACGCGGCCCAACGGCAAACTGCGCTGGGTCTTCAACGATCCCGAAGACGGCACGCGGCGATACATCGGCACGGAGGCCAGAATCTCAGGGTCCAAATTCAAAGGTCTCGCCCGCGTGAGAGGCTTCACGTCGGAAAAGGCACCGATCTATGGTTACAAAGTCTGGGCCAATGAATTTGACCACTGGGCTGCCTTCATTGAACCCACGGCCATGGGCGAAAGCCAGGGATCGTTTTCTTGTGTGAACAGCTACGACCGTGCAGCCTTTACCTTCGGGTTCTTTCAATTTGCGGCGCATACACCGGATGCCAACCTGATCGTGCTGTTCAGAAAGCTGCTCGACCTTCCTGACGCCGAGCACTACTTTCCCGATCTGAGCTTGGTGGGCGGGCGCGTTCATCAGATCACGGCGTTCGGTACAACCTCGCTCGAGGGCGCACAGGACCGTCTGGATGGCAATAGTAGGCCGGGCGAGCAGGGCGGCTTCATGACCTACCTGAATACTAACATGACCTCGGTGGATGACGCAGAATTGAAAGCCGCTTCACGGCTTATTCAGTGGGCCTGCCGCAGTCAGGATCACCGACTGGCCCAGGTAGAGCTTGCGATTGAGGCCGCCAAATCAAAGGTCGCGATTGCTGCACAGAAGGTCAGCCAGAAAGGAGCCACCTTGGATGGGGCACCTATGCCGGTGTGCGCCATGGTAATGGATATCCTGCATCAGGGACGCGGCACGTATACGCGGATCGCAACCGCACTGAATGCCGCAGACCAGATGCACGCACTCCGCCAAGTTGGACGGACCGCAGGCTATGCAGCCCGGATCGACCTGGTGGCGACCAAAGCGTCGTCACTTTTGGGAAGCGGCACGCTTGGAAAGCTGCGTTATGACGTTGGTGCAAAGGACTTTGCCTAGCACTCTACGACAAAATCGCGCGGATCGGAAAGGCGAGTACCGACTGCTGATAGTTCATCACAACTGGCTGTGAAGAAAACTGGCATCGGCCTCGCGGTGGCGGCTACAGGTGGCGAAATGCACTCAACCGGCCTCGGAATCTATCTTTATGGTGCAGTTAAATTTGTCGAGCGTCTCTATCTCTTCCGGGCAAGACAACCAAGACGGCACATCCAACATCTTGCGGAGGTTTGTCTGCGCAGGCGTGTCATTGTCTGCGGGCTGGCCGTCAAATGAGAAATCCGTCATGCGATTAGAGTATCTGAAAACGACGGTCTCAACGCTGCATATCACTGCACCGGCAAACCGTAAAAGTGACAGGTCAGGCAGATCGGCGGCATCAAGGTCGCTGAAATCCACATCCGCCGGTTCGGTTGCACAAGCGGAGCTTGAATTGTTACGCAACGCCGCCACAGTCTTTTTCTGCGGCGCTTCTCCCCAGAATGTCCCGTAGTCAGTAAGAAAGTGGTCAAGATTGCTCCGAATTTCCTGTACCGCGTGTGTACTTTCCTTTGATTTCATTGCGGCAACTATTACCCGCGCAGCCGAAGCCTGCACACTCAGCACCCAAGCTTTGAGCTGCGGATCCATCTGGGCCTTACCCTTCGGAAAGTCCCGCGCGCTTTTCATATGCATGAGCGCCACAGCGGCATCGTCCTCGGTTGGCTGGGTTGGCAGGTTGCGCTGCCAGATGATCGGGCCGCGCAGCTCGACAATCAGGGCGTCGCGGTCACCGAGCTGGTTAACATCACCTGTTTTGCTGGCCTTCTCAAGAGCTGCCAGCGCGAGGTTCGTATTCCCCTGAGCAGCATAGATGGCGCTGAGGCGAACAAGCAGGCGCTGATTGACCGCCGTCAGCTCTGGGTTTCTTTCAATGAACTGAAGGATCTTTTCGTCGGAACTTGTTCCTTCGCCAAACTCAACCGCCAGAACCTGAGCGTTGGCTTCGGCTACGATGTTTTCAACATCCTGCTTGGTGGCGCAGGCCCCCAAAGTCAGTGCTCCAACCAGAAAAACGCCTCCGGCAACGCGCGAGACTGACTGCAAAATCTTCTTCATGTTAAGTCCCTTTTGAATGCGTTTGAACCGTTGCATTATGCTGAGTTAACCTGATGCGCCACGGCGCGGAAATGTGCGACAAAATCCGTATTGCCTGCGCTGATTTCAACCAGCTTGCCATTGAGCCAAAGTGCAATCAGACCAGCGATTGTGTCGGGCACCGAGGCCATGTCGACCGAGACGCCGATCTCACGATCCGCCAGAATGAGAGCTTCGCGCACCACCGGCTTAAGCAACTCCGTCAGCTCATCGGCCGAACTTGCCTCACCGAGCAAGCTCTTGCCATGCAGCGCCAGTCCGGCCAGCGCAGCCTCTGCAATTTTGACTAGCCCATGTTCGGACACCAGCATTGCCGGGGCGTCAGCAATCGTTTCCGCGACGACGGCGATGACCGCCGCGGCCAAATCACTCTTGGTCTGGACAAAGAGGCGTGGGTTTCTGGCGACCATTCCAACCGCGAGCGATGCCAACGAAGCCCCGGTCACCTGTGATATTCCTTTTGCCCTCACCATCTCCGCGACTTGTCGTGTAATAGAGCCAACGGCGTTGGCAAAGTCACCATTCGAGGCGCCACCGGTTCCTATAAATATCGACGGATAGGCCGAGGCAGTTTCTAGTCCAGCAATCAACACCGCCTCGGCGATTTCTTTTGCGCTGGGTTGCGCAAGGTCAGCGAGGCTCAGCAGAGTTAGGCGAACCATCTCTGTTGTCGCCTCCGAGTGAAAAGTGATCAACTGCGGAGAACTGGCCGCGCTGCGGGCCAACTCCCGGGCAAATCGATCCAGGAATGTGTCGTCAAAAACGCTGCGCAGCCCGGTGTCGGCTACAATTGAAGCGACGCTGCCAAAGAGCAGTTTCGGCCAATCCTCGTCGATCAACTCCGGATTTGCGGCAATAGCGGCTATTGCGGATTCGACTGTCGCCTCCAGGGCCTCTTGCGTCAGGAAATCGCGGCCCGGGGTTTCGCTCAGGACGTTGAACGCCGAAATCAGCACCTTGCCCAAAAATGGGTTCTGTCCCTGGACTAGGCTAGGGCCATAATCGCGCGCCGCGCGAAAACCGGCCCGCGCTAAGTCGGGCCAGTGTTGAACGAAGAAGGTTTCCAGCGACATGGAAGAAGCACTTCTCACGACTTCCGACGCCGAGGTGAGAAACCCTGAGATGGCTATCGTGAGCCCCTTTTGGTCGGAGCTAGATAGTTGGGTTGATCCTTCCTCGAGGATCTCTGCAACTAGTTGCCGGTATCCCTGCCCCCTGGTCAGACCGACAAGAAAATCGTCCCGCTTTTCCTCCGGCTGAGCATGCCGAGCGTCCGCCAGCGCATCCAGAAGGCCATCCAGCCAAGGGGTGTCGAATTTGACCACTTCGGCGGCATCGACCACCCCATTCAGGGTGGCTCCAACTAGTTCCGCCAAAAGGCTCCGGCCGTTGGCAACTTCAAGCAATTCAGGCGTCGCAAGCCGTTCGAGAACCTTGGCGACGATCTGTCTTTGTCGCGGGTTCTTGATCAGTTGTTCCTGAGTGGAGAGTGTAAACTGCGCGGTGGCGGACAAGAGAACCGTGCCCACCTGCCATGCTGTGGACTGTTGCCGGTTGTCTTTTCCGCCAACCAAAAAATAGACAGCCTGGCGGGCAGTGGCAGTATCTTCCACCAGCCCAGCCTCTTCAAGCGCCGCCAAATAAATGGAGGTGGCATCGACCCTGGTATCAACAAAGGGAATTTTTGATGGGGCCACATCCTGCAGCGATGCCACAACATCGGGGAAGTTCTCGTTATCTCTAGCCAGGCGGGCCGTCTCTAGTTGGGCATCCGACCATAGTGGTTTGCCTGCCGTGCGGCGGTTTTCCTCCTCTTGCACGGCATCGCGCAGAGCTTCCACGAAGTCCTGGAGGGACTGCACTTGAACAGTGGGGGTCTCGGGCCAGGCGAGCGGTTCGTTCACGACTGCCTTCTCCGCGAAAATCCGATCCAGGCGGCGCCCGGCGTGCAGTGCCACGCCCGCCAGAGACAGCCCTAGGTTAATTGTTTGCAGCGCTATTGGCATTCAAAATTTCTCCCTAGTTCCTGGGTTGGAAGTCACAACCGGGTCAAGGCTCGCAGTCATCTAGCTATCGCTGTTACGGGCGGCAGATACCGCGTTTGCGGCGGCGTGGCCCGGATCAGGCGCTGTAGCAGGAGGCTCCTCGTCGGGTGCGGCTTCCTGGTCTGCCTGAGCGCTGTCCGTCTGCGCCTCAAACGATAGCCCGGCAAGCTGGTCGATCATGCGGCGCAGACGGAGCAATAGTGGCTCCGAGGCGAACCCGGCGCCGAACCCTATTACAACCGCGGAAACCGTGGACTCCGGCTCAATGGAGGCGAAGATCACCATGGCTAGAAACGGCGCCGTCATCACCTGTAGTATCTGAAACAGCAGAAAATCCCGGGCTTCCAGAGCGCTAATGGGCCGCTTCAATCCGTGATCTTCGAACTCCCCGATCCTCGCCTTATAGGTCTTTCGGTAGGCCGGCGCCGCGCGTAGCTGAATTTCCGGCAGTTTGCGCGTCATGCTAATAGACCCGCCCAGAAGCGACAGGACAACCACAAAGAGAGGCACTACAAGACCACCGGTAAGGCGGACATGATGTTGGTGTTGTTGGAGCGCTTCCTGAAGGGTTTCCAGCGCGGCTTCCGCCCTAACCGCCGCTGCCTGTAGCTCTTTCGACTTTCCGACAAGCTCTCCTTCAGGCAGGTTGGTGTAGATGACCGTTACTTCGATCTCTTCCACCGCTCTTGCCACCAGATTTTGAACGATCTCAAGCTTATTTGCGCGAGCCTTGAAGGATTCAAATTCGGGAAGGAAATCGTCCAGCGAAGATTTAAGTGCCGATCCTGCTTCAAGCCGCTTGTCATCGCGTTCCTCCAGACCGATGCTCGCAACAGCGACATCGGCGCTGACACTGACATCCACCAAATTGGCCCGCAGGGATGACACGGCGCTTGAGCTGAGAACCGGCTGATTGCTCGCGCCGAGCCCGACCAGCCATTGCGGTGCGGAACCGGTGTTTTCGCAGCTTAGGGGTAATTGCGCAGACTCAACCTCTATACAACCGACAGCGATCAGAAACGGGCTGTTTTCGTATTTCTGAACCTTCCCGTCATGGAAAAAGGCACTGGGGACAATGAAAGGGACGATACAGATGCCGATCGTGAAGATCATAAAAAGATAGCCTGCCCGTAGCGTCAGCAGAAGCCGTTCAAATCCCGTTTCGATTTCGCGTTCATCTGCGCTCGTGGTCTCGATGTCGAGAGGGGGCACAATCCTCCGGGTAAAGGCAAAAATAAAAAGGTAAGCCAAGCCGAAAATTAGAAGCCAGACCAGAAACCCGTATACCCCCGACCAGAAATCGTTTCTGTCGTGGTGATACAGGTAAATCGCCACCGTCATGATGAGTGCAAAATAGACGTATTCGTTATGACGTAGTTTCCTTGGTTGCAATGTAGAGCCCCTCCTTACGGAGCGCTAAAGAACACACCCATTCTCTACGAGGGGACGCGAAATTTCAATAAAAATTCTCTCAAGAGGGGGTTCCGGCCATGCGAAGCTCTCTAAGGTTGAGTTTTTGTTGGTCTGGAAGTTTGCGATCAGGCACCGGATGCCTTCGAGCCAAAATGGCTTCTTGGGCCTTGACCTAGGGCATTCGCCGAAAGCTCTGAAGCTTGATTGTTTGCGCGAGATCGTCACCGGGGTGTGCGTCGACTGGTGCGTGCTGATCCGGAGAGTCTGTGGGCAGGGCGCCGCTTACATGCCAGCGAAGCCCTGCAGGTCCTGTTCCGCGTTCTGCCCGACGCGTCCCCGGGCATAGTTGAAAACTACGCCAGACGGGTCATCGCCGCTCCTTCCTCGGTCGTCCCGGTCCAGTGTCCAGTGATACCCGGTCTTTGTCCGGCCCCGGCCCGGGTCTGGAACCGGCGCCGTGGCCTCGTCGATGACCACCTTGCCCGATTATTTCAGGTGCTCAGACAGCTAGCCGATTACACCCGCAAGGCGTCGCGGTGGCAGTCCGAACCCGAATGCGTTCCGAAGATGTCCTGGAGGTGCTCTACGGCCTGTTTCTTCGACACGGGAAGCCTGAGTTCGTCCGCAGCGACAACGTCCTATGTCGGGAATTTCCGGCTGCTAAGGTCAGCAGGTCATGGAGCATCCGGAGCCCCGGACGCCCTGACAGGTTTACCCAGACGGCCTCTGCGGCAGCGTTGCTCACCAACAGTTGGCACCCTCCATTTTGTCGTGCATTATTCTAATTGCACACGCTCAGAGATTGCATAAGTCGAATTGGAGGCTACCATGGCAAACTTAATCGTCTGTTGCGACGGCACTTGGAACACACCTGACCAGGAAGATAATGGCCTTCCCTCGCCGACTAATGTTGTGAAAATCCATTCCGCCGTGGCCAAACTCGACGCAAATGGCATCGAACAAAAGAAATTCTATCGCCCAGGGGTTGGCACTTCAGGAGGCTGGCTGACGCGCCTGCGTGGCGGCGGGCTGGGCGTAGGCCTGAGTCATGATATCAAGAGCGCTTACAAATGGCTTAGTGATACTTATGAGCAAGGCGATGACATCTACATGTTTGGTTTTTCCCGAGGGGCTTATGCAGTGCGCAGCCTTGCTGGGCTGCTCGGTAGGTGCAGTCTTTTGCGCTTTGACAAAAAACCTCTTGAGGAGGCCGAAAAATGGTGCCGTGTCGATGCTGCTTACAGCGCCTATCGAGCGCTCAAACCCGGCCAGCCCTGGGTTTCGCATTTTCCGAAACACACCGAAGTTAAGGTCAAATTCCTCGGCGTCTGGGATACGGTTGGTGCTCTCGGCATTCCGGATGAACTTTTTATCAACATTATAGATCGGCCCCGAAAGTTCCAATTTCACGACACCGAATTGGGGTCAATAGTCGCCACAGCCCGTCACGCGCTGGCCATCGATGAGCGAAGGCAAACTTTCACACCTACGCTTTGGACCAAGTTCCATCCAAACTGTGATGTCGAACAAAAATGGTTCGCGGGAGTACACGGCGACGTCGGCGGTAGTTATTTCGCTGATGGGTTGGGCGACATAACTCTTGAATGGATGATGAGGCAAGCCGAGGCCAAAGACCTTGTTTTCCGCAATGGCGCTTTTACTCAACTGAAGCCGAACCACATGAGTGTGATGCATAACTCGGTTAAGGGCATCTTCGCCAGACTTCGGTCCCTTCCAAGAAGCGTGCCCAACCTCAAGGTAGGCAACAACAATGTGGATAGCTCTGCCCGCAAGCGACAAAATGATCCACCTTTGAGTCAATCAGGCTATTGGAAGACTAAAACGCTCGCGCAAGGTCAGTGCCATATGCTCGATGTCTATGCTCGGGAACGCTGGAATGCCACCGGTTTGTTTCTGGAAAAAAGTGTCAAATACAATTTCAAGGCCACTGGAGAATGGCTCGATGCCTCAATTCATTGCTCTCCTGACGGCCCAGTTCCCGGATTTCAAGCGGGCAAGATAGCATATGCAGTCACCGCATTTTCCGACTGGCTGCAACATCACCGCCGACGCAAGCCCGGCAACGCTAGCGCTGTTGCGCGCGGTGCGAGGCGTGAAGAAACAATGCCTTGGTTTTGCCTCGTCGGAGTGATTGCCAACAGCTCCGGGGTCGATCCGGATACGCACAAGCTAAGTCCGCATGAAACATTCAAGATAGGTTCGAGTTGCACGTACACGCCCAAAGAGAGCGGCTATCTTTACTGTTTCGCCAATGATCTCTGGAGTTTCTATGGTAATAACAAAGGCAGTGTTCGGCTCACCGTTAAGCGACTTTAGCCTGCCCGTCGTCAGAGGTTTCGGGACAGATGGAGGCCAAATCTAAGAAAGATGGGGTGGCTTACCCGAATGATTTGACTATTGGGCGTCCCTCCGGTCTGACCGGTTCAGTTTTTTTGCGGCAGATCGACCATAATGTCCCTTAGGCTCCAGATTGAACCGCGCCGGGTTTGCCGGAGGCTTCAACTACTGAGTAGGATGAAGCCACAATGAGCAAGACAACAAACAAGTATTCTCCTGAGGTCTGCGAGTGTGCGGTGCGTCTGGTGCTGGACAATCAGGGCCAGCACAGTTCCCGCTGGCAGGCAATCATGTCGATCTCCGCGAAGATCGGCTGTTCGGCGCACACGCTGAATGAGTGGGTGAAGAAGGCGGAAGTCGACAGCGGCAAGCGGGCGGGTGTTCCAACTGATGTCGCCGACAGGATGAAGGCGCCTGGGCGGACGCACCTCACGCAGCAAGCGCCGGGCCGAGAGATCAGGGAAAGCCCGAACCCTCCCTTCCAGATAATCACGGTACGGGTCCAGCACGCTACCTTGCAGCGGACGCGGGCTGTAGCTAGGCGCTTCCAAACCCTGTTCCAGATACTTGCGCACGGTCTTGCGGTCAGAACCAACCTAGCGCGGTAAGGCTCCGGCGGCGGCCGTCTGATCTCGGGATTGATCCGATGGTAAGTCCGGCCTTATGTCCGACTTCAATAACCGCCCTCAAATCGAAGTTCTTTCCGCTGCCGATGGTGATCGCCGCCGGTATTGGTCAGATGATGATAAACTGCGCATCGTTGAGGAGAGCTTTATCGGTCACCGACAAGCGGCAGCCACAGCGCGGCGGCATGGCATTAGCCGGTCGCTGCTGACCACCTGGCGGCGGCAGTATCGAAACGGTGAGCTTGGGTCTTCTCGCCCGGTGCCGTTCGCGCCGGTGACCGTGGCAAAGGGAACTTCCGCGTCGCAGGCAAATCCGGTTGAACCCTGTCCGCCTCCGGACTGTCAGGTTGAGATAGCCCTGCCGAACGGGCGCCGGCTCATCGTGCCGATGGGCGTGGAGCCCGAAGCACTTACCCGGATTCTGGCAGTGGTGGATCGGCAGTGATCGCGTTTCCGGCAGGTGTGAAGGTGTGGATTGCAGGCGGCGTCACCGACATGAGGCGGGGCATGAACACCCTGGCGCTGCAGGTGCAAGAAGGGCTCGGCCGCGATCCCCATGCGGGCGAGCTCTTTTGCTTCCGGGGCCGCAAGGGCGATCTGGTCAAGATCCTGTGGCATGATGGCGTGGGTATGTCGCTGTATCTGAAGCGCCTGGAGGCGGGCAAGTTCATCTGGCCGGTGAGCCGGTCCGGCGAGGCGGTGCAGATCTCTGCGGCACAACTGGGCTATCTTCTGGAGGGGATCGACTGGCGCAATCCGCGCTGGACGCAACGTCCTGCAAAGGCTGGTTAAATGTTCCGTCGGGCCTGTTTTTATTGGCGCCCCTCGAGCCCGGATGATAGACATCCGCCATGTCGAATACCGCTTCCGAGCTTGCGAGATTACGCGCTGCCCTGGCCGCTGCGGAGGCCCGCGCAGAGGTTGCGGAAAGCGAACTGGCACAGACCCGCGCCGTCGTGTCCTGCTCGGAAGCGATGATCCAGGAACTCAAGCTTGAGATTGCCAAGCTGCGCCGCGACAAATTCGGCATCTCGTCGGAACGGCGCGCGCGGTTGATTGATCAACTGGAACTGCAGCTTGAAGAACTGGAAACGGCGGCAACCGAGGATGCCCTGGCCGCAGAACAGGCGGCTGAAAAGGCCAGCAAGGTGCGCGCCTTCACGCGCCGCCACCCTGTGCGCAAGCCGTTCCCCGATCACCTGCCGCGTGAGCGGGTGGTTGTCGAGGCACCTGCCGCCTGCACCTGCTGTGGCTCGGATCGGATCGTGAAGATGGGCGAAGATGTCACCGAGACGCTGGAGGTGATCCCGCGGCAGTGGAAGGTGATCCAGACCGTGCGCGAGAAGTTCACCTGCCGGGCCTGCGAGAAGATCAGCCAGCCACCGGCCCCGTTCCATGCGATCCCGCGCGGATGGGCCGGGCCCAGCCTGATCGCCATGCTGGTCTTCGAGAAATATGGACAGCACCAGCCGCTGAACCGGCAGGCCGAACGCTTCGCCCGTGAAGGCGTCGAGTTGAGCTTGTCGACCCTGGCCGATCTGGTCGGGCATGCCACTGCCGCGTTGCAGCCCATCCATGCCCTGATCGAGACCCACGTGCTTGCCGCCCACCGCTTGCATGGCGACGACACGACCGTGCCGCTCCTGGCGCGGGGCGGTGCAAAAAAGGCCCGTCTCTGGACCTATGTGCGCGATGACCAGCCCTGGAATGGTGGCGCACCACCGGCTGCGTTTTTCCGCTTCTCGCGGGATCGCGCGGCAACCAATCCCAATCAGCACCTCGCCGGATGGCAAGGCGTGCTGCAGGCCGACGCCTATGGCGGATACAACGATCTTTACCGCGCTGACCGAGATGCGGGCCCCGTGACCAGCGCGCTGTGCTGGTCGCATGCGCGCCGGAAGTTCTTCGAACTTGCGGATATTGCGGGCAACGTCCGAAAGGGCAAACCGGCCCATCAGATCTCGCCGGCCGCCCTGGAAGCGGTGAAACGGATCGACGCCATCTTCGACATCGAGCGCGAGATCAATGGGCTGGATGCCGATGCCCGGCTTGCCGTCCGTCAGGAACTCTCCCGTCCCCTGGTCGATAATCTCCATGACTGGCTGCAGAAAGAGCGCGCGAAGCTGTCCAGGCACAACAAGGTGGCCAAGGCGATCAACTACATGTTCGAGAAAGAGGGCCGTTGGCAGGCCTTTACCGCATTCCTCGATGACGGGCGCATCTGCCTGACGAACAATGCGGCCGAACGCGCCCTGCGCGGCGTGGCCCTGGGCCGGAAGTCATGGCTCTTTGCCGGCTCCGAGCGCGGCGGTGAGCGGGCCGCCGCCATGTACACCCTTATCGTCACGGCCAAAATGAACGGCATTGATCCGCAGGCTTGGCTGGCCGATGTCCTCGCCCGGCTGCCCGACATGCCCGTCTCGCGCGTGCCGGAACTTCTGCCCTGGAACTGGAAAGCCCGTGAGGGCGTTACTGCGGCGGCCGCGTGAACAACCGTTGAAACAGGGCTTTTGAGCGCTGTAGCCCTTCATCGGTCAGCACTACAGATTTGGCCCGGTTAACCGGGTCATGGATCAAACCCTTCCGATGCAATCGATCCAGTGCCGACCAGTCCATTCCCTTCCAGGCGCGACACTCATCATGCAGCGTCAACCAGAGCAGTCCCAGAACCGCGTCGTCAATCTTGTCCTCGTCGATCTCCATGAACAACGGGTATCACATCACAGAGCCAATGGGACCGCGGTCTTCGCCGGAGCCTTACCTAGCGCGCGATGGCCGAGATACTCAGCCCCTGTCATCGTAAATCGTGGATCAAAACGATCTCCCTCAATCCCTTCACCTGACTGCCCCTGTCTCTCGATAATCAGAGCATCAGGCCTGTTTCCCGCGACAGCGCCAATTCCAAATACTTGGAGTTTGGAATTGGCACTGCCGCTGCCGGGTGGGGAACTTTCAATTGCCACTTTTGGGGAGATTACGGCTGCCACTAACAGCCGCGCTGCCAGGGGCTTTGAGGATCACAGAAGAACACCGGGATGCCCGTATCTGTCTTCAGCTTCGCATGTTGTGCCATCTCAGCACCCTGGTCCCATGTGAGTGATTTGCACAAGTGGCGTGGAAGACTCTGAATTGATTGGGTAATGGCATCTCGAACAGCCTCAGCACGATGACCAGCAGCCAGACCGGCCATCATCTGGGCAAAGATGCCTTTGTCGCTCCACCGCTTCCAGCGGTTGTACAAGGTGTTGTGCGGGCTGTAATCTTTGGGCGCATTACGCCAGCGCAAACCATTGCGATTGATGATGATAATTCCGCTCAGAACACGCCGGTCGTCAACACGCGGCTTACCGTGGGACTTCGGAAAATAAGGCTCAAGACGGGCCGCCTGCGCGTCCGTCAGCCAGAAAAGATCAGACATATCACCGCTCATTTTTCGAACCGTGAATCACGCCACCCACCGGAGATTAATGGGTCCTTCTCTATTCGGCGTTCATTAGTCAAGCGCCATCGAGCAGTCATTTGCGGCGGGACTTCAGGTCTTTCGCGGGCCCTCGCTTCTCTTCGGGATCAGCACGCTGGCCCTTGTTCACCTGCGCCTTGAGGAAGGCCTTCGCGTGGCGTGTCTCGATACAAATCACCGGAAGCCCCGTGCGCGCCAGCCCTTCGAACAACCATTGCGACAGCGGACCGGCTTCCAACCCAACCCGTTCGAAATGGACCCCGATGCCGGTCAAGGCCAGAGAGAGCTCCTCGGGGTGGCTCGCAATCTTCATTTCTGAGCAGACTTGGCCGTCGTCATCGACCACACAAATGGCCGTTTCTTTTACCGATACATCCAATCCGGCATAATGCTTCATGCTGTGTCTCCTTCCCTGATGCTTGTGGCTGCTTCACACAGACCACGTATTATCATCAGCTCGAGACGCAGCACCTACCGGAGACCGAGGCTGGAAGTGGGGCGCAAGCCGAATACCCCATCTGCCCCTAATTCAATAGCCTGCTAGGTGAGACTCTCGCACCCCAAATCATCTGACGGCGGAAAGGCAGGGCGCTGAAAACATTGGAGAAGTTCTCCTTCTGCGCCGCGGCATGACTTTTTTGTCACGATGAGGTAAAATTAGTTTAAATTGTATTGTAACGATGGCGCTCTCCGTTTTCGCCCGTTGAGAATAAGCGCGCAACACAACTGTTGAGCTATATTTGCTCACCACTTGATTGTTAAGCGCGGCTTTACTTCCGGTGTTCGTGCAACGAAGTGATGCGACCTCCACACAGGAGTTACTAGAGATGAGCAACTCTAAGGCGCATGGCAACGATGTTTCAGGACTACAACCCGCGCTTCGTTGCAAGACACTAAAGGTGTGGGACAGACCTCACTATGAGGTTATCTCCTTCGAAGCACGTGAAACGTTTCGCACGTCGGAGCACCAGGCCGACCTAATCGCAAAACGCCAGACGAAACCAGGACTCAGAGTCTCGTGGGTTGGCCAATGGCTGTCTATCCAACAGGAAGGCGTCGCAGTCGACTTGGTGCCGTTAGAAGATTCGGGTTTGTCCGCCCTCTTTCGTCGTCCATCTCCGCTTTTGGACGCAATGAATTCTGTGAAATGTTTCGATCTCCAGACCGATGCAGAGCTGAATTACAGGGCAGTGGGTAGCCCAACAATTCAAATTCAGCTGACAAGACAATCGGAGCTTTGATGAGTAGGTTTCACCATGTTAGATTTCATTGCGCAGGTCATCAGTTCCGTCGTTTCCGCAACTGAAGACATAAGGCAGCTCGTTCGTCGGTGGCGGATCGAACAACACTGTGGGGCAGCTAAAACCGCGATTACCACAGCTAAAAACCTCCATGTTTCCTTAGCCGAAGACATCCTGTCGCGGGAGAGCTATGCCGACGATTTGTCAGTGACTTGGCAGGATGTCCTGAATCTCGGTGATCCGTTCAAAGGGCTGCACGAACGCCGGCTCGAAGATCTGGAAACCCGGATCGTCGATAACACCGAAGAAAAGGGAGAATGGTTCGCGGTGCCCGATCCCGCCACAGTGAATGCGCTGCAGGCGCCGCGGGTAGCAGCGGTGCGTGCCCAAGCAGAGAGCGACCTGACCGCAGTCCTTGAGGGGGCGCTGGAGGCGGCGCTTAAGCAGTTCGACAAAGACTGTAGAGCGATCTCGAACTCTGCGGAGGGGTTTGATCAGACCCAACTCCGAGCAATGACGGCGGAGAAAAGGAGCGAATTACTACAGATCGCGGATGCGACGAATGCGCGGCAGGACGCACGTAAGAAGCTTGACGCAGCGAAGCCGAATTGGGCTGGCCGCGTCAGAGCGTCCTATCGTAACATGCTTCTAGAAAAACTGGTGGAATTCAACTCAGAAGAGCGTCCAAAGTTGATCGTTGAGGTCGAGCGCAACCGCACGGCGGCGTACTGGATCAAGAAGCTGTTGCTTGAAGGCGAGAGTGTACCGAGCGCAAAGCTGAGCGGGATTTACCAGATAAGTGATCAGCATCTGCAGGACCAGCTAATCAATACCGTGACACTAACGGTGATGGAGAACGGCGAGTTGGCCTATCGCGCAAGGGAGCGCAACGAGGGCGGACGGTTTCCTTTTGAGAAGAACTACATGGACCCGAGTGAGGGTTTCAAAAAACAGGTCGAAAACACGCCGCCCGACCCGCAGGCGCGTAGCTCGGAAGACCGTGTTCTGCCATTCGCCCTACGGTTCCTCGATCAGGTGCGGGTGCCTGCGACGAGTTCGGCGCGTCTGACACAGGCCGGGTCCTTCGATCTGCGACAGCATGATCGGGTAGACCGGGTTCTGCTGCAGTTCGCGGGCGATGTGCAGGGCGTACCGCTCGACGCAGATGAAAGCCAGTTCCGCGATCTGCCCTATGTCACCAACTATCCGGGCACAAAGCGGATCACGGACTGGCTAAAGGGAGGGGCTGCGCGGCAGATTTCTGTCGCACTCCGCCCCGATGGGCTTCTGGCCGTGGTCGTGAAACTGAACGACCGCAAGACGACTTATAACAGCAACTTTCCCGGCGCTGTGATCCGGCTACGCACGGATTACAACCAAGCGCGTCTAATGAGCCTTTTGATCGTAGCGCTGGTGACGCGGGTACTGTACGGCGCGAGCTTCGAACGCTTTTTGCCCGAGAGATGCGGCGAGAGCGAGCGGCTGCACATCCCGAGTTTCTGCATCTGGCCGCTCCAAGTCGATCCGCAAGGCGCCGTGACTAAGGCTGAAACCGTCCTTGAGCAGTTCGCTGCTGGCAAGCTCACTCGAGAGGCGGTTCCACGCTGGGCAGTTGGTTGGACCCCCGCACTGCACAGTGATGCTCCGATGGTTGATGCGCTGGAGGCGCGGTTCACCTCTACTGCCGAGCGGCATCTGCGGGTGCTGAATTCGACCGACGCGGGTCCCATCAAAGTGCGTAAGGGCGTCAACGAGCATGACGCGCTATACAAGCTGACCCTGTGGTTCAAATACACGTGTCTCGCGGGGGGGGCGCTCTGGGCGGCAGCAGTGCTGTCGACCCTTGTTGTGGCCAATGCCTATACTATCAACGAGCTTTGGGCGATCACATTTTTGTTTTCGCTGATCGGCATTTGGCGATGCCTGATTTGCTGGGGTTTGTCGTCGCGGGCGGGTGAGGCCGGCTCACCGGCACTGCGGTCCAGGTGGTCGTCGCGGCTGGTGTCGACGTTTTCCGAATTTGTGGACGCCATGATCGACTTGGCTTTTACACGCCGTCAGTTTTTACTTATAGGGCCGGTGATTTTGGCCGTCGCAATAGGTGCAGCCTACCTTATTTCAGAGTGGCCGGATTTGTCTCCAACTCTGAAGCCAAACGACCCAAAAGCAGCGGGCTCTGTTGCCCTCAACTTGTGGGGTAATAACAGCGAAACGGCTACCGGATTTCAGAAGGCACTTTACAAGGGGGTCTGGGCGCTGCCGCTTCTCGCCATCGGTTTGATGCGGCACGGGTACATGCTTCTTTACGATTTGGTGCTGCAGCGCGGGCAGTTGCAGCGTAAGCTGAGTTCGGTGGTGGGCGTCGCGGAGACTTGGTCTGCTGGGCGCGCCATGCCGTCCCTGATGTCCGCACAAGAAGGCAATGCGCCTACACTATCAAAGGAGAAAGCTGCAGCGATCAGTGCGGCGATCGCCCAGATGAAATCACAAGTGACAGAAGACCTTGCCGCTGCGCGGTCGCGATTTGACAAGGGGTCGGCTGCAAATGCGGCTCTGGTAGCAGTTATCGGGCTGCTGGCGCCGTTCAGCCAAATGAGTGCAGCGACGCTCTCGAAAGTACCCGATCCTGACGCTTACGCGGGCCTTTCCGCCGAGTTGGAAAAAGCTCATCCCGCCTTGGTCGAAGCGCTGCGTCCGCTGGTGCCGAAATGGGACGGCCCCACAGAGACGCAGGTGAAGGTAACACCGCAAGTGCTGGCCGATCTTGGTAAACTCAACACCGAGCTTACTTCCGTACTGGAGACCTTGCGGCAAATTCAGGCGCATCGAGATGTCAATATCACCGCTCGGACGGAAGAGGCGCACAGGCGTCTTGGAGGCCTTTTGGCAAGTTTTGAGCGGCTACAGCCCGCTCCCTTGAAAATTGAGGCCGACACGACATTGGCTGATAAGTCGCTGAGGGCCCTCGAGGAGAGAACCAAGCAAATGCAGTTACCCGATGTCATGATAAAGGTGGACACCCAGAATGCACAGCGTGCGCTGTATGCCTTTTCACGAACCTTGGGTCAGATGCAGCCGCCTGCGGTGACACTGGAGACGGAGAAAGCGCACAGCGCGCTCGAAGAGTTGTCGCGGACCATGAGGCGGATGGCGCACGGAGTGAGGGTTCCACTTGATGCTGAAATCGGTGCCGCCCTTCGGGATTTGGGTCTCTTGAAAGCTGTACTCGAACAGATGCAGGAAGGCATCAGCATTCCCGTAGCTCCCGAAGGCAGAGTTCAATCGGAGACCGTACCTTGGATCAAAGTGGATCTTGCTTTCAACAACGCGGCGACACAGCCGGGAAGTCTGCCCCTAGTTTGGCGGGACGCGCTGATGCAGTGTGACAAACTGGGCGGAATGCGCTTTCCCAAGGGCAAATCGGATTTGAAAGATGGTGTCTGGTTTAATGTGCTGGGCAAGGACGGCACCCGGATCGACGAGGGCGAGGCGGCGCTGGACGCACTGATCGCGCGCGCGCAGGATTGGAAGGCGGCCACACCTGCAGCGACGGAAGGGGCTAGGCGCCTCTATATCCTCGGGTTGACCGACGCGCGCGGGAATGCGACCTCAAATCTCGATCTATCCAAGCGCCGGGCCGATACAGTAAAGAGGGTCCTGTCACAAAAACTGACCGGTTTCTCGATAGTCGTCCTGCCGCTGGGAGAGTCGGGTTGGCTCACTGGCGAAGGCCTGCCGGAACAGGAAGACGACGCAAATCATCGCAGCGCGACAGTTTTTCTGTGCCCGGAGGCCGTGCGGTTTGCCGGTGACCAAGGGAAAAGAGAAACGCAATGACTGCGGTCAAGATCAATCGCATAGCCAAGGTGCAGAGGTGGCCTGAGAGATATGGACGGGTGATTTAGGCGGATTTGTTTCCCTAATCCGGCACCGTTGCGGGTACGAAGGAGCAAAAATGGCAAGACGACCAAGACGAAACCACAGCCCAGCCTTCAGGCCTGTACGCGTCCAACATCGCCGCTTTGTGGAAGCTCGAAATCCTATGAACCGCCTTTGCCATTTGGGGATATCGTGCGGAGCCGCATTCCGGTGAAACCGGTGGCATCAGTACCGATGGACTCCCAGGTAGGGCGACATAGAACCGCGTAGGCCTGCCAAACTGATGGTGTCCGGGAAATCCAGCTGGTACTCCAAAGTATCCTTCCTCTGTATACTCGCGCATCCCATGGGGGAAATGGGCGAATAACTTTTCCTTTTTGGTGTGACGAACGTTTATCCAGTATAGCGCCGACGCCCAATGCGGCTGGATCTGGTTCATCACTTGAGGTTGGATTCCGGCCTTTGATTTCAAAGAACTGACAAACGCCGAACCTGCAGCCTTGTTAGTGTGGAGCTGCTTCTTTGGAACCCTGCTTTTAGCGATACAGAATGGTTGTAGTGTAACCGGCGTCTGCGCCCCACGTTGTAGCGCCCATCCCGTGCTGCGAGATCTTGCACATCTCACAGTGGGGAGTGCGTTTCGCAATGTGCGCTACAAATTCGTTTCTCAAATCGTTGGGCGTCGAGATCTACGCGTCGGGTCACCGTCGGTGGCCGGATGACGCCAAGGCCCAGGCGGTGGCGGATACGCTCGAGCCGGGTGCGACGGTGAATGGCGTGGCCGCGCGGTATGGGGTCTTAGCGAACCAGCTGTCGGCCTGGCGCCGGCTGGCGAAGCAGGGGAAGCTGGTGTTGCCAGCGGCGGAGCTGGACGAACCGGTCTTCGCCCCGCTGGTGGTCTGCGATGTTCCGGAGGTGCAGCCGGAGCCGGACATGGCCGCATCAGAAGAGATGATCCGGATCGTCTGGGGCGAAGTCAGGATCGAGCTGGCGCCGGGCCTGTTGATTTCCGCTGAGAAGTGACCCGGTAGCCTCATAATTTTCCACTGAGAATTGACCCATGTGAACACGCTGCCCCGACGGATTTGATCGGGGAGATATGGAGTGATCGACATGGGATTTTTAAGTGTTATCCGACGCTGGGCATTGCGTGACAAAATGCCAATCCGCGAGATTTCCCGGCGCACGGGCCTGTCTCGTAACACCATCAGAAAGTACCTGCGCGAAGGCGTGGTAGAGCCGAAGTTCAAGACGCCACCTCGGCCGAGCAAGCTGGACCCGTATGCGGATCGTCTGTCAGCCTGGTTGCTGGTGCAGACGCGGAAGTCGCGTAAGGAACGCCGCAGCGTGAAGCAAATGCACGCTGATCTGGTGCAGCTTGGTTATGAAGGGTCCTACGGGCGTGTGGCGGCCTTTGCCCGCACCTGGCGTGCGGATCGGCACCGGGCGGAGCAGACGACGGGTCGCGGCACATTCGTGCCCTTAGTGTTCCAGCCAGGCGAAGCGTTCCAGTTCGATTGGAGCGAAGATTGGGCCAATATCGGCGGCGAACGGACCAAACTGCAGGTCGCTCATGTCAAGTTGTCTCACAGCCGGGCGTTCCTGGTGCGGGCCTATCCGCTGCAAACCCACGAGATGCTGTTTGACGCCCATTGGCATGCGTTCCGTGTCTTCGGCGGCGTTCCTGGTCGCGGGATTTACGATAACATGAAGACGGCGGTGGATCGTGTTGGTCGAGGCAAACAGCGTGACGTCAATGCCCGCTTCAAGGCCATGGCCAGCCACTACGTCTTTGAGCCTGAGTTCTGTAACCCGGCAGCCGGATGGGAGAAAGGGCAGGTCGAGAAGAACGTACAGGATGCGCGCAACCGCCTGTGGCAGGTCATGCCTGTCTTCAAGGATCTGGATGAACTGAACCAGTGGTTGGAGGATCGCTGTGTGGCCCTTTGGGCCGAGACAAAACACCGGGACCTGCCCGGCACGATTGCTGATGGTGCTGCCCCCGGCTTTCGATGGGTTTGTCGAGCACAGTAAACGGGTATCGCCGACGTGCTTGATCACCTTCGAGCGCAATCGCTACAGCGTGCCCGCCAGCTTTGCGAACTGCCGTGTCAGCCTGCATGTCTATCCGGACCGGCTGGTGGTGGTGGCCGAAGGCCAAACCGTTTGCATCCATGACCGCATCATCGAGCGGTCACACCATAAACCTGGAAAGGTCATCTATGATTGGCGCCATTATCTGGCGGTGATCCAGCGAAAACCCGGGGCCCTGCGCAACGGCGCGCCGTTCACGGAGATGCCTGATGCCTTCCGCCGTCTGCAGGATCACATGCTGCGAAAGGAGGGTGGTGACCGGGAGATGGTCGATATCCTATCCCTGGTTCTGCATCACGACGAAGACACCGTTCTGTGCGCCGTCGAACTGGCGCTGGAAGCCGGCGTGCCCACCAAGACGCACATCCTGAACCTGCTCCACAGGCTGATCGACAAGAAGCAGCCCGACCTTCCCGAGGTCGATCCGCCAGACGCCCTGACCTTGGAAACGGCACCAAAGGCCAACGTCGACCGCTATGACAACCTGAGACAGGCTGGGGAGAAGCGCCATGCGTCATGACCCTGCAGGCGCCTCGATTGTGATCATGCTGCGCAACCTTAAGCTGCATGGTATGGCGCAGGCCGTTGATGATCTGATCGCCCAGAGCGCGCCAGCGTTCGAGGCCGCAACGCCGATGTTGTCCCAGTTGCTCAAGGCCGAGGTGGCAGAGCGAGAAGTGCGCTCCATTGCCTATCACACAAAGGTGGCGCGCTTCCCGTCCTACAAGGACCTCGCGGGCTTTGACTTCAAATCCTGTGAGATTAATGAAGCCACCGTCAGGCAGTTGCACCGTGGCGCGTTCATGGAAAACGCCGAGAATGTTGTCCTGATCGGCGGACCGGGCACCGGCAAAAGCCACATCGCAACGGCCATCGGCGTCCAGGCCATCGAGCATCACAGGTGCAAAGTGCGCTTCTACTCGACCGTGGAACTCGTCAACGCGCTGGAGCAGGAAAAGGCGCTCGGAAAGGCCGGCAGAATGGCCGAGATGCTCACCAAGATTGACTTGGTCATCCTCGACGAGCTCGGCTACCTGCCGTTCAGCTCATCCGGCGGCGCGTTGCTGTTCCACCTCCTGAGCAAACTCTACGAGCGCACCAGCGTGATCATCACCACAAACCTCAGCTTCTCGGAATGGGCCCAGGTCTTCGGCGACGCAAAGATGACAACCGCGCTCCTCGACCGGCTCACTCACCGCTGCCACATTCTGGAAACCGGCAACGACAGCTACCGCTTCAAGGCGAGCGCCGAGGCTGCCAAGAAGACAAGAAAGGAGTCCGCTACATTGACCAGGTCATGAGCAAAGTCGCATACTGAGGGTGGGTCAAATCTCGGTGAAAATACCGGGTCACTTCTCAGCGGAAATCAACACGGTGAGGTTTCGCTGCAACCCTGCTGCCGTATCGCCGCAAGTCGGCTCTGAGCCCTCAGCCGCCATTGCCCACGGCAGTTGACCTCGCTGACGCAGCGTGTCGGTCACAGCCCGAAGCGGTCATAGACTTGGTGTGACGCGGCAAGGATGCTGCCGGTGCAAAATTTTCGGGCCATCTCACCGAAAGCGGCCACTCACCGAACCCGGCGAGCTACTGCCAATGCTGCGGACCGCTTCAGGGGGCGCGATGCGCAGGAAGCCGCCGCTGCAAAGTTGCGAACCGTCTTCGCCCTTCGGAACCAGGTCGGCCCAGAACAGACCTTGACGCTAAGCCAAGACGCCGCATCGCAGCGACACCAAAGCGGCCACTCATGCAGACCGCAGCACTGAGTGTATCCACAGGTCCACAGGTCAATCATATCGGCGCGCGGGCAACTTTCCGTCATCCATTGGCTATGAAACCTGGCCCGAAGATCTGAGAGCCTCCATCTTCGTTCAAGTTCAAGTTTTGTCTTGACCAATCGAGCCAACGCCTCTTCAATTCCTTCGAAAGAGGGCCATCTGAAGTATGCATCCAATACTCAATTACCAGGCGAAAGCCCTTTTCCTATTTCTTTCCGCCTTCGCCGTGACACCGGCGATCGCGGAAGACGATGCGTGGGTTGTGAGCGCAGAACAAGCGTCCTGTATCTTGGAGCACTCAACCGCTTACACCGCTTCCGGTTCACCGGTCATAATTATTCATGTTCCATCTTGCCCAAACCCCGATCCCTTTGCAGGCGCAACCGGCAGTAAGAGCAACTATGGCGGCGTCGGCAAGATCCGAAGCACAGGGGAAAACACGCGTCTGGACGACGTGATCACGTTCACCGCTGAGCAATTCAAATGCCTTACGGTTGATGGTGTCCGAGTTGAGGACGGGATCGCATACATACCCAAGAGCGGCACATGTGGTCGATAAGGCGCGTAGCGGACGTAACCACCATCCTTGCCAACGTGACCGTCGCCGCCTCACTCTCGATCGCGGTGATGTCTTACCTCCAGCAGATCAAACAGACAAAGCGAGATACTTCTGTCAGTATGATCACGTCGTTCAACTCCGGCGACATGCTTGCCATTCAACGGCGCCTGTCGATTGAGTTTGCCAAGCTCAAACTTGGGCAACTCAAAGGGGTAGCGGTGAAGCGGGACACCATCGGAGCAATCGTTGAGAAAATGGTTGCGACCAGTGCGGAACCAGCAGAAACGCAGCAGGACATTATCACCTTGGTCGGCAACCTCGATGACATTGCGGTTTGTGTAGCAGCCGAGACTTGTGATAGAACTGTGGTCGAAGCGAGCTTGGGGGAGACCGCATCAAGGTATGCATGTCTTCTCTTGCCCTATACAGCAGGACTCGGGCAGGAACTACTCCTTGAAGGATTGGGAGACAGTCTCCGGCAGTTTATCGACTACGAGACCAACTGCTGAGGAATGGCATCATCCACTGATGCAATTCTTAAGGGCCAGGTCGATAATCCTCGGATCGAATTCCGAACCCCACTCCCACTCAAAGATCGTTGCCTTCGCATTCATTGCTCGGCTGTCAGCCGCTGGCGACATCGTCACCTTTGTTGCAGAAGGCAGGCTCTCCAGAGCTTGACGCGGGACGACTGCGCTGACGAATACCTTGGTCCCGTCAAACATATCACGTAAAGTCTGAGCATGGCCTATAGGGAATAACTTATCCCCTACTTTAAGCTTGGCACCTTCGAAAACCTCAGAAATGTCATCATCGGGGAAACAGAAATCGTCGGAGCAAGGCTCTCCTGCGTCGTTGGCCTTCGAAAACGTGCGCGCGAGGAGAAAGCTCTCCTTGTAGCAAAATGCCCAAAGACCATCGATCTCTCCACGTTCACCTGTCCTGGCCATCAAGCCGGAAGCCAACTGGTCGAGTCGCCAAGGATGGTCGGTGTCAGCTGTCGTAACGATACGAAGATCACGTGCTTCTTGATCCGACGGCTCGAATTTAGCACCAGGAGCGAGAGCGGCGATCTTAGCATATACTTCGGGGCTTACGCCCATTTCCAACAGAAAGTTAACGAATAACCCAATTTCAACCTGCTCTTGCAAACGGTCTTCGCCGGTTAAATTTGTTTCAGCAATGCTATCGAGGATCTCGGCACCATTCAGCCGATCAAATGAAAGCTGGCCAGCGAACTCATAGTTGAAGGTTTTCAAACCCGCCAATCTTTGCGTACCTCCAAGAAACGCGATTGCGCAGGCATCCGTGCAAATGCCCCCCTCCTTCGGTTCATACCAATTATCGTAGTAAGGAGCAGACGTGCCAACCATCGTCTCTATCCCAGCATCGCGGATTAGCCGAGCCAGTTCCATGGCCGCTGGGACGTTTCCACCGGTAGAGTTGAACATGATTGGCCATGCCTCACCCTTCTCCACGAACTCAGTAAATTTCACTGGTGTTTCCGCAGTGATCTCACCTTCTGCAACAGTCCACGCGCACCCGTGGTAGCAATTTCCGCCGTTGCTAACAGATTTGAAGGTCATTCCCTCAGCTTGGGCGATTACCCCCGGCGAGAACCAAAGAAATGCGGCAAGAAAAAACCGAACGCTCATACGCAGTTACCCAGGACAATTTGATTAAGATTAGAATCCATATCAGCAGGAAGCTTGGACGCGACGAATTGCCCCCAAAAATTGACACCCGGAACATACGCGTGCCCCGGCCAGAAATAGAGATGGTTCGATCCGGGAACCGCCCTGAACTCCGCCGCCGACATGGTGAAGTCAAAATTCACGTGGAATCCGCTTTCTGGCTCTGACAGGATGCGATTGAACGCAAGTTTCAATGGTTGTGCTTGCCCGCTTGGATATATCAACTCGCTTTCGAAGGTGCTCAGTCTGGGAAAGAAATAGTCGTCGGGTGTTCCCTGCGCATACTCGTTCGTCAATCGCTGAGACCCGCCGTCAGAAGCATTCATGATCTGAACGTGGACTCGACCTGTCTCGCGACCGAGGCAAAAGAAACGAACTGCTTTCCGCTCGTCTACGGATTGGGACTCGATCATCAGGCCAGAAGCAAGCGGAAGTATGTCCCAAGGCTTCATCGCCCTTGGGTCGTCCACAACCCGCAGTTCAGCCGCCTGTTCTTCCGTCATGTAGGCAAATTCGCCGGGAGAAGCATTGGCAGCGAATG
This sequence comes from Leisingera sp. M658, assembly GCF_025144145.1. NCBI lineage: Bacteria > Pseudomonadati > Pseudomonadota > Alphaproteobacteria > Rhodobacterales > Roseobacteraceae > Leisingera > Leisingera sp. M658. The sequence continues at coordinate 3,748,486 of NZ_CP083546.1, forward strand.
AAAAGACCTCGGTGGATACGTCCATCTCAACAAGATACGAGATGAGCTCCCCAACGACATATTGGTCTCTCAATCTTTGGGCGCCACTGAACGCAGCTCGGTCTGCGTTCGCAAGTATGTCTTCGTCAAAAAATTGATGAAATCCGAGTTCCTGCGATCCGCCGAGTGCGCGGACCCGACCGCCTAAGAAGGCGTATGCACATGCGGAAAGACACTTCCCAGGCTCCGTCTTCGACACGTGGCTGCCGTATTGCGGGTCAGCGACCGTATCTCCAATTCTTACGCGGACTGAGTGGGCACGAAATAGCCGTCCTAAGTCCAGTGCTGCCGCAAGGTCATCTCCACCATCCGAGTTGATAACAATGGTTGGACCACCTTCACCACCAGACGGCTCGCCGAAGGCCTCTCGGAATGCCGCGGGCGTATCACTCGTGATATCGCCTTCTGCCGCAAACCAAGTGCAGCCGGCACACACGCCTCCAACGGTCGCTTCTCTAAAGGTCATCGGTTCAGCAGAGAGTTGGGTAACCGAGACTGCTAAAACAACGGCTATGGAGATAAAAAATCTTTGAGCGATCACAATCACCTCAAAAAAACGCTGCAGCACATACCGTGCATCTGAACTCACTCTGCCTTTCCAATGCAACAACCTTGCTTCGTTGAGGTCAATATCTGAATCACTCCTCTTAAAATTCAGGCTCCTCCAACCAATCAACGATGAATGTCCACTTCCGCGCCGAGAAACTTGCCGCTTAGCGAACGCAGCGAAGGTCGGCTCTCCGCCCGACCTGCATGTGCTGGCCCACCAGGCTGGTCGCCAGGCCTGGGGCCGCTTTGGGCTGCCTGCGGTCAGCTGTGACAGCGACGGTAACCGTCCAGGCCGGTGATGACTCCGCTGTGCCGCCGCAAGGCCGCTCCGAGCCCATTGCCGCCGTTGGTCACCTGGTTGCCCCTCGCGTGACCGACGTCGAGACCATTGAAACGTCCTTGTCCGGCAATAACGGTGCCGAATTCGTCTCTGATCTTGACCAGTTATCAAGCGGCCACCTGGTGGTGACCTGGGAGCACAACAAAGGAATTTACTCTCAAACCCTTTCGGCTCCGCCATCTGTTCAAGACACCATTCTCAGCAATGAGGATGATCTGTTCTCCGGTAGCGCGGCTGGGGAAACCATTTTGGGGCTTGAAGGGGCTGACACCATTGAAGGTGCCGGCGGAGATGACAGGATAGAAGGCGGTGTAGGAAATGACACGCTAACTGGCGGCAGCGGGGCAGACACATTCGTGTTCGGTGCCGCCACCGGTACAGACTTAATCACCGACTTTGAAGCCGGAACCGATCTGATCGAAATCAGCTCCGCCGGACTGCCAGAGGGAGTTGGCTTTACGGATCTTGTACTGACTGATCTGAGTGGCGACCTGCAGGTTAGCTTTGCGGATCCGGCTGCAGGGTCTATCATCCTGACTGGCTTGAGCAGCGCAAATTTTGCAGAGGAAGATGTCATCTTCGTTTGACTCAATTGACAAAAAACTAAACAGACCCTCCTGGCAATTGCCAGGAGGGTCTACCTTATCTACAAAGCTGGTTTGGTTCACCAAACCCAGTCCGCTCTGAGTAAGGTGCTGGCAAATTTCTCCAGCTTCCAGGCTATCGCGCTTAAGGTGAATTCCGGAGATCTTCCTGCTGCCACCATCGGCCACTCAATCCAGGTGAGGAAAAGGCATGAAGGTCTGCCATGCGGAATTAAGAAAAGCTTTGTGAAGACTGGTTCCGGCGCAAAGCTGCCGCTTCTGGTTGTCCATCTTGCACGCGCGGCGAACAGCGGCTTCGTCCCGCTGTGTGTGAATTCACTAGGTCCAACATCTCGCAATCGCAGCGAACGGCAAGAACGGCGGGTTGCAACGCAGCACAAGACCTCGGCTGATTGCGTCAATCCGCCGAGTTTGCAAAGGGCGCTTCCTGCGCTCCGCTGCCGCTCCTGACTGTCCGTGCTGCGGCTGCAGCGAACGGCAGCAACGTCCGCATCCCTTCCGTTCGATGATGATTGGTGGCTGCACCTGCGGCGAAGGTCTGCTCCTTTCATCGCTCGTGCAGCATGGGATCGCCGCCCGGCTGGCAGACCCCAAGACTTTACAAACGTCGCTGTCTGCGCTTCGCCGCCACTGGTGCTGACCGCAGCATTGCCGTCAATGTGTGTGAGCGGTTGATTGGCTGCTTTGGATGAGAGGCACAGTTAGTTTCGCACTTGCGGCCCCCTTGAGGCTGCTCCAAAGCAGCCGGGGCAGCCCCAGCTGATGTCTCACAGGCCACAACCTGGTTCCACTGCATCCCAATACTGGTTCACGGGCAAACTTCGGGCGCGCTGCTCAATCTCTGGCAGGTTCACCGGCTGGAAATCCCAAACGTCGACGCCAATATTGACGCTGTTGCGCGTACCCTGCCAGTTATTGTGGACGTGGCCGAACAATTGGAGCGCTTTGCGGCGGGCGCCCGGGAAGGTGATCATTGGGTAATGGCATAGGAACACTCTCCGGCCATCAACCAGAATCTCAGCCATGTCCCTGACGCTGTCCCATTGCAGCCTTCGAACCCAGGGACGGTCATGGTTCCCCGTGATCAGGTGCTTTTTGCCCGGGATCTGCTCGAATAATTGGCGCAGTCTTTCCCGTTCCTGGTTGGTGACCTTCCCAACGGCAAAGTCGCCCAGAATCCAAAAGTCATCATCGGGCTGCACGCGCGCCCGGTACCGCTCAAGGATGTGCGCATCCATTTCTTCAGCACTGGCATAAGGCCGGTTGCAGAAACGAATGGCGTTCTCATGGCCAAAGTGCGGGTCCGCGGTAAACCAGACAGCCATGTGATCCCCTCGTTCTCAGCGCAGTACTGCCTGCCTGTTCTGGAAAGGCTGCCGTTTTCCGCCGCGAGACTCAAGGAATAAGTTAGCCACTTCAAGTGCTTGTCAGAATTTCCCGTTTTCGCAAAGTCGGCGCACCATGGGGCTGTGGCTCCTTTCCAAGGCTGCTCGCTTGCCGCGATTTCAGCTTCGCCATTATCCTCAACGTGTGCCGCGGCAGGAGTTGCTGATACACTTGAACCCTGTTCCAGGATCGAATTTTGCTTCCACCCTTCTTAGCTGGAACCGGCTGAAGCGAAGATCTGGCACATAGTTTTTCCGTCGCTGGAATAGAAGTGAGCCCAGCCTATTTGAGGCCGTGTTGAAGCCCCGGCGTCCAGGCAAATGGCCCGGTAGTTATCAATCCCGTCCATCTCGGCCATGGCCTCTACCCGCGGGTTCAAATCCTCTCGCACGGCCGGTGTGTGTCCATGGACAACGATTGTTGCCCCCTTGAAATAACCCCCTTCGCCATAGTCCCAGCCATCTGCGAAACATAAGAACTTGTGACGGATTCCGGCCCAGTGGCTATCAGAGAGAGGCCGGTGCCGGTCTAGATGTCTTTCCGGAGAGGCATCCGGATCCAAACCGGCATGAACCATGAGAAGATCGCCGATCCTCACATGCGATGGTGCGGAATGGATCGCGCGAATGAATGCCTCCGGAATGGAAGAGGCAATGCGCTCCCTGACATCCGAAAATGGCTCTGGAGCCATGTCCGGGGCGATTTCCGCCAGCAGTGACCGGCCGCCATTGGCCAGCCAGAGATGATGATCACCGCCGTTCAGAACATTGAGGAGCGCCAGCTCATGGTTGCCTGGCAAAATGAGCTTTTCGTCTGCGCCTGCCAGGCTTCCCGCTTCTAGTGCCAAGCGGATGGCGCGCAAGCTCTCAGGGCCGCGGTCAATCAGGTCACCGAGAAAGACCAGCACCCGCTTCTCAGCAGTTCTGTCTATTACGCGAATTGCCTCAAGGATCGCTGCAAGCTGGTCCGCTCTCCCATGCACATCTCCGATGGCAAAAAGCTCGATACCTTGCGGAAGGGTGCCGGGCAGAGGGCGCTGCGGAAGGCTGAAATTTCGGGTCTGTGGCATGTTCCATCACGGTGGTTGATTGTTGTTTTTTGGGGGGCGGAGAGGAATGACCTGAGATGTTTTCCAGGCATGGTCCTAGCGGCGCTTAGGGGGAACTATTCCATCCTCCAATTTCACCCTGAAGCACCCGGCAACGGGACCAGGCACAGCTCCTCCAGCGGAAGCTCTTCTGGACCGTGCTTTTCAAGGGGAAAGCCGACGGAGACATTGCGCACGGGGGTGCTTCCGACCTGGGCCGCCAGCCGACGGTGAGAGTGCCCGAAGTACCATCCGTCAATCCAGTGCTGATCGAACAGAGGCGTGAGGTCAGAGTGAAACGCCGGGGTGAGGTCGTCGATCTGACCGGCGGCGTCGGGATGGGGGCCGTGGTGCGTGACTACGAAGCTGCGGCCGTTTGGGACCCAATGAGGTTCTGCAAGTCGATCCTCCAGCCATTGCCGCTGGGCCTTGTGTAAGGACAAGATATCCTCTGGTGTTATGGCAGCTTGCTGCGGGCGCCCAAGCAGTTCGAACGGTGAGAGCGGGCCAGTTTCCAGCCGTTTGGAAATCTGCACATAGTCGTTCATGTTTCGGAGCGCCACGCTCATGGCATTTTGGACATCGCCGAGCAGTGCAAAATCCGTCCATAGGGTCGTGCAGAGATACCGATCATCACCATGGCGCACCTCGCGCTGTTGCGCGAAGTGGACTCCGGCCGCTTCTGCCAGTTTTTCCAGCTCATCATCAGCGTTCAGAAAACCCATGTAGTAATCGTGATTGCCTGGGAAAATGATCGTTCTAGACGGATCCATGAAGCGGCTCAGGTATGCAAAAACCGCATGCCAATTTGAGAATGGGGTGTTTGCCAAGTCTCCGGCAATGATCAAGGCATCGAGTTCAGCCCATTGCAAGCTGCTATCCAGGCCGTGCGACTCAAAGGGCTCCTTGCCGATATTTCTATAGCTGTCCAAGTGGAGGTCTGCGAGCACCGCAACCTTGCCCGTTTGGTACGGAATTTCAATCGGTGTGCTGGACGTGTTCATGTGACGGTGTTTCCGCACTGCCTGGCTTTCCCGAATAGCCATGAAACGGGCCCAGAATCGTAAATCCAGAAGCTGACTAGCACAGGCATCGCAGGCGGTTCTCAACTATACGGCTTAAGTTGCAGATGCGCACGAAAGCTTCCGAGCGCCCACTATTCGTGCATGATTCCGTTAGTGGAGTCTAGTCGGTTGTTTTAAAATGATTTTTCGCAAATTTGGCGATGACACCTGAACCAGAGACCGCAGCGGAAAGCTGCAAAAGCAAACCCATGCGTTGAGCTTGAACTCAACCGTGATTGAAGAAGCAGTTAATGTCTGAACTGTCTCCAACTAACGGGATATGCACACACTTCGCTCAATGGATACTAAAGCTAATGGCGTTAGATCAGCTGATTAGATTGTCGCCTTGGCAGGGTGCGCCTGCCGCCCAAGGTTGTCCGGCATCGATCAGAGGATCAGTTTTTCGCAAATTGTGTTCGGGAGGAATTTGAGCGGTGTCAGGAAAGCAGCCGCCGCGACAGCTGCGGTGAGTGCTCTGCAGTTTTGATCAAGCCTCCGGCCAGCGGCAAGAGGCGGCGTTACAGATCGGGGGCCTTTTTCATGTTTGTCGAGCTGGACCGTTACACCCTGACTCAATATTTTCAACAACTTAGCCAAAGTGTAACGCTGTAACGCCCGTAACGGCGGGGGAGAGTGTATATCTCACACTCTCTCCGGCTGGGTATCTCTTGCTCTCTCTTTATATATATATAACTATTTATGTGTTACATACATAGATAGATAGATAAACCTTCGCCTTTTCAATGACTTGACCCCGTAACGGACCCGTAACGCCACCCGTAACGCTGTTACACGCTTGATTTATATAGGTTTTTCCAGGCCTCCCTCTGCCGACTTCCGGCGAAAGTGGCCCTAAATTTGGCTCTCCGATGCACGGCGGTCAGAGAAACAAGGAAATTAATGCAATAATTTCAGGGGTGTAACAGAATTTCAAGCTAATCGAACCAGGATGCCCCGTCGAGAGGAGGCGGAGGTGACATCTGGGGCGCAGGGGCGACTGAAGCACTGGCAGCAGATCAAGCTGCAGGAAGGTGCTTTTCGCTTTTCGCTTTTCGCTCTGATGGCGCAACGAACGGTTCGGAGGCCACCTTTGAGTTCGGGTCCGGGATGAGGAGCCTGAACGGCGACCGGACTTACAAGGGAGGTGAACTAAGAAGTTTTCGGCAGTCAGTACCCCAAAGTATCTTTGTCAGGAGTAAGGTATACCGCGCGAGGATACTTTAGAAAACTTCCTTCCCATCGGCTGGACGCCCTATTGGCTCCGGGTTTCCCAAAACAGGAAATCTCCAAATGATCGATTGGCAATGTTCTGCGCCAGGGGCGTGAAGCCCTTCGCGCGCGCCGAAGCTTTGCCGCGGGCCCGGTTCGGGCCAATCGTCTCCCGAGAATTCACTATGCAGCAGTTGAGGGGCGGGCTTTGAAAAGGCGCGATACAAATATGGCTTCGGGACGCAGGCCATATCGAGGTGTACGGGCGCGCGATCTACAGGATTTCGGCAGCCACCCAGACCGGGGCAGATGCTCTGCTGGCGAAATTCAGGCGGGACAAACAAGGCGCTGACTACAGCCTCCCGTGGCTCATCGAGGAGCATCGAGGAGCATCGAGGCTGCACAATCTACGTCGGAAGTTCCCTGAAGATTGCAGATCAGCTAAGATAACATCTGCAGCAAACGAGTAAAGCGACCTATGCCCTTCACCTTCGCCGCTGGTGTCCGGAAGAGGACCATGTGCTGAGGGTGGAGCTCCAGGCGCCAGCGTACGACGTGCCGAACACGGTGGTTCAGGATGCCGAAGACGCCCTCTGGGGGTTGCTCCCGGCCTCGCCTGGGGCGCCGCGGTGCCAAGTAGGGCTGAAAGCCACCCTTCGGCCGGAATTTCCCTGACATGCCGGGAGGGCAGCGCTGGTCAGGCAAATCATCCTTTCCCCTGACATTTTCTTCAACCGCCTCTATTTTGGGGGCAGGGAGATCCGGATGACACGTTTCGAAGCTTTGCTGGAACAGCGTCGGCAACTGCATCTGAAGGCGGCAATAGCCGCCTGGCAGACGATTCATGCGCAGTTGGCCGGTAAAGGGATCGAGCACGAACTGTTCGGATCCCTCGCGAAGGGGGATTTCCGCGAGCACTCGGACATCGACCTGATGATCCTGGGCAAACTGACTTGGGAGGAGCGCGCAATGGTCCGCAGGATCGCAGAAGACACCGCTTCAAACGCCCAGGTTGCGCTGGACCTGTTCTTTGCAGAGGACTTCAACGAAAAGAAGATATTGGCTCTTCTAGAGCATTGAGACCTGCTTTCCTGCACTGCTGCCGGTGACTAAGACGACCCAAGGCATCGCTCGTGAAACGCGGAGGGGAGGATATCTGGCGCTTGAACTGTTCAGTACTGGTATCCTGCCGGTGCAGCGGACTGCGGCCGCCGTCTCGGAGTAAACGCGGTTTCATAGCGGGTCATGAAAATTCGCAAATCTCCCTCTAGGTAATACTTTTTCCGTCAAAGAGGCTCCCGCATAACTCGCGTGCGCAGCTATGTCCTCGCCTCAATCAGCTGGTTCTCAGAGCGCACGAAGAGTTTTCCCCAAAATTGCCACCAAAGGGGCCGTCTTCTACCCCTTAAGGCATCCAGGCATCCTCGCTCCTGCTTTAGTATGATCTGCACAGGGACACCCCATCCCGTCTCGAAGATCGAAACTAGAAAAACGCCTCGGAGTTACATCGAGCAGGCGAGCAGGAGACTATTGCCGTGACCCGCGACTACAAAATTGCTTTTTCGCAAAAAGCACTCGCCAATGAAGAAAAGCGGTCCGCAGGCCGGGACCCAGGAAGCTGGCCGCGAGAGATCCTGCCAATCGCGTTGGCCTCTACATCAGTCATGTCAACCGCTGAACTCGCCGCTTGGGCCCAGATTGGCAAGAACAGCATCTCGCGGCTGACCGCGCATTTCGGCATTAAGGAGTTAACTGGCAATGCGAAGAGCCATCGTTTCTCCGTGCATGAGGTTATGCGGAAGATCATAGGTATAGCACCGCGCACAGCCGACGAAATGCAGGCGCTTCTGAAACCTCTGCAGAAAGCCTCCTGGGTGTCTGGCATTACCGGCATGAGCACTTCTGCGATCAATGCAGCAATCTGCGAAAACCGCTTGCTGCTCCCGGCACCGCTCGAGCTCACACGCGCCGGGTTTGGCCAAGCCGCGCCGCGGGGGCGCCGCTGGATCCCAGCTCAGCTGGATGCCTATCTTCTCGGCGCGCCGGTCCCGTTCCTGCCGCAGGAGGCGCTCCCGGACAGCTCCAAGAGCCCTCCGCCCACGGAGCCCGGTAACGTATTTGCCGCGATTTGCACCGGTAATGCCCGGGCCTCCCGGCATCGCCAGCTGTAACGGGCAGCCGTAAATTTCCGGCGTTTGGAAATTTACGACCAAACGTTACCGCTCTCCCGACAACGCCGAATCCCCCCTGTAACGCCAGTATCTTGCGGAAACCACCATGGCCGAAGACCCCCCCACCCCCCTGACCATGCAAGACGCCGTCTCCCATGCCGAAGAACATGGCACGCCGAGCCAGAAGCAGGACATCCGCAAAGCGAAGGCTGCATTTTCCATACATGGATTCGAGGGTCCCAGTTTTAGCAACTTCCCGGCCGATCTCTCCACCTACGAGAAAACCATCACCAAGCTCAGCGGCAGCATGCCATGCCTGCAGGCCCTGGTTCACGCAGCGGGGATTTCGGACGAAAGCTACAAGCAGTTTCAACGTGCGGGGCGCCGCCTCATCGAAGCTGTCACGGGAGTTAAAGCTGCCAAACTGGAACGGAAGGCCCGCAACGACGAGTGGGCAGATATTCAGAACCAGATCGCGCTGCTCGTGAAAGCGGGTTTCGTAATGCCTCAGCACAGCATTGCGTTGACAGCACTGATCGATATCTGCCGTGCGGCGGAAATCACGCCCAAAACCCTGACCGCCGAACAGGTGCAGGCCTGGTTATCCAATGCACCTGCTGCGAAGCGCAAGGCACTGAGAAAGGGACTGAAGGCTCTGGATACACTGCAGGGGATCGGCCGGTTGCGTCCCCTGTTGCCTCCCTGCCTTGTGACCCCGGAATCAAAACCATCTGGCCGCCTCCGCACGCTACCAGGTCCGCTGCAGCAAGCCATTAATGCGTGGCTCGATATTGCGGCACGTGAACAAGTTGAAGACCCGCGCTACGAACACCTGGCAGAGCCGCTGTCGGCCCCGTCGCGTGCCGCTTACAGCGCGGCCGTCTCGCTCTATGTGCAAACTCTCTTCAAGCTGGAGCCTGACCTCTTATCCGAGACGGCTCTGAACCGCCTTTTCTCAGAAAAAAACATAGATGCCGTCCTGTCCGCCTGGGGCCAAAATGAAGCACTTAAAGCAAGGACACTTGCAGGATATGCCGCAAACATCGCCGCGCTTCTCCAGCGGAATGGCCTGCCCGATGCAGGCACTTATGTTGCCGGACTAAGCAAGGTTTTGCCGCATCTGGTTGAGGGGCGGGCCGCGGGCAAGGTTATGAGCCCCCGGGTTAAACGGTGGTGTGAAGCGCTTCTGCGGGACCCGAAGAAAACAACCCTCTTTCAGATTCAGCATCTCGAGTATTATCGCCGCGCGCTTGAAGCACTTGCAGCCGCGAAGCAGAACAGTCTTGACCTGCTTCACCTCTCGAACCCCGAAGTACTGGCTGCTCTGCCTGATGCAAAAAGGTACGCTGTCAAAAAAACGCTGCGCACCGTACGGATGTTTGGCCTGATGGCAGCTTATTCCGCTGTCGCACTCGAGGGGGCGCCATTCCGCCGCCAAAACATGCTCACGATGCGGCACTCCGGCCCTCGGAAAACGATGCACCTGCATCTCATCGGCCGGGCACCTCATGTAGTGATCAAATTTCCGAACGAAGAACTTAAAAATGGCAAATATCTTTCGGAACGCGGAGAGGAACTCGAGGCAATCACGATCGAGAAGCGCGGACCGGGTGATCACGCCGTGGATATCATCACGTTTTATCTGCGCGAAATCCGCCCTCTTTTCCCTGAAGCGGACAAAACACATGCGTTTTTTCCACCGCTCAAGGCTGCCGCTTCACCCGACGCCGGGTTTATCTCGGCCACGTTCTACCTCTGGCTCAGCGAGGCGTCCGCAGAGATCGGCCTGCCGATGAACTCCCATAACTTCCGCCATGGCTACTGCTCGATCGACATCAACGATGGCCGCCGGTCCATCGAGGATCTCGCCAAGCTCCTTGGCGATACTGTCGCAGTCGTGCAGCGCAATTATGCCTGGATTAATGCAAAGAAATCGGTGCTGAACGTGCAGAAGGACACGGCGCGGCGGCGCACGGAAATCCTGAAAGCGCGCGGGGTGACCGAATGAACCGGCATCGGATCCTCGATAAGCCCGTTTGGCAGCACTTCCTGCACATCGAAGGCCTCCACGCTATACCACTGCTTTCGCTGATCGCAGCCGATCAGGTCTGGGAACAGGTTGCCGTATCCGGCACTGTACGGCCGGCTCCCTCAGATTATGCCATGTGGGCAAAAATGATGGCGGACAATGATCCGGCCGCATGGCTCGAACACCTCGCGAAGGCCTTTGCTGTAATCTTGCCTTCTGAAACCGCCAACGTCTCCCGAGCGATCTGTCTGTTGCCGGCGCCATCCTCCGCGCCCGCTCCGGCGGCAACGGCAATGAAGTCGACGGTCGTGCAACGGGATCCCTGCGAATACCGAGCCAATGCGCGGGCACGATACGTTTCGATTAATCCGTGGGAGCTGCCGGATGCCTGGCAGGAAATCCTGCGGCGTGCCTCACAAGGATTACCGGGGCATAGAGCGGCGGTCCCGTCTCAGGGCATTCTGCAGCGTATGTGTCAAAAATTATGCCAGCTTGCTTGGTCGGCACAAGAGGCTGGTTTGAACCCGGCTCTCTCCTCTGAGGTTGTTGACCATTATCTCGCCGGCCTTGAAACCCGGCTCCGCTTGCGAGCGCATGGTATCCGGTGGGCCACGATGCGGGCAACGGCGGAGGAGCTTCACCGCTTCGCCCGCTACAGCGGCATTGTTTCCGAAGAAGATACCGCGTACCTGCTTAAACGCCTGACGCGCTATTCACTCTACGAGAAAGGGCAGGATGCCCTGAAATTCCAGGCGCTTCTCGACGCCGGCAACACGACCCTACGCGTCTTGGACAAGGCTGACGCGCTCTTGTTGCGTGCTTCCCTGGAAACACGGGCAGACCGCCGCCATTTGCTCCGCAACGCAGGTGCGATCCTCGGCATTTTCAGCATCGTGCCGCTCCGGAATGCAGACGCGATACTAACCTTGAACGATACGCTGGTCTGGGAATCCGGCACCTGGGTCATTGATACCGGAATCTCGAAAACCCAGCGGCGCAACACAGACCGTCTCGTCGTCGCTCTTGAGCCGGAATTCGGACGGTACATCGACGTCGTGGTGCAGGGTGACCATGATGCACGGCACCTTCCCGAATTACGCAACCAAGCGATGAAGACCGGCGGCCCCCTTTTCGTGCGCGAGCGCGGGAAATGCACAAGCCCGACATACATCCCCCGGCTCTTCAAGACCTTCGCGGGAACATCCCTTACGACAGCGAGGACGATGCTCCACACCGACCAAGCTATCAGCCGTGGAGAAGCCGGAACGCGCGATACAATGGCCATGGCGCATCAGACATCCCCACAGACTGCACTGAGATACCAGGCGAAAAGGGTACGGCAAGCCGCTATCCAGCGCGTTCAATATGCAGCCGCCAACAGGCGGTCAGAACTGCTGACTGACGATCTTCTGAAGCAGATCCGCAGCCTTGAAACGGCACAAGAGGTTCAAAAATGAAGATTTCGGACATCTACACCGCAGTTTCCAGCGGGTGCTTCCTAGGCGGAGATGAAGCGTTTTTGGCTCAGGTCGCAATCGAACTGCTTGCGCAAGTAGAAGGCGTACCGGTCCCGGCCTTGGACATGTCAGCACCTGCCTTTGCGCTTGCCTACCCTTTTGAAACGCCTGCACAGCTTTGCTTCTGGCATGGTGCATCGCACTATCAGGCTTGGCGAAGGACGATTTTGGATGCCCAGATGCGGGCTGTCCCCGGGAATACTGACGGGGCGTCCTGGAGCTCGCTTGCACGGGCGGAACGCTTGTTTTGCAAATCATCCGGTGCCAGGTTTTATGATCTGCCCCTGTACTTGCCCGCCACAATGCAGCCAGAAGATGTGACCGATGCGGTGATCAGAGCAACATATGAGGGGCTGGATAACATTAAGCGCCCCCGGTTTAGAGCGGGAGTGAACGCATTCAGGCACCTCTTTGACAATGACGCGGTCTTGCAGACAGGGCTGCTTCCTCTGATCAAGCCGCAACCGCTGCCGGGCCTTCGCGATCACCGGGCTTTGGTTCCGATGGCTCCAGACATTGAAAGGGCACGTTCTGAGCTGTTCGAAAGAAGCACGCGCTGCACGCTCGACTACGTCCACCGCCTTGCCATAGCAGGCGGCAGTCTTAACGGGGAAACCGATACTCTGGAAGATCTGCGCAAAGCCCTCGCCAGCCTGCCCAATCCCAATGACGTCGGGGTGCCTGAAATCACTGACCATTGCCTTCATAACTATATCAACACAGTGATGTGCCGAATCGGCGGGCGGGACTACCGGCTGACCGAGGTTGAGCAAGCTTGGAAAAATCTCCGCAAGGCAGCACGAGAGGCGGGTTGCGAGACCAGTTTTTTGTGGGCTCTATCAAAACCGGCGAGCCAGCAGGGCATTGCCCCATGGCGGCTGACAACAGCGTGGGTCCGGCAGCTCATCGCCGGGTACAAGATAGACTCGATGCCTGCCCAATGCCGCCGCGGCTGCGAGCAGTTCGACGGCTTTCGCAGTGTAGTTCCTCCAGCTCTCTTGCCCCTAGAACCCCTGAGCATTCGCCGCAGCCCCCCGCAGAAACCGAAGGCCCCAAAGCCAATAGATCCGGTTCGTTCAGCTTGGACTGCTGTGTACCGGAACCTAAAAAATGACAGCAGGAGTTCTGAAGGACCAAGCCCTCTTTGGTATTTAAAGTCTGAAGCGATCAAAGCCGGTCTCCCTCCTTCTGGTATCACTCAACATTGGCTGGAAACGATCCGCGAAACTTGCCCTCTAGACCGGCTCCACCCCTTGAATGCAGGTGTTTCGACGCTTCGCTGCATACCAGGCTTCGAACATATCTCGCCACTGCGGAAACGGAGAGAACGGCACGGTGGGCTTCCTGCACGTATCGAAGACGAGTTACGGACTACACTTGCCGAAATGGGAGTTGCAGCGTCGACGGGCCGAAAAATGCTGCTGGCCGCTGGGGTCCTCACAGAGGCCCTGGGAGCAGATGACACGATGCCTCTACGTGGCCTGGTGTTCACGAAACTGGAAAGCGTGGACTGGAGCGCCCCTGAGAAACAGATCACAGAGTACATGGGCAAGATCATTTCGCTCCGGGAATTTCTTGCGCTTCCTTGGACACCGGCCTGGAAAGAGCTGCAAAGTCTCGTTGTCGGTGCCGGCGTGGGATTCAAGGAGAACCCGGTGCCTAAGGTGCTAGGGTGGAAACCGGGAGTGGATCCGCAAGATATCAGCCTTGAGTGGGCCCAGAAATTGGACAGGGAGCTCCGCTCAACGATCAGCCGTCCACCGCATGGGCGCGCTGACCTTGCAAGGACATTGGCCAGGCATTTGGCTGCATTCGATCGGCTACATGCAATTCCTTCCATTGCCGAGTCAGCGCTGATGCCAAAGTTGCTTGGAGCGATCAGATGACTCGCTAGTTTTGGAGATTGGCAAGCGTTGCATCAGCCCCCCTGATTTGAGGTCTGCCCGTAACACCGCCTCCGTTCTAGATTAGTACCAAACGCCAACATGGGGGTCAGTATCCACACTTTACACAGCCTCGGCCCAAAGCTGCCTTTATGTCGAAATAGCGATGTGCTGCGCCGCGGTCTGTTAAACCGGATTTTCGCTGCGCGGCCAAAACTTCCGCAGCCTGACTTCCACTACAATTGAAACTCGAGCTTTCTCTTTATCTTTGAGTTAAGGCGCGAGTTTTGAGGGATAATCCCTTCGTATTGAAGCCTCTCCAATAGGAGCCCTGCAGATACATCGTTCTGCTTTGCAAATGCTCGAAAACTGTCTTCGCTGATAGCATGATGACTTATTGAAAAGCTGTTGCGAAAGGCGTTGACCACCCGGCTTGTAACTAGAAACTCGGCAGCGAAGTTGTCGGCTTCCTGTTCAATATCAACGTCCAAGGTTTGGTCTGCATTATTCTGATCATGATCAATAAAAACAGCACGCTTGCTATGTTCCAGAATATGGCAGGCCTCATGGAAGAACGAAAACCACATTCTTTCTTCAGATTTCATTCTGTCGCTCACTGCAATGACGGCCTTGTCTTTGCTTGCCCAATATGCACATCCCCTTAACCCGGTCTTGGGTACAGAGGGAACGAATGCAATTGCTACGCCAACTTCCGCGCAGTCATCTACTAGAGACTTCGAGGACTTTCGGAACGGGCTCTTGGTCATATCCCTGGCTTTCGTGAGCGCGGTTCGAAATCCAGAAGCAGAATGCGGCGCGGTTTCGATTTCGTTGGCAATCAGTTCGCCGCATCGAAGCCAAACAGCGACGTTATATGGATCGATTTTCGCGTGTTCTTGTTGTTTAAAGCGCGAAAGACTGAGCCGTTCGTTCCAATGTGCCTCCCACGCTGGAACACTGCTGACACCAAAAGCGCGCAAGATGGCATCGACAAGCAAGCCGTTGCTCGGCTTGTTTTCTAACAGTCTCAGACGAAGCATCTCATTAATGTTGAATTTTTTGGCCCAAGCAACAGTGACCTCATCTTTGGCCGCAGCTTGGTCCTTTGCACGAGCTTGGGAAAGTTGGTACTTAGTCTGCAGATTAAGCCAAAAACTTGCACTATCTCCCAGAGCTTTCTCAAACTGCAAAGCAGTGTCTGGAGTGATAGAAGCAGTTCCTGAAATGATCTCGCTGATTGTTTTGGTCGGTCTACCGGTCCGCCGCGCGAAATCAACTATTTTTATTCCTCGTTCTTCGAGAAACATCTTCAAATATTCGCCCGGTGCCTTGGGGGCAAAATCTGGCTGAAATTGGTTTGAATGCGTCGCCATCAGACTCTTCCTCCCACAGAAATGATGTTGACTCGATCTACGTCGGCTAGGTCAGCAGAGGTTACCGCCGGAACAAGAAGTAATTGCCCATTGCCCACTCGTCCAACCGAGTAGTGTGCAGGTCGATATCCTTTCCTTTTTCTTCTTAGAATTGGCGGCGAAGTGCTCAAGTCGGCTAGTGTGGGAGCTGCATCCAGAAAATGCAGAAGATCCATCACGCGCCCCCCTGTGTCGACCCCGAAAGACTTTATCAGCCTACGGCTAGAATTGCAGAGCTGACAAAGCTCATCCGTAGCAAAACCAATCTGCATTCCCGCCTCGCGTAGTGTGGAGCGTCTTGGGCGGCTCCTTTTCATAACCTATCCCGTTATCGGAACCCCCACTAGTTGTCAACAAATTTTGCGTAACTAGAAGGGTTATGAAAAACATTGACGCGAATCTCAATTCCATGTTCTTCATAACCCTAAGGGTGGTGCAAACCATCTCTTTGATGATGGCAAAAGAAGGAATTCAGCCAATGAACAAGCATACAGGTAAGATGACGTTCCGGGTTCGGATCGCCGATGAAAACCTCAACTTCAAAGATCATGCCTTCGACGATCCCAAAGTGCTGGGGCGTCAGTTGATCGAAGCTGCCGGTGGTCACCCGGTCGACGAGCATGTGGCCATCGCGATCCTGCCCAATGGCGACTTCGAAGACATCCGGCTCGACGAAAGCTATGACCTGCGCGGTCGGGGTGTCGAGAAGGTGCTGGTGGCCCGTTCGGATCGGAGCTTCAAGTTCAAGATCGACGACGCCGATCTCGAATGGCCCCGGGCTTGCATCAGTGGCTTCGTGCTGCGCAAGCTGGCCAAATTGCCGCCCAACTACAACCTGTGGCAAGAGATCCCGGGACAGCATGACAAAAAGATCACCGATACGGATGTTATCAATCTGGCCGATGCCGGTGTTGAGCGGTTCGTGTCGCTGATCGATCAGACGACGGAAGGGGATGCCCTTCCGTCAAAAGATCAGACCTATCTTTCCGGTCATGGTTACGAGTTCGAAGTGGTGACAGAGGGTGTCAACACGGGGATCGTCCTGAAGGGCCTGCCGCTGCCGGACGGCAAGTACGAACACACGGCGGCAGATGTTCTGATCCTGCTTCCCAGGGGATATCCGGACTGCCCGCCCGACATGTTCTACGTCGCGCCGAAGTTGACTTTGGCAGGCACCGGGCAAGTGCCAAAGGCCTGTACCGTTGAGCACCGCTTCGGTGGTCGCGTATGGCAGCGGTGGTCACGCCACAACAACGCCTGGCGGCCAGGGATCGATGGTCTTCAGACTATGGTCGCACGCGTTCAAACTGCGTTGGCGGAGGCCCAAGCCTAATGCGTGCTTCGGACCTCATCCTTTTGGGCCCGCACAGGTCGCAAATCCGGTCCCTGCTGACGGCAGGAGCCGGGTCGGAGCGCTCCGCCTACATGCTCTTTGGTATCGCCGATATCGAAGCCGATCCTTGGACAAATCAACCGCGGCGGCGTCTGGTGTCACATCGTTTCCACGCAATCGGCGATGACGATCTAATATCAGCATCAGCGCGGCATGTTACTTGGCAGACCGATGGCTTCATGCGGCTCCTGAACGAGGCTAAGGCGAACGGCCTCATTCCTGCCCTCGTTCATACTCATCCCAAGGGTCATGCCAAATTCTCCGAGCAGGACAACCGCAACGAAGCCGAGCTTGCACGCACCGCTGCTCTGAAAGGGATGCCAGGGTTGATCAGTGTGGTCATCGCCGGAAACGGCGATATCGCTGCACGCATCTGGGCGCAGGCGGACAAGGCCGAGGGCCTCGGTCGGATCCTGCATGTCGGTCCGCGCCTGCAAATCTCGGGCCTGAAGGGAACGCCGGCAGATTTTCTGGATCGCCAAGTCCGGCTCTTCGGGAAGGAAGCCACACGTCAACTTTCTGGCTTCCGATGTGGGGTTGCCGGGGGCGGCGCGACCGGAAGCGCCCTTTTGCCCCTGCTGTTGCGGCTTGGAGTTCAGGAGGCCGTCCAATTCGACAAGGACATCATAGACGAGACAAATCTCAACCGCCTTCATGGTGGGCGGCGCTCAGATGTCGATGCGAAGTTGCCGAAGACCGCCATTCACACGCGAACCGTCGAGGATTCGGGCCTCGGCATGACGTTGGTGAGTGTGGATGCCTGGGCCGGACACCCAGCAACTTGGGATGCGCTCAAAGCCTGCGATGTGATTTTTTGTTGCACAGATGACCACGCCGGGCGGTTGTTTCTAAATCGCTTCGCGCGGTTCTATGGCATCCCCGTTATCGATGTTGGGCTTGCGATGCAGCGGCGGACGGGCGCAGCATATGATCTCTTCGCCCGCGTCTCGACACTGGTGCCGGGGCACCCTTGCCTTCTGTGCGGCGGTTACCTCGATCCGCGGCGCGCGCGCGAGGAATCCATGAGACGCAATGACCCTGACGCTTATGATCGGCTTAAAGAAGAAGCTTACGTGTTGGGCGAAGGCGATCCTTCCCCGGCTGTGGTCACCTTTACGACCGAGGCGGCGACGATGGCAGTGAACGAGTGGCTCGCTGGCGTGACTGGTCTTGCAGGAGAAGCCGGTATGCTTCCAACCCGCATTCGGCGCTTTCACGCCAGAGACGAACGAAGGCCCTTCGTAGAACCCAGACCGGACTGCCCGTGTTGCAATCAGGCAGCGACTCTCGGCCGAGGGGATGTGTACCCGTTTCTGGACATGGTAACCTGACATGAAAAGTATTATTTCACGCCTCCTGCGACAGCTATGCCTCTTGCGTTTTGATTTTCTTACGACACGCGTTTCAAGCTTGCCGGACCGGTCGAAAATGAAGGCAGATAGGCTCACCCTCGTTGAAAGTGGCGGTATCAAGAAATGGGCGTGCCTTACGTGTCCGGGTGGCTGCGGGGAAGTCATCAATCTTTCGCTTAACCCCAACCAGCGACCACGGTGGCGAATCTCAGAAGACTTCTGGTTGCGGCCTACAATTCATCCGTCGGTCCATCAAAAGAACGAATGCGGATGCCACTTCTGGATCAAGAACGGGCAGACCACATGGTGTCGGGGAGGACGGCCATCCAAACCATCGAAAGGCGAAATCGATACATGCTACCGTGGCAAGTGAAAAGCTGTCGAAGGTCCGCTTTGGGTTCGTGTGGAAAAATGTTCTGCAAGCGCAGCTAACTGCCGCAATTCCGCCCAAGCGAGCGAAGCCGTTGCCCCTACTTACAGGCCGAACTCGACCTTGGGCTGCAAGTAGCCTCGTGCGTATTCAGAAACCATGGCGGGAAGAAAGGGCGGCAATGGGTTCATTCCAGCCCTTGCCACCGCACTGTCCAACTAACGTCAATTGGCAGCGGCATATGGAGGAATCACCCTTGGATTGTTTCATGTGCGCTTCTACTTTTCGCTGAGAAACAGTGCGATTGAGGTGAAGTATGGATTGGATGTGGACTTGGAGCGGTGAATGCTTCGGCTACCGAGACGGTTATGAACTGTGGACGCACGACGGCAAACATGTCGGCAAGTTCTGCGGTGATGACGTCTACGGTCGAGATGGAAGGTATCTTGGAGAGGTGATGAACCAAAATCGACTCATAACAAACTATGCGAAGTCGGGCTGGGTGAAGGCTCCGTTCGCCCCGTATGCCCGCCGTGCAGGTTACGCCAAGTATGCGAACTGCGCCGGGTATGCGATGTATGCCGGTCATCAGGATTTCCCCAAGCCGGATACTTTCAGTTGAGGAGACTAACCACAACTTGATGTGTTGTGCGTAAGAGGCAAGGCTTCCTTGTTCTCATCGCCTGGCAACAGTGGCGCCTGAGTCTACCAAAGCCCAATGACGGCCTCACCGATGGCGTCTGTTCCTGCAACATCTTCTATACCGGGGAGAGTGCAGTTGGCCCAAAGTCGGCTGCCCCCTCACGCCGGTGACTACCGCCCGAATCATTCAACGCGGGTTTCTATCAGAAAGGATCGTTTCCCTTCTCTCGCTGACGCTTTGACGGTAATTGGAAGGTGGTAGCGACCCCGATGGCCACGCAAGAGAAAGTGCGTCCCCAGTACGTCCCCATGTACATGTCCGGTTTTCGCAACAGATCTTCACTTTGCGAAAACTTCAAACATTTCAATGATTTGAAGTGGTGCCCGGGGGCGGAATCGAACCACCGACACGAGGATTTTCAATCCACTGCTCTACCCCTGAGCTACCCGGGCACGGGAAGGCTGTTCGCCTTGGGTGGGGGCCTTCTATGCCGGGCGCGCGGCGGTGTCCAGAGGGTTTTGCAAAGAAAAACACTAATGGCGGGTTTGCTGCGGATTTTTTTCCGGCGCCTGCGCGCGGCCAGCTTCTTCCAGAGCGTTTTCAATGTCTTCCAGGTCCTGGCTGGGCACTGAATAGGCACCGGTCAGCCATTTCCCGAGGTCGATATCAGCACAGCGCTTGCAACAGAAAGGCCGGTGTGTCTTTTGCGTTTCCCCGCCGCAGATCGGGCAGCTCATTTCAGCACCTCATTCAGGGCAATGCGACCGCGCTTTCGCTGCAACTCAAAATGGCCGAGGTTGGTCCAGCCAGCCAGAACCGTTTCTTCGGAATCGGCCCGGAAGGCGGCCCGCAGCGCGGTTTCAAAGCCGCGCCGGTCCTTCTTGGGCATCGGGGCCAGGTCCAGGATGATCTGGCCGCCCAGACCGCGCACCCGCAAGGCCCGGGGCAGGACTTTGGCCGCCGCCATATTGGCCTTAACCCCCGACGCAAGCGAAGTATCCGAGCCGGTGTTCACATCCACCGCCACCAGGGCGCGGGTCGGCTCGATGAACAGGAAGGCGCCGCCCGGCAGCGGCTCGCGGATACCCTGTGCAATGTCCAGCGCATCCAGTACGCCCAGGCGTTCGAACCCGCCGGGTTCGCGCTCAACATCAGCAGGCTCCACCCAGTCCCGCCAGGCCAGCAGATGGGGGGTGTCACCTTCGGCCAATACCTCCGGCTCGGAACCTTCATCCTGCATTACCTGCGCCGCCAGCGCCGCCATGGCAGCAACGTCTTCGGCGATCTCTTCGCTGTCCGCGCCGGCGCAGGCAGAGCGCAGGATCAGGCCGTAACCCGACTCGCCCATTTCCTCATGTGCAATCTCCAGCAGCCGGTCGCGCTCGTCCTCGTCGCGGATGCTGCGCGAGATGTTCAGACCCGGTGCCTCCGGCGTGACAATGGCATAGCGGCTCTTGCACAGCAGCTTCTGTGTTACCGGAATGGCCTTGCCCGGTTCGGCATAGCCGGAGACCTGCACCAGGATCATCTGGCCAGGTGCCAGTCCTTTGACCTGGCGCAGGAAGGCCGGGCCGTCAGGCGTGGTCAGGAACATGCCGCCCTGCCCCTTGACCGGCCGGTCGGCGCGGGCGCGGTAGATGGTGCCGGGCGCGGGGGCGTCGCTTTCGGCCAGGAAGTCCTCCAGTTTGCCGTCCACCATCAGTGCTGCGGCTTCACGGTCCTGGATGTGGTCGAGAATGATGGTGCGGCCCTTCATGCGGCGGCCTCCTGGTACAGCGGCAGCCCGGCGGCGCGCAAAAGATTGGCAGTCTCGGACAACGGCAACCCGACAATCCCGGTGAAGGAGCCGCTGATCCATGGAATGAAGGCTCCCGCTGGTCCCTGGATGGCATAAGCGCCGGCCTTGCCTTTCCAGTCGCCTGTGGCGAGATACGCGTTCAACTCCTCGTCGGAGAGGTTTTTCATCTTCACTTGGCTGACCACGTCCTTCTCCCAGACATGGCCGCCGCGGCGCACAGCAACGGCGGTGATCACCCGGTGGCGGCGGCCTGACAGGGCCAGCAGAAATTCTGCCGCCTCGCCCGCATCGCGCGGTTTGCCCAGGATGCGGCGGCCAAGCGCCACGGTGGTGTCCGCACAGAGCACAACGTCCTCAGCCCCGGCGGGGACGGCTTGGGTTTTTTCCCGTGTCACCCGGGTGCAATAGGCGCGCGGCAGCTCGCCCTTCTGCGGTGTTTCGTCAATTTCCGGCGGGCGCACCTCGTCCGGATGCACGCCAAGCTGCGCCAGCAATTGCAGCCGCCTAGGGCTGCCCGATCCCAGGATAAATGCCATGCCGTGGCCCTCTTACCTCTTTGCGCCTGTCATAAGGCGAATTCCCTCAGCGGGAAAGCAGGCCGGGTCTTTTCCTCTTGCCCGAAATATCCCCGCCGGAGGCAGCGGCCCCCAGGGCCGCTTCAAAACAAAAGCCCGGCAGAATGCCGGGCCTTGATATTTCTTCCAAATCAACAGCTTACTTAAAGCGATAGTTGATCCGGCCCTTGGTCAGGTCATAGGGGGTCATTTCCACCTGGACCTTGTCGCCTGCCAGAACACGGATGCGGTTTTTGCGCATCTTGCCTGCCGTATGCGCGATGATCTCATGGCCGTTCTCAAGCTCGACCCGAAACGTCGCGTTAGGCAGGAGTTCCTTCACGACACCGGGAAATTCGAGCGTATCTTCCTTGGCCATGTTGTCTCCATCATTGGGTTAGCCCGCAAACTGCGGGACGTGCGCCTAAATGGGGTCATTTTTCCAATATTTCAAGGGCTCAATCAGCAAAGAGCGGCCTTTGTGACCGATTTCACCCGCGGCATTTGTTCTTCCCAATGCAGCCGGTTCAGCACCCCGCCAGCTGCCCGCACATGGGCGATGGCCTCCAGGTCGGCCTCGCCGTAGGTCCAGCCCGGCTGGTTCAGTGTGCCCTCGGCCAGAACGCCAGTGCCGGGGAAGCCCTTGTCCGGCGGGCCGAAAATGCCGCCGGTACCGGTGTTCAGGTCCACCGCTTCGGACCACTCGTTGGTGCCGACGATGGATGCCATGGCGGTCACGCATTGGTTTTCCAGCGCCCGCGACATGGCACCGATGCGCACCCGCCAGTATCCGGCCAGCGCCTCGGTGCAGGAAGGAACGAGAATCACATCTGATTCCGCCAGCGCACGCCCCAGCAGCGGGAATTCGCTGTCATAGCAGATCAGCACCCCGATTCTGCCCAGCGCGGTATCGAAAATCTTGAGCGGCCCGCCTCCCATGATGCCCCAGTCCTCGCGCTCGAACCGGGTCATGATCTGCTTGTCCTGATGATCCCGTTTGCCTGCGGGCGTGTAAAGCTCTGCCCGGTTCACCGGCCGGGTGAGCCCGCTGTTCACCGGCGCGGAGGCGCCCAGGATATGCACCCCGTGTTCGGCGGCGAGCCGCAGATGCAGCGCGGCAGCATCCTCCATCTTTTCCGACACCGAATGGATCGACTGCTCCAGATCGGCGGCAACCGCCGCGCCGTCCAGCGTTGACAGCTCCATCGCGCCGTATTCAGGGAATACCAGCAAATCGGCGCCGTTTCCGGCAGCCTCTGCCACCCAGGCGGCCAGCTTATCCTCATACTGTGCCCAGCTGTCGAGCCAGTCGAGCGGATAGGCGGCGGTGGCGATTTTCATGCGGTCTCTCCGGCGGGCGGCAGCCGCATCCCGGTGCGGCCTTGCGGCAGGATTGCCCTGCAAAGGCGCCCGGCGCAAGACGGGGCGGTATACAGATTGCAGTTGCCGCCGGACCGATCCGCAATAATAGTTCGAAAAGGATGCGCATTTTTGCAACGAAAACAGCTGCATCCAGCGTTCCGTCTTGGTGTTACGCGGCAATTTGGCCATTCTCGGGCGCAGACACTCATTTGTTGATTTGAAAAAGGACCACTCCCTTGGCGACCAAACTTGATGACAGGAATCTGAAAGGCGTCATTGCCGATCTTCCCAAAAAAGGCTTCCGCACCAAATTCTGGCGCGAATACCGGGCCGGCGCCTGCAAGGGCAGTGGCGTGGGCAAGTATATGGATCTGCTGGAGAAAATGGGGGTGCCGCCGTCGGGCGATCCGTCCAAGGCAGATCTGGACCAGATGCCTGACATCGTGCAGGCGTTCAGCATGCTTGCCAATGCGATGCTGAAGGCACGCGGCAAATGCGGCAAGCTGCAATCGCACAGCAGGGACCTGTGCCTGGCCTATGCCAAGCTGATCGAAAAGCGAGAGGATGCGGCAGCAGAGCTGGCCCGCAATGCGGACAAGATCAAGCAAAAGCAGATGGTGCAGCAGCTGAAGGTCGAGAAGGAAAATGAAGAAACCGACAAGCATCTGGAAAAGCTCAAGAAGGAGCATGAAGAGACCCGCAAGCTGATCCTTAAGGAGATCAAGGCAGCTGAGGTGCGCGGCAAGAAGATCGAAGCCGCTTGCCTGGATATTTCCAAGGATGTGAACGCCGCGCTGGACAAACTGGAAGCGATCAAGAAGGCTTGGAAGGGCGCCTATAACAAGGAAGGCGCCGACCGCCCCAAGATCGAAACTCAGGCCGGCAAGGGCATCCGCGATCTGACCAAAGCCTACAAGATCGATGCGCACGCCAAGAACGTGAAAGGCGCCCTGCCCAAACTGTTCAAGGAACTGGCGGAGAACTACAAGCAGTTCAAACAGGAAGACTACAACAAGAAGGAATATGTTGCGGCCGGCAAGGCAGTCACAGCAGCCAAGCGCACCTTCGACGATGCCCGCGATTCCGTGAAGCTGTACGCAACTCAGCAGAAGATCGCACAGGAAGAAGTGCAGGCAGCGCGGCCAGAAGGCGTCTGAAGCAGCGCAAAGCAGCGTAAACAGGCGCCCGCGCGGGCGCCTGCCCCCTTTACAGATCCCGGATCCAGAACTGCAGCGGCTTGCTGGTTTCCCCGGGCTGATCCACGTCCTTCCAGAAAAAATGCGCGATGGCACCCTCAAGCGGGGCATAGCCGCGCTTGCGCCAAAACGGGTCCAGCGGCGCGTAATCCGCAGGCCGCAACGGGTGGTCCGCCGGGCGCTGCACGCTGCAAAAGGCGGTCTTGCTGAACCCATGCTTGCGGGCATGGGATTCGCGCGCATCAAAGAAACCGTGGCCGACCCCAGACCCGCGGCATTCCGGCAGCAGCACGGATTCGGCGCAGTAGAAGACGCCGTTCAGATCAATGCCCGTGCCCTCAAACGCCGCCGCGAAATCATCCGCATGATCGCTCAGCGGTGCGCCGGTGGAGGCCCCGACCAGGGTTTCACCGTCAAAAGCTCCGACCACCACGGCGCGGGGGCTGTCACGGTAGTTTTGCAGGTATTCCCGCTCATATGCCAAGTCGCCATCATAGAGATACGGCCAGGCGCGGAAGACTTTGATGCGCAGGTGTGCCACATCGTCCAGCGCGGCCTCCAGCGCCACACCGGTTGTTGCTTCGACCCGGATGGTCATCCGGCAGAGACCTGGGCGGTCCAGTCCGCGAGGTTGTAATAGGTGGTGACGCGGGAAATCTTGCCGTCTTTCAGCTCAAAGAACGAGCCGCCCGGCAGCCGGTAGGTCTGGCCCTTGGCTTCCGGCAGGCCTTCGTCGGTCACCAGATAGGTGCCATTCACAATGAACTCCGCCGCCGCGCGGGTGCCGTCGCCGTTGGAAAAGATCACCATATCGGTCAGCTCTTCCTTATAGCAGCGGCTCATGTGAGCGCAGAATTCTGCGAATTTATCTTTGCCTATCCGGATTTTGCCCTCGTTCACATGGTGGGCGATCTGGCCGTCCAGGCAGTCCAGCATGGCGCCGGTGTCGCCGGCGTTGAAGGCTGCGAAATAGCGCGCGATGGTATCGGTCATGTTCTCTCCGTCGGTTCACCCCAGCGGCTCTTCAAGTGCTGGATGATTTGGTCCCGTGATTGCCGGTAGACATCTAGCTTGGCTGCGCGTGTCTCGCCGAGCCCGGTAGGGTCCATAATCGGCCAATATTCGACATCGAGGTGAAAAAAACGGGTAAGTTCCAGCGCCCGGCGCTGGCTGGCCGGCGACAGCGCCACCACCAGATCAAAGGACGACAGGTCATCGCCCCAGCGTTCCATCTCGTCAAACGAGCGCGACCGGTGGCGCGACAGCTCGACATCGATTTCCTGGCAGACCGCGATGGCGAAACCGTCGATCTCCATGTCGTTCTTGACACCAGCGGACTGCACATAGGTGCCGGTGCCATAGAATTTCTTCATGATGCCCTCGGCCATCGGAGAGCGGACCGAATTGTGGTCGCAACAGAACAGAATGGACTGCGGCAGCTCCTCCACCCGTCAGCCTCCGAAATGCAAGACGCAGATCAAGGTGAACAGGCGTCTGGCGGTGTCGGTGTCGACTTCGGCCTTGCCTTCCAGCCGCTCCTGCAGAACCCGGCTGCCTTCGTTGTGGATGCCGCGCCGCGCCATGTCGATGGTCTCGATCTGACTGGGCGGCATGGTTTTCACCGCGCTGAAGTAGCTTTCGCAGATTTGATAGTAGTCCTTGACCACCTGACGGAACGGCGACAGCGACAGGTGGAACTCTGCTGCTTTCTCGCCAGTTTCGGTGTTGATATCGAAGACCAGCCGCTTGTCACGGATCGCCAGGCCCAGATGATACGGTCCCTCCGGCAGATCGCGGTCCTCTCGGGACGGCAGAGCAAAGCTGTTCTGTTCGATCAGGTCGTAAATCGCCACCTTGCGCTCCTGCTCAATCTCAGGCGTCGGAGGCGGCAGGTTGCAGTCGTCAAGTTCGATATGGCTGATGCGGCTCATGGGTCTTTGTCTCTAATATGCGCTGAGGCGTCCGGCCATGACTATCGCACCGGCGTGCCTGGGGCAATGCAGCAGCAGGCGTCAATGATATGCCGGTTTGCGGCAGTGCTTGACAGGCCACGCCTGCACGAACAGCTTGCCAGCAACAGGAGACAGGATGATGACAGGGCTTGATCAGTTTTCCCTCAAAGGCCAGCGCGCGCTGGTGACCGGCTCCACAGACGGGTTGGGGTTTGCCGCTGCCCGCCTTCTGTCTGAAGCCGGGGCCGAGGTTTGGGTGAACGGACGCAATGAAAAGAGGGTGGCAGAGGCCTTGAGCCAGATGCCTGGAAAGGCCCGCGCATTGGTTCTGGATGTGGCTGATGAGGGATCTGCAACCGCGGCATTCGAAGGCATCGCTGGTGAAGGCGGTCTCGACATTCTGGTCAATAATGTGGGGCAGCGGGACCGGCGCAGCCTAGCGGAATTCACGCGATCCGATCTGCAAGCGCTATGGGATGTTGATCTGATCGCCCCGTTCCGCCTTGCGCAATTGGCCGCCGCCCAAATGGCACCAAAGGGGTATGGCCGCATCATCAACATATCCTCGATTGCCGGCCTCATCGCGCAATCCGGGGATGCGGCCTATACAACAGCCAAAGCCGGTATCAACGGCATGACCAAGGCACTGGCGGCGGAGCTTGGCCCCAAAGGCATCACAGTGAATGCCATTGCCCCGGGTTTCTTCAAAACCAGCCCCAACATGTCCGCGGCCGCTGATCCGGAAATTGCAGTGAAATTGAAAATCGCCACCTCGCTCGGCCGCTGGGGCGAGCCTGAGGAACTGGCGCCCGCCATCCTGTTCCTCGCCTCCCCTGCCGCGTCCTACATCACCGGGCAGGTGCTGGCTGTGGATGGCGGCTATACCGCGCACTATTGAGTGCTGCGTCATTTTTCCGGGAAAAATGACTTGCGGCCTCCGGCGGGGATATTTGTGGCCAGATGAAGCAACGGATCATTAACCAAACTTGGCGACCCTAGTCTCGCGGTACAGGCGGGGACGCCGATGACCGCGCCAGGTGAAGCGCCCCGGCGGGCCCGGGGCGCGGATCCCTTTCATCTGGCGGAAAATATCCCGGGGTGAATGCGCGGCTCGCGCAGAGGGGCAGCGCCCCTGCTCCGCTTACTTGTTCAGCGCATCCAGCCGGGCGGTGACGGAAAGACTGTGCGCCTGCAGGCTTTCACTGTGAGCCAGAATTTCTGCCGCCGGGCCAATTGCCCTCAGCGCGTCCGATGTCATCTGGCTAAGGGTCGTGCGCTTGAGGAAGTCCAGAACTGACAATCCGGAGGAAAACCGGGCCGAACGCGCCGTCGGCAGCACATGGTTCGGGCCGCCGACGTAGTCGCCAATGGCTTCGGGCGTGTATTGACCCAGGAAGATGGCGCCTGCGTGGATGGTTTTTTCACTCAAGGCCACCGGATCGGCGACACACAACTCCAGATGTTCCGGTGCAATGCGGTTGGACAGCGCCGCCGCCTCATCCAGGTCCCGCACTGTTATCACCGCACCGAAATCCCGCCAGGAGGGGCCGGCAATTGCGCGGCGTTCCAGCGTTTCCAGACGCTTGTCCACCGCCGCTGCCACAGCCAAGCCAAATCCTTCGTCATCGGTGATCAGAATTGACTGGGCGCTTTCGTCATGCTCGGATTGGCTCATCAGATCCAGCGCGATCCAGTCAGGGTTGTTGTTCTTATCCGCAATCACCAGGATTTCAGACGGCCCGGCGATCATGTCGATGCCGACCTTGCCGAACACCCGCCGCTTGGCAGCTGCAACAAAGGCATTGCCCGGGCCGGTGATCTTATCGACCGGAGCGATAGTTTCAGTGCCATAGGCCAGCGCCGCCACCGCCTGTGCGCCACCAACCCGGTAGATTTCATCCACCTCTGCAATCTTTGCGGCCAGCAGCACCAGCGGGTTGATCTGCCCGTCCGGGGTTGGAACCGTGACCGCCAGCCGCTGCACGCCTGCAACCTTGGCCGGGATCGCGTTCATCAGCACCGAAGACGGGTAGGAGGCCAGCCCGCCCGGAACATAAAGCCCAGCTGCCGAGACTGCCGACCAGCGCCAGCCCAGCGTTGCGCCGGCCTCGTCAGTCCACTGCGCATCTTCCGGCATCTGGCGCATGTGATAGGCGCGGATGCGGTCGGCCGCCAGTTCCAGCGCCTGACGCTCTTCAGCAGAAACCGTGGCGATGGCCGCCTCCACCTCTGCATCGGCAATCCGCAGTTGCGCAGGCTCCAGCTCCATCCGATCAAACTTCGCTGTCAGCTCCACCAGCGCCGTATCGCCGCGGTCGCGCACGTCAGCGATGATCCTGGCCACGACAGCGTCCACATCCGGGCTATCCTCGCGCTTGGCGCCCAAAAGCACGGCGAAGGATTGTTCGAAATCGGAATCGGCGGTGTTCAGAAACTGCGGCATCGGGATCTCCTTTGGTCCTCGCATAGCTTTATGCCGGAGCGGCCTCAAGAACTATGGCGCAGAGCGGTGCAATTGGACGCAAGGACGGGGCGCTGCCCCTCTTGGCCGTATGGCCAATTCACCCCTGGGTATTTGCAACCAGAAAGAAGCAGCTGCAGTCAGAGAAGGGATTTTCGCATCGGGATGCAGGCTGTGCCGCAGCCCCCCTGAGCGGCATCAATTCTTTGCCAGCCATTGCTGCTGTAAAAGCCCAGCGCTGTTCGGGTCGCGTTCAGCCGCCCTTCGCTATGCCCTGCCCTGCGCAGTTCCGTTTCAAGATGCCTCAGCATACCAGACCCGGAGCCTTGCCCAACAGCGTCAGGGGAAACATAAAGCAAGGAGACCGTCCCATCCGGGCCCAAGCCGCCGACCGCCGCGGCCCCGCCGCCCCGTTCTGCCAGCCAGTAGCGACCCGGCCCATCAATCCAGTTGCGGATCTGTGCAGGCGACTTGTTTGCAGTCCAATCGGCTATCTTTCCAGCGTCGCCGCCGTGATCGGCCTGGCACAGATCGCGGATCGACGCGATGAGCACCTGGCTCATGGCAAATACATCAAAGACCGTGGCAGGGCGGATCACCAGCTCCGCTGCGGGGCGGGCAAAAGCCTGGGAAATGCCGCGCTTGTTCTGCACGGGTCAATCGCCATGATCCGGCGCGTGACCCGACGGTGCGCGGTAAGGCCGGGTGACATCCCGCAGCGACACCTCCAGCGCCTCGACCGCCAAGCGCACCGCGCCGTCGCCGGCCAGGGTCAGCAATACATGGCCGGCAGCGTCCTCATCCGGCTTGAAATCAACCGAGAGCAGCGACAGGACTAGGTCCTTGTCCTTGCGGTCCACGCCCTGCGACGAAACCGCCAGCACATTGTCCACCACCAGCAGCGACTGCACCCGCTCAAATGCCCGGCCACGGCGTTCCGCTGCTTCGCGGTCTTCCCAGCGGAAACGGTTCACCAGCAGGGCAAAGCGGCGCTCGGAGGCGCGCCAGCTCATTTCGGTGACCGGAAACACCGCATCCTGCACCAGCGTGGACAGGATCTTGAGATCCTCCTCCTCCAGTGCGCCCAGATTCAGAGGCGCCTCGCGGCCGTCTTCAAAGCTTGCATCCGCCATCACTCTTCCCTGATCCGTTCGATTTTGGCGCCGACGCCAGACAGTTTGCGCACCACATGCTCATAGCCACGGTCCAAGTGGTAGACCCGGCTTACCTTGGTTTCGCCTTCCGCCGCCAGGCCGGCAAGAATCAGCGAGACCGAGGCGCGCAGGTCGGTTGCCATCACCGGAGCGCCTTTCAGCATTTCAACGCCAGTCACGGTTGCATGGCCGCCGTGCACTTCGATCTGAGCCCCCATACGGGTGAGTTCCGGGGCATGCATAAAGCGGTTCTCAAAGATCTTTTCTTCCAGAACAGACGTGCCTTCAGCAGTACACATCAGTGCCATCATCTGTGCTTGCAAGTCGGTCGGAAAGCCCGGGAAAGGCTCGGTCACCACATCCACGGCCCGCAGCCGGCCGTTCTTGCGGCTGACGGTCAGGCTGTTTTTACCCTCGGTGATCTCGATGCCGGCCGTCTCCAGTTTGCTGCAGAAGCTTTCCAGCAGGCTGCGGCGGCCGCCCAGAAGTTCCACCTCGCCGCCGCAAATCGCGGGCGCCAGCATATAGGTGCCCAGCTCGATCCGGTCGGTTACCACCTGATGAGTCGCCCCATGCAGGCGGTCGACGCCTTGAATGGTGATGTCGGGGGTACCGTCACCGTCGATCTGCGCGCCCATTTTCCGCAGGCAATCGGCCAGATCGACGATCTCCGGCTCGCGGGCGGCGTTCTTGATGACGGTGGTGCCCTTTGCCAGGGTGGCTGCCATCATGATGTTCTCGGTTGCCCCGACCGAGGCAAAGCTCAGCTCTATCACAGCGCCTTTCAGCCCCCCCGGGGCCTTGGCGTGCAGATAGCCGTCCTTTAGTTCAATCTCGGCGCCCAGCGCCTCAAGACCCTGGATGTGCAGATCCATCGGCCGGGCGCCGATTGCACAGCCGCCTGGCAGCGACACCACCGCCTGCCCCAGCCGCGCCAGCATCGGACCCAGCACCAGGTTGGAGGCGCGCATTTTCCGCACGATGTCATAGTCAGCCACATGGCTGGTCAGGTCATGGCTCGACAATGCCAGCACCTGGCCGTCCTGCAGGCTGGACACTTCGGCGCCCAGTGACTGCAAGAGCAGTGTCATTGTCTTGATATCGCTCAATCGCGGTGCATTGGTCAGCGTCAGCGGTTCCTCGCTCAGGAGCGTCGCAGGCATCAGGGTGAGGCAGGCGTTTTTGGCCCCTGCGATTGGAATCTGCCCGTTCAGCGGGCCGTTGCCAGTTACCAGAATCGAATCCATCTGCCCTTACTCTCCGTTTTTGTCCGTATCCTGGTCCGGCTTTTCCGCCCGCGCCTTGGCCTGAGCCTTGCGCCGGGCCATGTTTGCCTTGAGCGCTGCCTTCAGCCGGTCTTCGCGCGATGCCGCTGACCTGTCGTTTTTCGGTGTTTTCTTTTCCGCCATAAGACTTCTGTAACTGAGTGGGAAAAAACCGTCCAGAATGCTCTTGCGCCCCTCAGCGTTTATGCCTAAAAGCCCCCTCACCGGCGCTGCTGTAGCTCAGAGGTAGAGCACTCCCTTGGTAAGGGAGAGGTCGAGAGTTCAATTCTCTCCAGCAGCACCATCTTTCAAAAATTGAATGTTTTCAGAATACTGACCAGATAGCGCCGGTTATTCGGCAGCCTGCTGCAGTAAGACGAGCGCTGCAAACACGCAAATTCACCGTGAGCTTAGGGGTTTTCATATCCTCAGACTCGCAGCCTGCCTGTCCTGCCACCCTTGAATGCAATTTGCCCTGTGCAGCGGATACTGAAGCTGGCGTATGGGATTCGCTGCTATCCCAAGCCCCGGCCGGAGGGCGGCACGGCTCGGTGGTGCACCGGCGATTCGCAACAGGCTCGTAAGGCCACAGATAAAAATCGATCTGCTTTTTTGCTGCATCTGACCCGGCAAATGCAGCAAATCAGGGGTTTTGGCACATAATTTAACGCTGCCGAAATGAATCCCATCAAGTGTTTTCCATCAGGCGCCACCCAGCTGGCACCGTTCACGGCTGCTCCCAGGCTGCCGGCAGACTCAAATGTTGATGGGAACTACGCTGCAATGACTCGACTGTTCAAATTCTGGGCGAATATGCCATTGGGCCGCAAACTGCCGCTGTCTATCGCCGCCCCCACGATAATTCTGACCCTCGCCTCTGGCATTTTCTTTGCCTGGGAGGCCGGACAAGCACTGAAGGCCAACCGGGAAGCCGCATATGCGACGCTGCTGGAAGAGCGCAAAGAAGCATTGGAGAACTGGGTGGCCGACCTGCGCTCGCAGACCCGGACACTGGTTGCCAGTAAAGCAGTTGAAACTGCATTGCGGGATTTTTCCAACGGTTTCTATTCTCTGGGCGATGACCCCAGCGGACATCTGCGCGCCGCCTATGCAGACGGCAACCCCAACCCTGCAGGCGAACGCTACAAACTGCTTGATGCCAAAGACAAATCCGCCTGGTCCATCCGGCACAAGATGAATCACACTGGGTTTGTCACCTTTCTGGAGGAACAAGGCTTCCTGGACGCCTACCTTTTGGATGTGCAGGGCAACATGGTCTATGCGGTGCAAAAGAACGATGATTTTGCACTGAATTACCTGGATGGACCGTATCGGGACAGCGGGCTGGGCGTGGCATACCGCGCCGCGCTGGAGCTGGAGCGCGGCCAGGTGTTCCTGTCGGAAATGGCTGCCTACAAAGCCGATGGCGGCCGTCCGGCAATGTTCATCTCTGCTCCGATCCTGAAGAAAGGCGCAATGATGGGGGCGCTGGTGCTGCGCGTCCCGGTTGAAGACATTTCAGAGCTTCTGTCCCATTCCAGTCTGCTGGGGGAATCCGGCCAGGCCTATCTGGTGCGCGGCGATGGCGTGGCACTGACTGCTTCGGACCGCGGCAACGGGCATCAGGCATTGTCGGATCTGCCCGGTTTGCCTCAGATTACGGCGGCACTTGGCGGCGGGAAAAGCAGTTTTTCGGGCACTCCGGGTCTGGCGGGCCAACCCGTCGAAGCCATGGCTGCGGGCGTCGCCCTCGAAGACCGGACCTGGGGCATTGTCCTGGAAGTTGACAGCGCAGAGGCGCTGGCGGCCCAAAACAGTTTATCCAACGCCGCCATGCTGCAGGCCGTTGGCGTGGCACTGGCTGTGGCACTCCTGTCTTGGGTGGCAGCCCGCAGCATTGCCCGCAAGGTTTCGGCCCTGTCCGACAGTGTCGAACACATCGCAGCCAAGGATTACAATCACCCGGTCGCGGGTCATGGCACCGGCGATGAATTCGGCAATATTGCCGGCATCCTCGAAGGTTTCAAAACTGACTTGCAAAATGCCCGGACGGCAGAAGAGGAACGGGCTGAATTGCAACGCCAGCAGGATCTCGTGGTTGGCGAACTGCGCAATGGCCTGAAGCATCTGGCAAACGGGGACTTTTCGAACCCGATAACAGAACCCTTCCCCGAAGCGTACAAAGGCCTGCGCCTCGACTTCAACCAGACAGCTGACACTTTGAACAATACGGTGCGCGAAGTGGTGGAAGCCACCACCAGCATCCGCAATGGCACCTCGGAAATCAGCCAAGCCTCGGATGATCTGTCGCAGCGCACCGAAAGCCAGGCCGCCACGCTGGAGCAGACCGCTGCAGCGCTGGACCAAATGACCGCCAGCGTCAAGGCTGCTGCCGATGGCGCACGCCGGGTGGAAACCGCCATGAACGAGGCCCGGGACGAAGCCGAAGCCAGCGGTGAAGTAGTGCGGAACGCGGTTTCTGCGATGAACGGGATCGAAGCATCGGCCTCCCATATTTCGCAAATCATCGGGGTGATCGACGATATCGCCTTTCAGACCAATCTGCTGGCGCTGAATGCAGGCGTCGAGGCGGCGCGCGCAGGCGATGCCGGTCGCGGCTTTGCCGTTGTCGCCTCTGAAGTGCGGGCCCTGGCACAGCGGTCCTCGGATGCGGCCATGGAAATCAAGGCGCTGATTTCCAATTCCGGTGACCAAGTGGCTAAGGGCGTGGATCTGGTCGGCAAGGCCGGCGAGGCGCTGAACAGCATCGTCTCCCAGGTCACCCATATCTCGGGGCTTGTCTCGGGAATTGCCGAGGGCGCAGCGGAGCAATCCACCGGCATTGGTGAAATCAACACTGGCGTGATGCAACTGGACCAAGTGACCCAGCAGAACGCGGCGATGGTGGAGCAGATGACAGCAGCAGGCCAACTGCTGAACGGCGACGCCTCCAAGCTGGCCGGACTGGTGGGCAATTTCAATGTCGGAATGGACACGCCTTCGGCCCGCCAGGTGCCGGAACCAGTCCAGCCATCCGCTCATGGCTCTGGCTGGGATGATTTGCCAGAGACGCATTCCGCCATTCCGGCCACGGACGGCTCGGCCGCCTTGGCAAAATGGCAGGACTTCTGATCCTGTCTGGAACGGGGCACATTGAGGCAAGGACAACAGCCTGACTGCAAAACCCGTTGCGCAACGGCCCGCTGCGGCCGCTGCGATGGCCGCCGCAGCGCCGCTCAGCCTGCACCGGTGTTGTGAAAACCCTATTTTCAGACTTTAAGAGGACATTGGGGCTGAACCGAACACTTGGCATACATTCAGGACACGGATGCCAGCTGTGCGTCGTGCAAATGCAAAGGTGGCAAGATGGCCGTGTCTAAACTTCCTGCTCGCTGGCTGCGCGCCTTCAGCAACCGGACATACCTGCCCGCCCTGCTTGCCTTGGCGGTAGTCTGTGCAGCGGGGTTTTATGCTGAGCAGCAAAACGCCACAATCCACCACCAGTCTGAACGTGCCAGGGTCCAGCAAGAGGCAGGGATGCTCAAGTCCCGGCTGGAAGGCCAAGTCAATGGCGACTATCAGCGGCTGCGCGGGCTGGCCGCGATGCTGGCCACCGAACCGGACATGGAGCAGGCGCGGTTCAGCCGGATGGCCGCACAGGTGCTCGAGGGAAAGACCGCCATCCGGCACATCGCTGCAGCACCCGGCCTGGTGGTCTCGCTGGTTTACCCGGTGAAAGGGAACGAGCCCGTCATTGGGCTGGACTATAATCAGAATGCCGCGCAGCGGGCGGCGGCGCACCGGGTGCGTGATAGCGGTGACATGGTGCTGGCCGGGCCGGTAAACCTGGTACAGGGCGGCTCCGGGTTCATCTACCGGCTGCCGATTTTCACCGGGTCAGGGACTGACCGGCAGTTCTGGGGCATTCTCTCGGCTGTGGTCGCCACCGGCACTCTTTATACAGAGACCGGGATCAACGGAAACAAGGGCGGCCTGGAAATAGCGCTGACAGGCCAGGACGGGACGGGCCCCTCTGGCCGCCAGTTTTTCGGCGTGCCGGAGATGCTGACCGGAGATCCCGTTCTGCTGGACATAAACCTGCCAGTTGGCTCCTGGAAACTGGCCGCCCGCCCCGAGGGCGGCTGGCAAAGCGTTCCTGGCAACCTGTGGAAGCTGAGACTGGGTCTGCTGGCGGCGGCGGCACTGGTCGTTTTCCCAACGTTTCTGGCAGGCAGGCTGTCTGCTGCACGGCAAACCGTGATCGGCAAGCTGCGGCACAGGGAGGCGGAACTGGAGGCAGTCTCGCGGCGGTTGGAAATTGCAGTCAAAACATCCCGGGTTGGCATTTGGGAATGCGACTCGGAGAAGCAGGAAGTGAGCTGGGACAGCCGCATGCATGAACTCTACAGCGTACCCGTGCAGCACGGGCCGCCGGAGGGGGCCGAATGGATGGCCATGCTGCATCCCGGCGACCGGGACCGGGTGGCCAAGGCACTGCAGTCCGCAGAGCGGAACAAGACACATTTTGCCTCGGATTTCCGGATTGTTCTGGAAGATGGCACCTTCAAGCATATCCGGGCGCTGGCCAGCCCGTTTACAGATGCGCAAGGCCGCGACTGGATGATTGGCGTGAACTGGAATGTATCGGAGGATGTCCATCTGCGCGAAGAACTGATCCGCGCGAACCAGACACTGTCCGAGCGGAACAGCGAACTGAAACACGGCAAACGCGCATTGGAAGACGCCCACGCCGAATTGCAAAAACAACAGGCGGAACTGCACCGTCTGTCGCTGGTCGCAAAACACGCGTCCGACAGTATTATCCTGACCGATGCAGAGCGGCAGATCCTCTGGGTCAACGAGGCCTTCACCCGCGTCACAGGCTATGCCGCCAGCGAGGCGATTGGCCGGACACCTTCAGAATTGCTGGACGGCCCGGATACCGATCTTGGCGTGATCCGGGAAATGAACCGCCACAAGGACCTTGGCATCCGCTATCACAACGAAGTGCTCACCTACACCAAGTCAGGGGAAGAAGCCTGGTTCGACACCAATATCGTCCCGGTGACCGGCGAGGATGGCGCAGTCGACCTGATTATCGGCATTGAACGCGACATAACTCATAGCAAATTGCGTGAACGGGAACTGGCCGAGGCCAAGGTTGCGGCTGAACAGGCTGATCGGGCCAAATCCGAGTTCCTGGCCAACATGAGCCATGAAATCCGCACTCCGATGAACGGTATCATCGGCATGGCTGATTTGCTGGCAGAGGCGGAGCTTTCGCAGGATGAACAGCAAAATGTGGAAACCATCCGCAGTTCGGCCCAGGCACTGCTGAAGATCATCAATGACATCCTTGACCTGTCGCGGCTGGAAGCAGGGAAATTCTCTATAACCGAAGAGGACTTCGATCTGCGCGACTGTATTGGCAGTGCGGCGGGGCTGTTCCGCCCGAAAGCGCTGGAAAAAGGCCTGTCGCTGCAGGTCTCTTACGCGGATGGGCTGGCGGAACGGCTGCACGGAGATGACGGGCGGTTGCGGCAGATTCTGGTTAATCTGATCGGCAATGCTGTCAAGTTCACGCCGCAAGGCAGAATTGACGTCCGCGTCTCCCATGCCGACGGCGCACCTTGCCGCCTGATCGCCGAAGTTGAGGACAGCGGGATCGGAATTTCCGCTTCCCAAGCGCGCCATATCTTTGACCGTTTCACCCAAGCAGACGCGGCAACGACAAAGGAGTTTGGCGGAACCGGGCTGGGGCTTACCATTTCCAGCATGCTGGCCAAGCGGATGGGCGGCAGTATTTCCGTTAAATCAGATCCCGGCCAAGGCTCTTGCTTCCGCCTGGAGCTGCAGATGGCGCCAGCCAAGCAAGCGCGCCCCCCGGCCGCGGAGATTTCACTGGACACAGCACCTCAGATCAGACCTTGCAAAGTTCTGCTGGCTGAAGACAACCAGACCAACAGGCTGCTGATCCGCAAATTCCTGCGCGGTCAGCCGGTGGAGTTGGCTGAAGCCGGCAATGGCCGCGTGGCAGTTAACATGTTCAAGGAACAGCAGCCGGATATTATCCTGATGGATATGTCGATGCCCGAGTTGGACGGCATTGCGGCCACCCGGGAAATCCGCAACCTGCCCTTTCCCCAGCCAGTAATCATTGCCCTGACCGCAAACGCGTTTTCCAGCGACCGGCAAGCCTGCCTGGATGCGGGCATGGATCACTTTTTGGCCAAGCCGGTCAAAAAGGCAGTCCTGCTGCACACTTTGGCATCATTTCTGACAGATACTGGCGCCCTTGAGCAGCAGCCCAGAGCAAGAGCCTGAGGTCTCAACCCAATCCCATTGACTGCGCCAGCACATCAAGCCGAACAGGAACTAGACAGCCATTCCGATCAGGGCCACGCCGCAGGCCATCAACACCGCAGAACCAAGCCGCCGCATCCAGTATCCTTCTTTGAGGAAGAAAAATCCGATCAGCGCAGCAAAGATCACAGAAGTTTCCCGCAGCGCAGAAACAGCACCCAGCGGGGCAAAGTTCTTGGCATAAAGCACCAGCCCGTAGGCCGTCATAGATACCAGCCCTCCGGTAATCCCCAGGATCCATGTCCGCCTGGGCAAAGCCGCCAGCGTGCGGCGCTTGCGCACGGCGATGAACCCGGCAATGAAAATGTGCAGAAATGCACCCCAGGCCCAGTAGCTGAGTGTGTTACCGGACAAACGCACGCCGATACCGTCGACCAATGAATAAATCGAAATGCAAAAACCGGTCCCCGCGGCAAAACCAAGAGCCGCGCGCCCAACCCCCGAGCGCAGCGCCTTCCAGCTGCTGAGCTGGATGCCAAGGGCAATCACCCCAATGCCTCCCCAGGCCTGCAATGGCAAAACCTCGCCGACAAAGATCATCGCCCATATGCCGACAAGCGCCGGCACGATACCCCTGGCAATCGGGTATACGACGCTGAGGTCACCGTGCTGATAGGCGCGGCCAAGCATGTAGTAGTAGCCGAAATGAACCACCGTTGAGAGCAGGATATAGACAAAGCTTTCAGCAGAAGGCAGCGGCAGGACTGTGATCATCACGGCACTGGGGATCACTTGGCCAAAGGCAACCAGCCCAAGTGTGGTGGTGCGGTCCGCAGCCGTTTTCACAATGGCGTTCCACACAGCATGCAACAGCGCTGCCGACAAGATGATAGCGATGATAAAAAGGGTCATGTTCTGGACAGGTCTTTAGGCAGGCGGCTGGGTTTCAAGCGTCACTCGGCGTCTTCCGGCAGCATTTCATTGATCAGCCGGGTCTCCAGCAGCTGGCCATTCTGGTACAGAACCGGATAGGCTACCGCCGCAATGTGGCTGTTGAACTCACGCAAGGCACGCAGCGTTTCCAAATGGATGTCGGAGGTGTCAAAGCTTTCCCGGGCACCATTTTGCAACCGTTTCAGGTGGCGTTTCCGGCTGTCGTGCTCCATCCGCTTCAATTCGGTTTTTTCCAGACTCAGCAACCGCGCACTTTCCAAGTCATCAGAAATCAGCACATTGGAGGCCAGCTGCATATTGGCCAGAATTGCCTCATGCATCCGGGTGATCTCCATCCAGCCTTCCCTGGAAAAGCTCAGATTCCTTTTGTTCAAATCACCCGCCAGGACTGTCAGACGACGGGCCACCACATCGCCAGCGGTTTCCAGCCGGATCGCGTATTCCATCAGGCTGCGGGCCGTCTTCAATTGATCTTTGTCAAAGCCATCCTCGGGGATCGCAGCCACATATTTCCGGACACCGGAGAGACCAGCGTTGACCTCGGCGTCCATCGACTGAACGGTCTTGATTTTCTCCTTGCCACCCGATTGGTACAATTCCAGTACCGGGCGGAACATGGCATTGACCTGGTCAGACATCCGCAGCAGTTCGCGTTTAAGGTTCGAAACAGACACAGCAGCTGAGCCATAGCTGCCCTGCTCCAGCGCACTGACAGGCCGCCCTGGATGGTTCATCTCTGTCTGCGCGGGTTCGGGGAACAGCCGGGCAAAGATATCTCCCAACTGTGTGCAAACCGGCAGCGCGAGAACCAGCAGTGACGCATTGAAGGCCAGATGCGCGTTGACCAGCATCTGGCCGCCTTGCGGATCCCCCAACACCCCCTGACGCAGCGCCAGATTGGCACCGAACAGGCAGATCACCGCCCAGGTGCCGCGCAAAACAAGGTTGGCATAAGGAATGCGGCGGGCCCGCAGATCCATTCCGCGGCTCAGCCAGACGGGAATGAAGGCAGAACCGAAATTCGCCCCCAATACCAGTGAAAGGCCAGCGGCAAAGGGGATCGCTCCGATCTGCACCAGCGTCACGCACATCAGGATAGCGGCAACTGACGAATGCATCACAAAAGCCAGCGCGCCACCGACCAGAAACGCCGTTATGTAATCCCGAGCCAGATAGCCCGCAACCGCCGGCAGAAAGGCGCTGTCGCGGATCGGATCCATCGCTTCGCGCAGAAACCGCAACGAAATCAGGATGAAGGCGACCCCCATCAAGATCCTGCCCAGCTGCCGCGCCTTCTTTGCCTCGGTTTTGACGAACAGATACCCGCCGGCCGCCAGCAGCACCGGCACCAGCCAATCGAGATCAAAGGAGAGGATCTGAATGATCAGCGCCGAGCCCAGATCGCCGCCCAGCACGATGGCCAGCCCAGTGGGAAAGGCCAGATAGCCGCTGGCCGCAAACCCGGAGGTGAGCAGCGCCACGGCAGCCGAACTTTGCAGTACGATCGCCAGCATCAGCCCCATCAGGCCCGCCTGCAGATGGCTTTGCCGTCCGGTCAGCAGCCGCTGGAACGAGGCGCCATAGCTGCGCTCGATCCCGGTGCGCACCATCCGCACCGCATAAAGAAGCAGCATCGTGGCTCCCGCCAGACTGATCAAAAAAGTCAAAATCGCCATGTCAGTTCCTGTTTGCGGCCTGTAGCCGGGGTGTATCTGCCCCAGTCGCAATCAATGCAACCTTACCCCGTTCTTGAGGCCGCTGCTTCGGGCATTTCCAGCGGCCGCCCATCAGGCCGCCTGCTTTCCAGGCTGCCGCAGGGGCAGAGACAGCTGTTCGTCAGTCATCTTTGCCACCCGGAGCAACGTCCACTTTCACCCCCCAGCCTGCCAGCGCTGCAGAGAGTTTCTTGTCAGGTCTGCGGTCAGTAAACAGCAGGCTGATCTTGCGCGGAGAGGGTCCGCAATGCGGCGCAGTTTCCGTAAACTTGGGATGGGCCATGGCCAGGGCCACCTGCTCTGTGCAATCGGCAACCACCCCTGCCAGCTGCGCTTCGGCCGCACTGTGATAGAGCACGCCCTGTTTGGCAGAAAATGCATCTGCAGACAGTATTGCCAGATCCAGCGCAAACCGCCGGACTTGCTGCTCAGCCACAAAACCAAAGGTGCCGCGCTCATTGCTTTGCAATTCGCCCCCCAGCAAATGCACCCTGTTGCCATTGTGGTTTGCCAGTGCCTGCGCAGCTCCGATAGAATTGGTGACCACGATCAGCCCGGTCTTCTGCCGCAGTTCCTCGGCAACAAATGCGGT
Organism: Leisingera sp. M658; assembly: GCF_025144145.1. Classification (NCBI taxonomy): domain Bacteria; kingdom Pseudomonadati; phylum Pseudomonadota; class Alphaproteobacteria; order Rhodobacterales; family Roseobacteraceae; genus Leisingera; species Leisingera sp. M658. Next base: position 3,788,841 of record NZ_CP083546.1, read on the forward strand.
AGTAGAGCCGACATCCAGAAACAGCGCCATGCCATCACGGGCATGTGCAGCGATCCGGGCCGCGATCCGGGCTTTTTCCTTTTGGTTCTCAGAAATCCGCCGGGCGAAGCTGGTAGCGCTTTGCGGCCCTGCCAGAAAGGCTCCGCCATGCACCCGTTGCACGGCTCCAGCCTTGTTTAGCGCCTTGATGGTGCGGCGCACAGTTTCCTCGGAAACATCCAGCATTTTTGCAAGCTCCGCACTGCGGGCTGATCCGCCCAAACGCCGCAAAGCGTCCACCAGCTCCAATTCGCGGTGAGAAAGAGAAAGTGAGTCCGACAAGAGTGAGCCTGTTCGCGTTTAACTGCCTGGCGCCATAAGGCATGGCTTTTTTCCGGCTTACAAGGTCAACCCACATTTTCCCACAAATTTCTGGGTCTTTCCACTTTTTGCCGGGCATTCTCCGGCAAACGGGCACCTTCGCGTCCAGCCCCCAGCCGCTCCCGCCCCTTTCCAGCCAGCCAGAGGCAGGCCCGAAAGCGTTGGGCATGGCGCCGTGCTGGTGCACGGCGCGGGCAGCGCCCCGCAGGGGCGCTGCCGGGCCCAAGGCCCGTGCCGGGGCGTCTTTGATGCACCTGCGGGGCGCGGGAGCCTTGCCCTTGCCGCAATAGAGAACCGCCGCGGCTGATGGGCCGCGGCGGTTTGTGGTCTCACTCCTGCAAAGGCTTACAGGTTCGGATACAGCGGGAACCTGGCGCAGAGATCTGCGACCTTGGCGCGCACCGCGGCTTCCACATCGGCATTGCCGTCTTCACCGTTGGCGGCCAGGCCGTCGATCACCTCGATGATCAGGTCGGCGATCTGGCGGAACTCGCCCTCGCCGAAGCCGCGGGTGGTGCCTGCGGGGGTGCCCAGACGCAAACCGCTCGTCACGGTGGGCTTTTCCGGGTCGAACGGGATGCCGTTCTTGTTGGTGGTGATATGGGCGCGGCCCAGCGCCTTGTCGGCGATATTGCCGGTCACACCTTTGGGGCGCAGGTCGACCAGCATCACATGGGTGTCGGTGCCGCCGGTGACGATGTCCAGGCCGCCTTTGATCAGCTGGTCCGCCAGCGCCGCGGCGTTGGCGCGCACCTGCTTTTGGTAGGTCTTGAACTCCGGCTTCAGCGCCTCGCCAAAGGCCGCCGCCTTGCCTGCGATCACATGCATCAGCGGGCCGCCCTGGATGCCGGGGAAAATCGCCGAGTTCACTTTCTTGGCAATCGCCTCGTCATTGGTCACGATCATGCCGCCGCGGGGGCCGCGCAGGGTCTTGTGGGTGGTGGTGGTGGCCACATGCGCATGCGGGAACGGCGAGGGGTGCTCACCGGCGGCGATCAGGCCCGCGATATGGGCCATGTCGACCATGAAATAGGCGCCGACGCTGTCTGCGATTTCGCGGAACCGGGCAAAGTCGATCTGGCGCGGAATGGCGGAACCGCCGGCGATGATCAGCTTTGGCTGGTGCTCGGTGGCCAGCGCCTGGATCTGGTCGTAGTCGATCAGGTTGTCGCTTTCGCGCACGCCGTAATGCACCGCGTTGAACCACTTGCCGGACTGGTTCGGACGCGCGCCATGGGTCAGGTGGCCGCCGGAGGCCAGATCCATGCCCAGGATGGTGTCGCCGGGCTGGATCAGCGCCTGGAACACGCCCTGGTTCGCCTGGCTGCCGGAGTTCGGCTGCACATTGGCAAACTCACAGCCGAACAGCGCCTTGGCGCGGTCGATGGCCAGGTTTTCAGCGACGTCGACATACTGGCAGCCGCCGTAATAGCGGCGACCCGGATAGCCTTCGGCGTATTTATTGGTCAGCACAGAGCCTTGCGCTTCCATCACCGCCGCCGAGACGATGTTCTCAGACGCGATCAGCTCGATCTCGTCGCGCTGGCGGCCCAGCTCGGCGGTGATCGACGCATAAAGCTCAGGATCGCGCTCGGAGAGGGGTTGGGTGAAAAAGAGATCTTTGGACATTCGGGGCTCCTGTCTATCCTGTCCAGCCAAGCCCCGCGGCGACACAGTTCATTGACTGCATCAGCGGAACCGGCACTGTTGAAGGCTTCTCGGCGCGCTCTTCCCGCAGGAGACGCACCTGGGTTTTGTGAATTTCGCGCAGCATGGTCTCAACCCGGCCAAAGCGGGTGCGCAAGCGCGGGAAGCGGTCAGCGAGGCTGCTGTCACCCGTCAGGAATAGAATTGCCTCGCGGGCCAGTTGGTATTCCTTGCGGATGGTGCCAAAGATACGCTCGCGGATTTCCGCGTCCTGCACTAGTGTAGCATAATCCGAAGCAATCTCCATATCGCTTTGCAGAAGGGTCTTTTCGACCTCATCCACCACCAGGCGGAACAGTGGCGAGTTACGGAACATGTCCTGCAGAACCCCATCACCGCGCGCGCCGCGGAACTTGCGGAAGCTGGCCACCGCCGAGCCGAAGCCGTACCAGCCAGTGATCATGTGGCGGTTTTGCGACCAGGCAAAGACCCAAGGGATGGCGCGCAGATCATCCAGTGAGCCCGCGCCGAAGCGACGGGCGGGACGCGAGCCGATCTTGAGCATGGCAAGCTCTTCTACCGGGCTGGCCTGCTGGAAGTAGTCCAGGAAGCCGGGCGCATTCAGCAGATTGGAATAGGCTGCCTGCGACATGCCGGCGAGGGCCTCGAACGCGTCGTCATGCTCTGGACACACCGGAGGCGTATCTTCCTGCAGCGAGTGGCGCAGGACCGAGGACGCCATCAGCTCCAGCTGGTGCAGCGCGGTGCCGCGATTGGCGTATTTGGAGCTGACCACCTCGCCCTGTTCGGTGATCCGCATCTGGCCTGCGATGGTGCCCGCGGGCTGGGCGGCAATCGCACGTTCGGCAGGGGCGCCGCCGCGGGAGACCGACCCGCCGCGGCCGTGGAAAAAGACCGGCTTCATCCGGTGCGCCGCCAGGGTACGGGTGATCAGGCGCTGCGCCTTCTCCAGCTCCCAGGTGGAGCAAAGGAAACCGCCGTCCTTATTGCTATCCGAATAGCCCAGCATCACCTCGATCCGGTTGTCGCCGGATTTCAGCGAACGGCGGGCAAAAGGCACGTTCAGCAGCCCGTTCAGAATGCCGGGCGCGGCACGCAGGTCGCCGATGGTCTCAAACAGCGGCACAACTTTCAGCGCGGCCTTTTCGGCGCCAAAGCCTGCGTAACGCGCCAGCAGATAGACGCCGAGCAGGTCGTCTGTAGAGCGGGTCATCGACAGGATAAACGGCCCCATCGCATGCGGGTCTTCGCCGGCACCGGCATCGCGCATCAGCCGCAGCAGTTTCAGCAGCTCGCCGCTTTGCGGGCTCAATTCATCCGGCATCATATAGGGCAGCGAAGCACTGCCCAGCTCAGAGCGGAGGCGCGCCGACCATTCGGCGCTGCCGAATTCCGGCACCTGGCCGGAGCGCGACCAGATTTCAGTCAGCGTTTCAGTGGTCACGGTAGAGTTTTGGCGGATGTCCAGGGTCACTGTGCGAAAGCCAAAGACATCGGCCTGCCAGCGGATCGGACGCACGTAGCGGGCCGCCAGCCGGTTGGCGCCGATTTCCTCCAGCGCTTCCTCAACCCGGGTGAGATCGCTGACGAAATCACCCAGATGCGCATAGGCACCGGTCTCCTCGGCGGCGGTGGCCTTGATACGGGCATGAATAGCTGTCAGCGCCTGGCGAAAGACTTCGCCAGGATTGCGGGCCGCAAGGCCGGCAGCGCCCGGCGCCGCTTCGATGATAATTGCCAGCCGGCTGGAGGCGCTGTCAGGCAACGCAAACACGGCGGCCGAGATCGAGATCCGTTCAGCAGCGGTGGTCAGCGCCTTCTGGTAGCGCTTGAGAATGGCTGCACGGTTCGCCGTGAGCGCTGCCGCCGTGGCATCCACCGTCACATTCGGGTTGCCGTCGCGGTCGCCGCCGATCCAGGAATGGAATTTAAGACAGGGCGCATCGGCGCTGTCGCCCAGATGCGGCTCGGCAGCGGCCAGATAGCGTTCAAAGAGTTGCGGCACCGCCTCATACAGGCTGTCGCGGAAGAACTGCAGCCCCCATTGAATTTCATCCTGCAAGCTGGGCCGGTCGCGGCGCAGCTCGCCTGTCATCCACAGCAGGTCGATTTCCGAGCGCAGATCCTCCAGCAGGCCGGCGCGTTCACGCGGAGTCCAGCGCTTGGCCTCCAGCGACACCAGCCCCCGGTAGATGCGGCGGTGAATCTCCAGAATTGTGACCCGCTTGGCTTCGGTCGGATGCGCGGTCAGGGTCGGACCGATCGAGAACTGGCTCGCCACTTCCTGCAACCGTTCGGGCGTTGCCAGCTCGCCGGCCAGATCAAGGGCGCGGGCAAAGCTGCCTTCGACCACCTCCGGGCCATCCTGGGTTTCGGCCATACGGCGGTCGCGCATGGCGGCGTTTTCCTCGACGATCTTCAGCAGCTGGAACCAGATGTTGAACGCCTGCATATAGGCGGTCGCGTGCTGGCCATCGGACAGATCCCAGGCAGGCTCGCCGGTGGCCCGTTCTGCCACCTCAGGCGCGCGCTGGCGCAGCACGTCCAGCCAAAGGGCGTGCAATTCGGTGCGGAGCTCGGCGGCATAACCCGCGCCGGAGTACTCCGCGTGGGCGGTTTCAGCAGGATCTCCCATCACATCACCCGGTCCCGTGGTTCGCGCCCTGCAAAGAAATCAGTCAGGTTGTCGAGCACACGGAAGCCCATCGCCTCGCGCGCCTCGCGGGTGGCGCTGCCCAAGTGCGGCAGCATCACCAGGTTGTCGCAGCCCATCAGATCCGGGTTAATGCGCGGTTCGCCATCAAACACATCCAGCCCGGCACCGCCGATGGTTTCGAACCACAGGGCGCGGGACAGGGCCAGCTCGTCGATAATCTCGCCGCGGGCCGTATTGATAAGGAAGGCATCCGGCTTCATCAGGTTCAGCATCCGGGTGTTGATCAAATGCCGGTTTGCAGCGCCGCCGGGGCAGTGCAGCGAGACAAAGTCGCACTGCGGCATCAGCTCTTCCAGGCTGCTGGCCTGAGTAGCGTTATAGCGGGCCAGAACATCCGGCGACACGCGGGAGCGGTTCTGCACCACGATCTTCATGCCAAAGCCATGATGCGCGCGGCGGGCCATTTCCTGGCCGATACGGCCAAAGCCGACGATGCCCAGCGTCTTGCCGGAAACCTTGGTGCCGACCAGATGGGTCGGACGCCAGCCGGTCCATTCACCGGCACGCACTTCACGCTCACCTTCACTTGCGCGGCGGGCAACCATCAAAAGCAGCGTCATGGCGATGTCGGCGGTACATTCGCTAAGAACATCGGGGGTGTTGGTCACAGTCATCCCGTGGCTTGCCGCACTGAGCATATCAATATGAGAGTAGCCAACACCGTAGTTGGCGAGGATCCGTGCCTGGGGCTTAGTGATATCAAACGCACTGGCCGGAATCTTGTCGGTCACCGTCGGCAGTACAGCGTCATAGGATCTCATTGCGTCGCGCAGTTGCGCTTCGCTCAATGGCTTGTCGCCAGTGTTCAGCACAGCATCAAAGGCTTCAGAAAGCTGCGCCTCAACTGCGGCGGGCCAGCGGCGGGTCACCAGAACCTTGGGCTTTGCCATGACTTCATCTCCCTGTCGTGCTTATGCTTTATTAATGCGCCCCACCCCTGCCATTGCCCCAGGCCAGGGGTGGAGCGTCGCACCTGACCCAAAGCCGGATCAGGCGGCGTTCTTTTTCATCACGCTTGCGATGGTTTCGCCGATCACGGCGGGGTTTTCGGCAACGGTCACGCCGGCCGCCGACAGGATCTCCACCTTCTCGGAAGCGCTCTCGCCGAAGGCCGAGATGATCGCGCCCGCATGGCCCATGGTGCGGCCCTTGGGAGCGGTCAGACCCGCGACATAGGCCACAACCGGCTTGGTCACATGGTTCTTGATGTAATCCGCCGCTTCCGCTTCCTGCGGGCCGCCGATTTCACCGATCATCGCGATGACCTCGGTTTCCGGATCCTTCTCGAACCATTCCAGGATGTCCTTGAAGGAGGAGCCGTTGATCGGGTCGCCGCCGATGCCGACCGAGGTCGAGATGCCCAGGCCCAGCTCTTTCAGCTGCGCTGCGGCCTCATACCCCAAGGTGCCCGAGCGGCCGATGATGCCCACGGTGCCCGGCAGGTAGATGTGGCCCGGCATGATGCCCAGCAGCGCCTTGCCCGGCGAGATAGTGCCGGCGCAGTTCGGCCCCGTCAGGATCATCCGCTTGTCCTTGGGATAGCGGTACATGTAGCGCTTCACGCGGATCATGTCCTGGGCCGGGATGCCGTCAGTGATGCAGACGCAGTAGTTGATGCCCGCATCCGCCGCTTCCATGATGGAGTCGGCTGCAAACGGCGGCGGCACAAACACCAAGGAGGCATTGGCGCCAGTGGCCTCAACCGCTTCTTTCACAGTGTTGAAGACCGGCACACCCTCGACGGTCTCGCCGCCCTTGCCCGGCACCACGCCACCAACGACGTTGGTGCCGTATTCGATCATGTCCTTGGTGTGGAACCGCGCGATTTTGCCGGTGATGCCCTGAACGATGACTTTGCTTTCGCGATCGAGAAGGATGCTCATTTAACTGCCCTCACACGAGTGTTTTGATCAAGGTCGTTTTTCCACGCGCCGACGGCCCGCTCAGCGGCTTCCATCAGCGAGGTTGCGCGGATCAGCGGCAGGCCGGACTGTGCCAGGATTTTCTGGCCTTCCTCCACGTTGGTGCCCGCAAGGCGGACCACCACCGGCACGTCAACCTCAACTTCGCGCAGCGCCTGAACAACGCCTTCGGCCACCCAGTCACAGCGGTTGATGCCGGCGAAGATGTTGACCAGAACCGCCTGCACATTGCTGTCGGACATCACCAGACGGAACGCCTTGGCCACCCGTTCCGGTGTCGCACCGCCGCCGATGTCCAGGAAGTTGGCAGGCTCGCCGCCGGCCAGCTTGATGGTGTCCATGGTCGCCATCGCCAGGCCAGCGCCGTTGACGATGCAACCGATGTTGCCCTCAAGGCCGACATAAGACAGGCCGCGGTCGGCGGCGCGGCTTTCTCGCGGATCTTCCTGGCTCTTGTCGCGCAGCTCGGCGATCTGCGGGTGACGGAACAGGGCGTTGTCGTCAAAGGTCATCTTGGCGTCCAGCGCGATGACCCGGTTGTCCGAGGTGACCACCAGCGGGTTGATCTCAACCATGGTGGCGTCCAGTTCGGAGAACGCCTGGTAGCAGCCCTTGAGGGTGCGCACCATCTGCTGCGTCATTGCCGGCTCAATGCCCAGGGCAAACGCAATCTCACGCGCCTGGAAGTCCTGCAGGCCCACCGCCGGTTCAACGGTCGAGCGCACGATGGACTCGGGGCGCTCGGCGGAGATCTCCTCAATCTCCATACCGCCTTCGGACGAGGCAACGATCATCACCCGCTGGCTGGAACGGTCCAGCACAAAGCCCAGATAGATCTCGCGGGCAATCGGCACCGCACCTTCGACATAGACACGGTAGATGCCTTTGCCCTCGGGGCCGGTCTGGTGGGTCACCAGCTTCTTGCCGAACAGGTTCTCGGTTGCCTCATAAATCTCGGCTTCCGAGTTGCACAGCTTGACTCCGCCCGCCTTGCCGCGGCCGCCGGCGTGAACCTGAGCCTTGACGATCCATCTGTCGCCGCCCAGTTCCCGCGCGCGGTAGGCCGCTTGCTCGGGGCTGTAGGCCAGTGCGCCGGGCGGAACCGTCACGCCGAAGTTGCTCAGAACTTCCTTGGCCTGGTATTCGTGGATATCCATGGTCCTCTCCTCCTCATGGATGCGGAAATCTATTACTCAGCGGGCTCAAGAGCTGCTGTGTAATGCTGGTCGAGAAGGGCGTTGATCGCCTCTATGTCGACGCCTGCGCCCATGTCGTTCATCGCCTTACCGAAGCGGTTGACGATGTCAGTGATGGCCGCAGGGGTGATCTGGTTCAGGATGCCGATGCGGACCTGGACCGGCTCCGACAGGGTCGGCCAGATGCCAAATCCCACGGCGCGGCAGTTGCCCACCAGCTCTTTTTCGCGCCCTGCCAGATCGCCGGGCAGGTTCAGCACGATAAGGCTGGTCATGTTGCTGGTCACATCGCAGCCCATGGCGGTCACGGCATCGCGCAGCGCTTTCTCGTGGAAGGCATAGTCGCGGGCCTTCTGGGCACGGCCGTGCTGCAGGGTGATGCGCAGCGCCTCATGGAAGGCGGCAACGGCATAGCCCGAATGGGTGCGGTGGTAAGTGCCGGCACCAACGTCGCTACCGTCCACGATGCCCCAGTGGCGGGCTTCCAGGATCGGGTTGTGGACATAGGAATGGCAGCCGTTCTCGCGCACGGTCTGGATGTAGCGGTCAGTGAAAGACACCGGCGCATAGGTCAGCGGCAGGCAGAGCACGCCTTTCTGCGGGCAGGACGCCCAGCCGGCAACGCCCGGGTAATCGTCGATCGAGAAATCCTCGATGCCCAGCGAGGACACCGCGTCGATCAGGCCCATTACGCCGTGCTTCTCACAAGCGTCCGAGAAGCCTTTGAGGTCGTTGATACGGCCCGAGCCAGTTTCCCAATGCGCCATGAAGGCCCACTTAGGCTTCTTCTCAGCCAGCACCTGCTCCACCAGCTTGCCAGAGACCGACTCGCCGTGCGGCACGTCGACCACGGTGACGGAGGCCGGCTGCGGGTTCATCGCATCTGCGGCCAGTTCCTCGCGGGTGGCGGCTTTCATGCGGATGGTCATCGCGTCAATGCCGGAGAAGGTACCGTTCTGGAAAGCAACTACGGTATCGCCCGGCAGGATTGCGTTCAGCATGCAATCAAGGCCCGAGAAACCGGTGCCGCCAACGCCGTAGGTGTAGGTGTTGGCGGTGCCCCAAAGGTCGCGCAGCATTTGCTTGCACTCGATCATGCCGCGCAGCACATCCGCCTGCATGTGATCGGCCAAGCCGGTGTTGGCAAAGGCCTGCAGCACGCGGGGGTCGGTATTGCCCGGGCCAGGGCCTGCGGCCAGGGTTTCCGGGATTTCCAGGCTGGGGAAGATCGTGGGTTCTGTCATCGGGTCAAACCTCTGTTGGTGTCCGTTTGCCGATGTGCCGGAGGTCACGGGCCTTCATCACGGTGGTCTTCACTGCGGGAAGGTTTGTTTCCTGTCGTGCAACATCTGTTAATCCAAGGAAACCCTAGGTCGACAAAACCCGCAACATTCCTATATCCTGCTTTTGGGTATCTAATAGGATAGTATAAAACCTACCCAAACCGGTAAAAATACCGTTGCATACCGAAACTGACCCTACCCATTCAGGTAGTTTTTAACAAAAGGGCACCAAATGGCTCCTATAAGCGACAAAGTTTCCCCGATTTCGGTCATGCTTGCTGACGCAAATCCGCTGGTGCTGTCGGCGATGTCCGAGATCTTCGACAAGGACCCGCGATTCTCGTTGGTCGCGACCTCCGCCACCGCCGAAGGCTTCCTTGGAACAGTGATGCGGGTGCCGGTCCAGGTCGGGATTATCGACTGGAACCTGCCGGCACTTGGCGGTGCCAAGCTGATCGAGGTGCTGCGCGAGCAAGCCAACGCGCCGCGGCTGGTGGTCTACGCCGACGAAAGCGGCGACGTGCCCCGCAAGGCGATGAGTGCGGGCGCGGCCGGCTTTGCGCCGCGCTCCAGCGCCGTCGAAGACGTGCTGGACACCTGCCTCGCCGTCGCCGAGGGCAAGATGGTCTTCCCCTTCCTCGACGTGCGCGGTCTGCAGGCCGATCCGATCGAGCAGCTGTCCCGCCGCGAACGCACCATGCTGGAGGCACTGTCGAAAGGGCTGACCAACAAGGAGCTCAGCAAGGAGCTGGAAATCTCCACCAACACGGTGAAGTTCCACCTCTCGAACCTTTACGAAAAACTCTCGGTCAAGAACCGCGCCCAGGCGATTGCGTTCTACTACGCCAACCGCGCCGCCAAGGGTGATTTCCACTTCGAACAATGACCCCGGCGTGCCGCCTTCGCGCGAGTGTGCACGCGCACGTACGCGAGAGCGCGACGCGCGGGCGCACACTCGCGCGAATGTATTTAAATGAAATCTTTTTTCTTGACAGGAAACACCCTGATGGGGAATGCCTAGAGAGGAGAGGACGAAAACCCGTCACGAATGAGGAGCAAACCCATGTCATTCCACACCATTGAACAAGCCCCCGGCCGCCTGAACCGCAGCGAATTGGCGATCCCAGGATCTCAGCCGCAAATGTTTGAAAAAGCGGCGAAATCTGACGTAGACGTGATCTTCCTGGATCTCGAAGACGCGGTTGCGCCGGACGAAAAAGAGCAGGCCCGCAAGAATATCATCGAGGGGCTGAACGACATCGATTGGGGCAACAAATCCATGTCGGTGCGAATCAACGGCCTCGACACCCACTACATGTACCGCGATGTGGTCGATGTTGTTGAACAGGCAGGTGAACGTCTTGACCTGATCATGGTTCCGAAAGTCGGCACCGCAGCCGATGTTTACGCCGTCGACATGCTGGTCACTCAGATCGAAGACGCCAAGGGCCTGAAGAAGCGGATCGGCTTTGAGCACATCATCGAGACCGCGCTCGGCATGCAGAATGTGAGTGAAATTGCCGCAGCTTCCAAGCGTAATGAATCGCTGCATTTCGGCGTTGCCGACTATGCCGCCTCGACCCGCGCCCGCACCACCATCATCGGCGGTGTGAACCCCGATTACTCGGTGCTGACCGACCCCGCCGCAGACGGCTCCCGCGACGTGCACTGGGGCGATATGTGGCACTATGCGCTGGCCCGCATGGTGGTTGCTGCGCGCGCCAACGGTCTGCGCCCGATCGACGGCCCGTTCGGTGATTTCCAGGATCCGGAAGGCTACAAGGCCGCCGCCAAACGCGCAGCGGTTCTGGGTTGCGAAGGCAAATGGGCGATCCACCCCAGCCAGATCGAACTGGCCAACGAGGTGATGTCGCCGTCGGATGCGGAGATCACCAAAGCGCACCGCATTCTGGAAGCCATGGCCGAAGCCGAAGCCGCCGGAAAAGGCGCGGTGTCGCTTGATGGCCGCCTGATTGACTATGCTTCGATCCGTCAGGCAGAAGTGCTGGTGGAAAAAGCCAAGCAGATCGCCGGCAACTAAACCGCCGTTCTGTTTCAAGATCTTACGCCGCCCCGGTTTTGGCCGGGGCGGCTAAGCGCCGCTATGCCAGGGAGATGCAGATGACCGGATTGCTGACCACCGCCAAGGCCCTGTTTCAGGCCGCCGTAGACCGGGCCAACCCGGCACAAGCCCTGCGTGCCCAGCTGGCGTCTACGCCATTAGCTCCGCTGCCAGAAGGCGGCAGCAACGTGCTGCTGGCAGTGGGCAAAGCCGCCGTCCCGATGATGCGCGAAGCGCTGAAGCTGATCCCCGGCACCGCCCAAGCCCTGGCCATCACAAACCCCGAAAATTACACCGAAATTCCTGGCGCCACAGTGATCTGCGGCGCCCATCCGGTACCGGATGAAAACAGCGCCGCCGCAGGTCAGGCTGCCATAGAAATGGCTCACTCCCTGGGCTCCGATGACCGGCTGATTGCGCTGATCTCCGGCGGCGGCTCCGCGCTGATGGTGGCCCCCGCCCCCGGCCTCTCGCTGGCCGACAAGTCGGCAGTGAACAAACTGCTGCTCGCCTCCGGGCTGGAAATCAACGAGATGAACCTGATCCGTCAACAGTTGTCGGACACCAAGGGCGGCGGCCTGCTGCGTCATGCCGCACCAGCCCAAGTGCAGGCCTTCATCCTGTCGGACGTAATCGGCGACGACCTGCGTGCCATTGCCTCCGGCCCAACCGTGGCCCCCATCGGCACACGCGCTCAGGCGCGGGAAATCATGCAGCGGGCGGAACTCTGGGACAGCGCGCCTGAAGCGGTCAGAAACCACCTCAGTGCCGCTGAGGGGGCCAAGGACGCCCCGCCTCCGGCCACCAACACCCTGATCGGCTCCAACCGCCACAGCCTCAAGGCGATAATGGCGGCAGCCGCTGAAGACTGGAACCCCAAGCTGGTCTCGCACCGGCTGGTTGGCGATGTGTCAATGGCCGCTGAAACGGTCGTTGCGGCTGCGGAGGCCGCCCCCGAGGACAAACCTGCCGCATTGATCTTCGGCGGCGAAACCACTGTTCAGCTCCGCGGCAAAGGCCTTGGCGGGCGCAACCAGGAATTGGCCCTGCGCGTCGCCAAACTGGGTGCTGACCGGCTGAATGGCGATTGGCTGTTCCTCTCCGGCGGCACTGACGGGCGTGATGGCCCTACAGACGCAGCTGGCGGCATCGCCACCCCCGCCACCTGGGCCGCAATCAAGGCTGCCGGTCATGACCCGGACGCTCTGCTTGCCGACAATGACAGCTTTGCCGCTCTCAAGGCTGCGGACGCATTGCTGATCACCGGCGGCACCGGCACTAATGTGGCCGATGTGCAAATCTTCCTTAGACGGCCGGATTGATCAAGCAGCCAGCCATTCACCTTTGCAAAATACTCCCGCCGGAGGCTCCCGAAAGTGCAACACGCGCTGCGCTCAAGCTGACGCGCGCGCCTCGCCCCACTCGGCAAGGTCATTGACCAGCATCAGCGCCACGCGCCGGAACACCTGGCGCAGCCGCTCTACATGCGGCCCTTCCAAGGACAGGTCCGCCAGCGCCTGATCCATGCACTGGAGCCAGTTCTCGGCGTCCTTTTCAGTGATGGGCACATGGGCGTGCATCAGTTTCACGTCCATGTGGCCGTGTTTTTCTTCGTAATACCGGCGGCCGCCCATGAAACCAGACAGAAAATTAAACTGCTCCATCCGGGCATGGTCCATCCCATGCCCGCGCTTGTGCAGCTTGACGATCCGGGCGCCGGTTTCCGTTTCCTCGACAATATCGTAGAACCGCTCGACCAGCGCGCGGATCACCTCTTCGCCGCCGATCTGGTCAATCAACTTCTGAACCATGTAACCTCCGTGCACCGAACCGGCCGGCCTCAGGATTGAGGCCGGGTTTTCTTGGGGTCGTAATGGGCAAAGGGTACGATCTTGGCGGGCAGGCGTTTTTGATGTCCATCAAGTTTACCGATTTCCACCTCTGTTCCCACCTCTGAACAGGATACGTCCACCCGCGCCAGCGCGATGTTCTTGCCCAGCAGCGGCGACCGCATTGCAGAGGTCACCTCGCCAATTTGCGCGCGGCCAATGCGGACACAGTCGCCATGCGCCACGTCAATTGCCGAATCGATATCCAGCCCCACCAGCTTGCACGCTGGCGTGGTCTTGCGCCGGATCAGCGCGTCCCGGCCGATAAAATCATCCTCTTTCGATTTCAGCGGCACGGTAAAGCCGATGCCCGCCTCAAACGGGTCGGTCTGATCGCTGAAGTCATAACCCGCGAAAATCAGCCCGGCCTCGATCCGCACCATATCCAGCGCCTCCAGCCCCATCGGGCGGATGCCGTGGTCCTGTCCGGCATCCCAAACCGCGTCGAAGACATCGCTGGCGTGTTTCGGATGACAGAAGATTTCATAGCCCAGTTCGCCCGTGTAGCCAGTCCGCGAGACCACAACCGGGACACCATGCTCACCGCCGATGCGAGCGGGGGTGAAACGGAACCAGCCCAGTTCTTCCAGCGTCGGGTTATGCGGCATTGTCCAGATGATCTTCTTCAGCAAGTCCCGGCTCTCGGGGCCTTGCACGGCGATATTATGCTGCATGTCGGTGGATGAGCGGATCAGAACGTTCAGTCCCAGCTTCTCTGCCTGTTCGCGGATCCACTCTCCGCCATAGTCCGAGCCGCCGATCCAGCGGAAATTATCCTTGCCTAGACGGAACACGGTTCCGTCGTCGATCATGCCGCCATGCGGGTAGCACATCGCGGTATAGACCACCTGTCCTACTGCCAGTTTCTTGATGTTGCGGGTAAAGATATACTGGCACAGCGCCTCTGCATCCGGCCCGTGGATCTCAAACTTGCGTAAGGGCGTCAGATCCAGCAGCACACATTTCTCGCGGCAGGCCCAGTATTCCTCCAGCGGTCCGGATTCAGCATAGCAATTGGCCAGCCAATAGCCGTTATACTCAATGAAATTGCGGGTCTTTTTGCTGAGGCGGTCGTGGAAACCGGTTTCCTTGGTCATCTTGGGCTCCGATTCAGGGGTCGCGCGGAACGCAATCGCCCGCTTGAAGGTCTCTTGGCCGCTGTATGTGCGGACGTGAATATCGGTGGGGTTCCAGCCATTGGCGGCACTGGTGTCATCCGGGCAGGCCGAGGAGACACAGATCAGATCGGTCAGCGCCTTGAGCAGCACATAGTCGCCGGGCCGGGTCCAGGGCTCGTCAGCATGCATCACACCGTGCTCATCCAGGCCGGTGTTGAAGAAGAAGTTGATCGCCATCCAGCCCGCGCGCGGCGTCACCCCGTGCTGGGCCAGAACCCCGTTAAAATTGTCAGAACAGTTCGCATGGCCGGGATAGCCGATGTCGTCATAGTATTTCGCCGCACAAGCCAGGGCAAAGGCATCGTGACGGCCAACCGTATCCTGCACCACTTCGACGAGCGGCAGCATCTCCTGATCGTAATACTTCGCGTGCAGGCCTGGCATCGGATAGGCATGGCCCATCAGCGTCCGGGTTGTGGTCACATCCAGCGCATGCTCGATCCCCTTGTCCAGCTTGCGGGCCGCAAAACACTGAAAATCAGTACATTGGCGCCCATCAACATCAAGCACCTGGATGTAGTCGCCAGCCTTCACAAAATAGGCTTCGGCTGTCGCGCTTTTCACCCGCAGGTCCAGCACCGGATCAGCCAGCGGATCGGGCAGTTCAAACCGCGCCACTTGCTTGATCACCGCCCGCTTGACCATGGCTGTCAGCGGCGTTGCCGTATCCTGCTGTTCAAAGTCCATGATGCCGCCCGGTGCGGCGATGATCACTACACCGTCTCGCTGCGCGGTAAAGCTCTCCCCGGTCTTTGCAGGCGTCGCCGCATCAAACAGCCGCACCGCACCGCCCTGCGCCAAGTCGATACCGCGTGTTTCCATCCCCAGACGCAAGCCGCGCAAGGACTGGTCCGAGGAGGTCAGCAGCGCCTTCAAACCTCTGGCATCACTGTTGGCTGCCGCGCCGATGATGCCCGCATCAATGCGCCCTTTGTCGTCAGCCGCGACGATCTCGCAAGGCTGGCCGCCCTCGTCATTGGTCACCGTCACCGTATCGCCGGTTTCCACCCGGATCAGGATCGCACCGCAACCTTCGACGACGTAACGCTCGGTCCCCTTGGGCAGCGAAAACACCGACGGCTGATACAGTCCGGACGGCTTGGGCGGCCCTTTGACAACTTCAGGGAAGCTCATGTCATTCATCGCGCATCTCCTGTTGGACACCGGCCAAAAATTGCACAGCCGGAATATTTATTTATTGAAAAGAATATTCCGTTCCCCCACTCTAATCAACAAACATGTTGATTTTCTGCAGTAAAATGGCAGATGCCCGGGATGCGTCATTTTCCTGGGGGTGAATGCCGCAAACAAAAGGATAAGCCCGATGCACTCGTTGCTTCTTGGCCTGGCCGCGGCCCTTGCCTGGGGGCTTCATGATTTTTGCGTGCGCTTTGTATCGCAAAGAACCGGTATCCTGCCAGCCATGCTGACCGTGTTTTTGACCGGAGCGATTCTAATTGCGGCAGCGGCTTGGACCTTAGGGGACTGGCAGGAACTGACCCCGTCCGCAGCCCGGCTGGCCGGCCTTTCTGGCGCCATCTATGCTCTTGGGTCTTACGCGCTCTACCGTGCCTTTGCATTGGGGCCGGTTAAGCTGGTGGCCCCGTTGATCGGTGCTTACCCCGTATTGTCACTTGCCATGGCCATGCTGCAGGGCCAGCCGGTCGGCCCCGGCCACTGGGCTGCGATCGCCGCGGTGGTTGGCGGCGTCGGCTGCATTGCCGTCTTCTCAACCGAAGACGACGGCAGCCCGGTCAACCTGCGGGCCGCGGCCTGGGGCCTTGCGGGGGCCATCGGGTTTGCCCTGACCTTTGCGATCGGCCAAGCCGCCACCCAAGCCGGCGCCGAATTGCCGGTGCTCATCGTGACCCGCTTGGCTGCCATACTGATCGTTCTGGGGCTTGCACTTATTGCCCGGATGGTTCAGCTGCCCTGCCGCAAAATACTGCCTCTGCTCTGCCTGATGGGTGCGTTGGATGCCTTTGCACTTGGCTTGGTGATCTACTCCGGCTCCTTGCCCCGGCCGGAATTCGCCTCAGTCAGCGCCTCGCTTTTCGGGTTGGTCACCGTAGTGCTCGCCTGGCTTTTGCTTCGCGAAAGCATGAACCGCGCACAGTGGATCAGCGTCGCCGTCACATTTGGCGGGATCGCCGGCCTGGGTTTTTAACGCCCGGCGCTTTTTCATCTTTTCAAAAATACTCCCGCCGGAGGCGTCCGGCGGGAGCAGGTGATCTCAGTCCGTGCTGTTGTGCGGCGCGCCTCAGGCGGTCAGGCCTTCGGGCTCTTTCAGACCGTTGGCGCGGCAGCAGGCGGTGACGGTGTTCGCGAGCAGGCAGGCAATCGTCATCGGACCGACGCCGCCCGGAACCGGGGTGATGGCGCCGGCACGCTCGGACGCAGAAGCGAAGTCGACGTCGCCGACCAGCTTCATCTTGCCTTCCCCTTTTTCGGGCGCATCAATCCGGTTGATGCCCACGTCAATCACGGTGGCGCCTTCCTTGATCCAGTCGCCCGGCACCATTTCCGGGCGGCCCACGGCGGCCACAACGATGTCGGCGCGCCGCACCACCTCGGGCAGGTCCTTGGTGCGCGAATGCGCGATGGTCACGGTGCAGCTGTCGCCCAAGAGAAGCTGCGCCATCGGCTTGCCGACGATGTTGGAGCGGCCAATGACAACCGCATCCATGCCCGACAGCGAGCCGTGGTGCTCGCGCAGCATCATCAGGCAGCCCAAGGGCGTGCAGGGCACCATCGATTTCTGGCCGGTGCCCAGAAGGCCGACGTTGGAGATGTGGAACCCGTCGACGTCCTTTTCCGGCGCGATCGAGTTGATCACCAGGTCTTCGTTCATGTGCTTGGGCAGCGGCAGCTGCACCAGGATGCCATGCACCGAAGCGTCGTTGTTCAGCTGCTCGACCACGGCCAGCAGGTCCGCTTCCGAGGTGTCCGCATCCAGCTTGTGCTCATAGGAGTTCATGCCGGCCTCAACGGTCTGCTTGCCCTTGGAGCGCACATAGACCTGGCTTGCCGGGTCTTCGCCGACCAGTACCACGGCGAGACCGGGGGTGATGCCGTTTTCCTCTTTCAGCCGCGCCACATGCTCGGCCACCTGGCCGCGCACCTTGGCCGCAAAGGCCTTGCCGTCAATCAGAGTTGCTGCCATTTGATCTCTTCCTCTTTGCCGCAGGCGCGGGCCTCCGCCCGGATGCCTGCCCTATTCCTCTTTAGCGGTCGCGATGCCCGAGCCGCAGGTGCCCTGCTCAGCATCACTCCTCACGGATCACCCGCGCCTCGCGGGCAATCGACCACTCCACCAGCTGCCGCCACAGGCGCTCAGCCAGATCGGGGTCCAGCCCCTGGGCCTCAGCCGCGGCGCGGGCATTCAGCACCACTTCTTCAACCCGCTCCGGGATCCGCGCCGGCCAGCCGTTTGCCTGCTTCAGCGCGATCGCCCGGTCGATGTATCCAGCCCGCACGGCCAGCAGCGCCACCAGCTCCCGGTCCAGATGGTCGATCTGAAGCCGGAGGCTGGCCATATCGCTGCAGGCATCTGGCGGGGTGCGTGTGCTCATGTCTTAAAACTCTCACGGCCCGGGATGGGTCCCGGGCCGTGAGTGCCGCATATCGCCGTTTAGAACAAGCCTTCGATCTGGCCGTCGTCATTCAGGCGGATGGTTTCCGAGGCCGGTTTGCGCGGCAGGCCCGGCATCGTCATGATCTCGCCGCAGACCGCCACGATGAAGCCGGCACCGGCCGACAGGCGGACTTCACGCACCGGCACCGAATGGCCGGTGGGCGCACCGCGCAACGACGGGTCGGTCGAGAAGGAATACTGGGTCTTCGCCATGCAGACCGGCAGATTGCCGTAGCCTGCGTCTTCCCATTCCTTCAGCTGGTTGCGGATCTTGTTGTCGGCCAGCACCTCGTCGGCGCGGTAGATGCGCTTGGCGATGGTGTCGATCTTGTCGAACAGCGACATCTCGTCCGGGTAGATCGGCGCAAAGTTGGCCTGACCCGCATCGACGATCTCAACCACTTTCTCGGCCAGCGGCGCGGAGCCTTCCGAGCCCAGCTCCCAGTGGCGCGACAGCACCGCCTCGACGCCATGGGTGGCGGCGTAGGCTTTGACGGCGTCGACTTCGGCATCGGTGTCGGTGACAAAGTGGTTGATCGCGACGACAACCGGCACACCAAAGGATTTGATGTTCTCGATGTGGCGGCCGAGGTTGGCGCAGCCGTTGTTCACAGCCTCGACGTTCTCAGCACCCAGGTCAGCCTTGGCGACGCCGCCGTTCATCTTCATCGCGCGCACGGTGGCAACCAGCACAACCGCGGACGGTGCGATGCCTGCCTTGCGGCATTTGATGTTCATGAACTTCTCGGCACCCAGATCAGCACCAAAGCCTGCCTCGGTCACCACATAGTCGGCGACTTTCAGCGCGGTCTTGGTGGCAATAACCGAGTTGCAGCCGTGGGCGATATTGGCAAACGGGCCGCCGTGCACAAACGCCGGGTTGTTTTCCAGGGTCTGCACCAGATTCGGCTGCATCGCGTCCTTCAGCAGCACGGTCATCGCGCCTTCGGCCTTGATGTCGCGGCAGTAGACCGGGGTCTTGTCGCGGCGGTAGGCCACGATGATGTCGCCCAGGCGCTTTTCCAGGTCCTTCAGATCATTCGCGAGGCACAGGATCGCCATCACTTCGGAGGCCACGGTGATGTCAAAACCGGCTTCGCGCGGGAAGCCGTTGGAGACGCCGCCCAGGGACGCGGTGATGGTGCGCAGGGCGCGGTCGTTCATGTCCACAACCCGGCGCCAGGCGACGCGGCGGGTGTCGATGTCGCATTCATTGCCCCAGTAGATGTGGTTGTCGATCATCGCCGACAGCAGCGAGTGCGCCGAGGTGATGGCGTGGAAGTCGCCGGTGAAGTGGAGGTTCATTTCCTCCATCGGCACCACTTGCGCGTAACCGCCGCCTGCAGCGCCGCCCTTCATGCCGAAGTTCGGACCCAAGGACGCCTCGCGGATACAGATCATCGCGTTCTTGCCGATCCGGTTCAGCCCGTCGCCCAGACCCACGGTGGTGGTGGTCTTGCCTTCGCCCGCCGGTGTCGGGTTGATCGCGGTCACCAGGATCAGCTTGCCGTCTTCCTTGGACTGAACCGAGTTGATGAACGACTGGGACACCTTTGCCTTGTCGTGGCCGTAGGGCAGCAGATCGCCGCTGGAAATCCCGATCTTCGCACCAATCTCCTGGATCGGCTTCTTCTGCGCTTCACGCGCAATCTCGATGTCACTCTTGTAGCTCATGGCTCTCTCCCTTTTGCCGTCTCGTCTGGCTGAAACCCCGTGGCACGTGCCCTGGCGAGATGCTCTATATTCCTATTAATTAAATTATTTTCCTGAACGTCAACACATTCCTGACTACATTCGCCTGAAAAACAGGGCCTTTTCAGCGCATCGGGCGCCGATCGGAAACAGGCGGAATTTCACCCGGGGTGAAGACGGCGCATATGCGGCAAGTGCTGCCGCAAACAAAAAGGGCCCGGGCAATGCCCGGGCCGTGCAGGGTCCGGCCCGAAGGCCAGACGGGGGAATCACTGCCGGGTCAGATATCCAGCGTGTTGTCCTTTTCCCAGCGGGAGAAGTGGTTCACGAAGGAGTTCCACTCCTGCTGCTTCATCTTCAGATAGGCTGCCGAGAACTCCTCGCCCATCATCGCTTTCAGGCCGTCGTCCTTGTCGTAGAACCGCAGTGCATCCAGCATGTTGAGCGGCAGTTTCGGCGCGTCGGTGATGGTGTGGCCTTCGGCGTACATGTCGATGTCATGGCGCGGGCCGGGATCGGCCTTGGCCCGAATGCCTGAGAGGCCGGCGGCAATGATCACCGCCTGCAGCAGGTAGGGGTTCACCGCGCCATCGGGCAGGCGCAGCTCAAACCGGCCGGGACCGGGCACACGCACCATGTGGGTCCGGTTGTTGCCGGTCCAGGTGACAGTGTTCGGCGCCCAGGTGGCACCCGACATGGTACGCGGCGCGTTGATGCGCTTGTAGGAGTTCACCGTCGGATTGGTGATCGCCGCCAGCGCCGAGGCGTGCTTCATGATGCCGCCCAGGAACCAGCCGCCCTGTTCGGACAGACCCAGTTCCGCAATATCGCCAGCGCCCTTGTCAGCGGCAAAGACATTGGTGCGCGAATCCGCGCCCGGCGCGTCCCAGACCGAGATATGCGCATGACAGCCGTTGCCGGTAAGGCCTTCAACGGGCTTCGGCATGAACGTCGCGCGGAAGCCGTGCTTTTCCGCCACCGATTTTGCCATGAACTTGAAGAAGCTGTGCTTGTCAGCGGTCGCCAGGGCATCATCGAAATCCCAGTTCATTTCCCACTGGCCGTTGGCGTCCTCATGGTCGTTCTGATAGGCGCCCCAGCCCAGTTCCAGCATGTAATCGCTGATTTCGCGGATCACGTCCAATCGGCGCATCATCGCCTGCTGGTCATAGCAGGGTTTTTCGGCATTATCGAAGGGGTCCGAGATTTCCTCGCCGTCGGGGGTCAGCAGGAAAAACTCGGCCTCGATGCCGGTTTTCACATGCAGGCCTTCATCCGCGGCTTCCTTGATCAGGCGGCGCAGCACGTTGCGCGGCGCCTGGGCGACGTCTTCGCCCTCCATCACGCAATTGCCTGGAACCCAGGCGATTTCCTTGTTCCAAGGCAGCTGGATCACCGCGTCGGGATCCGGCACTGCCAGCATGTCGGGATGCGCCGGTGTCAGGTCAAGCCAAGTGGCAAAACCAGCAAATCCCGCGCCGTCTTCCTGCATATCCGCGATCGCCCGTGCCGGCACCAGTTTGGCGCGCTGGCCACCGAACAAGTCGGTGAAGGAGATCATGAAATACTTAACGCCTTTTTCTTTTGCGAAAGCAGCCAGATCTGTTGTCATGGTCCCACTCCCTTTCCCTGTTGAACGTATTTTGAAAAAGGCGCGGCCATTGCCCGGCCGCGCCTGCCAATCATCAGAACCCTGCTTTGCCAGGGTACCAGTCGGTACCGGCCAGCGGCACACGCGCCATGGCGGCGGCCTCCATTGTCAGGGCGCACAGATCCTCGGGCTCGAGGTTGTGCAAATGGTTGTGGCCGCAAGCCCGCGCAATGGTCTGCGCTTCCAGCGTCATTACCTTAAGATAGTTGCGCAGACGGCGGCCGGCTTCAACCGGGTCAACGCGCTTCATCAGTTCGGGATCCTGAGTGGTGATACCCGCCGGGTCCATACCTTCGTGCCAGTCATCATAGGCGCCGGTGGTGGTGCCCAGCTTCTGGTATTCGCTTTCCCATTTCGGATCATTGTCGCCCAATGCGATCAGCGCTGCAGTGCCGATGGCCACCGCGTCAGCGCCCAGCGCCATCGCCTTGGCCACATCTGCGCCGGAGCGGATGCCACCGGAGACGACCAGCTGCACTTCGCGGTGCACACCCAGATCCTGCAGCGCCTGTACGGCCGGGCGGATACAGGCCAGCGTCGGCAGGCCGACATGTTCGATAAAGACGTCCTGGGTCGCAGCGGTGCCGCCTTGCATCCCGTCCAAAACCACCACGTCTGCGCCGGCCTTAACCGCCAGCGCGGTGTCGTAATAGGGCCGGGTGCCGCCAACCTTGATATAAATCGGCACCTGCCAGTCGGTGATTTCACGCAGTTCCAGGATCTTGATTTCCAGATCGTCCGGGCCGGTCCAATCCGGGTGGCGGCAGGCAGAACGCTGGTCGATACCTTTCGGCAAGGTACGCATATGCGCGACCCGGTCCGAGATTTTCTGACCCAGCAGCATACCGCCGCCGCCGGGTTTGGCGCCCTGGCCGACCACAATCTCAATCGCATCAGCCTTGCGCAAATCATCCGGGTTCATGCCGTAGCGGGACGGCAGATACTGATAGACCAGCTTGCTGGAATGACCACGCTCTTCCGGGGTCATGCCGCCGTCGCCGGTGGTGGTCGAGGTGCCTGCAGCGGATGCACCGCGGCCCAGGGCCTCCTTGGCGGGGCCTGACAGCGCGCCAAAGCTCATGCCCGCGATGGTGACCGGGATATCCAGTTCAATCGGTTTCTTGGCAAAACGGGTGCCAAGCGTCACCTTGGTTTCGCATTTCTCACGGTAGCCCTCCAGCGGATAGCGCGAAACCGAGGCGCCGAGGAAAAGCAGGTCATCGAAATGCGGCACCTTGCGCTTGGCGCCGCCGCCGCGGATGTCATAGATCCCGGTCGCCGCAGCGCGGCGGATTTCAGCGTTGATCGGGTTGGTGAAGGTCGCCGACTGGATCGGCTCGGTGCGGGGGATTTTAGTATCCTGATCTGACATAGCCTTAAATCCTTAGTACGCTTGCGCGTTGTCGACATCGAAGTTGTAAAGCTGACGGGCAGACCCGTAACGCTTGAACTCCTCCGGCTTGGCATCGGCGCCAGCGCGCGCCAGCAGATCCTTGAGGATCGCGATATGCTCGGGGCGCATTTCCTTCTCGATACAGTCAGCGCCCAGGCTTTTGACCGAGCCGCGCACAAAGAACCGCGCCTCATAGCAGCTGTCGCCCAGCGCGTCGCCGGCATCGCCCAGCACCACCAGGTTACCCGCCTGCGCCATGAAGGCGCACATGTGGCCGATATTTCCATGCACGACGATGTCGATGCCCTTCATCGATATCCCGCAGCGCGAGGAGGCGTTGCCCTTGATCACCAGCAACCCGCCATGGCCGGTTGCACCGGCATACTGGCTGGCGTCGCCTTCGACGATCACGGTGCCGGACATCATGTTTTCAGCGACACCGGGACCAACCGAGCCTTCGACCTTGACAGTCGCCTGCTGGTTCATGCCGGCGCAATAGTAACCGGTGGACCCTTTGACAGTGACTTCAATCGGCGAATTCAGACCCACGGCAATTGCATGGCTGCCCTTGGCATTCACAATTTCCCAGGCGGTTTTGTTGGTGCCGCCATTCTGTTCCTGCAAGGTCGAGTTCAGACCACGCAGGCCATTTGCTTCAAGATCATATGTCTGCATCTTAATGGTTCCAGAAGTAAACGGTTGCGGGTTCGGGCTCCCAGACGCGGGCGTCTTCAATGCCCGGCAGATTCACCAGCGCGCGGTATTCGCTGCCGAACGCCACATACTGGTCGGTCTCCGCCATCACGGCCGGTTTGCAGGCGATCGGGTCGCGGACCACGCCAAAGCCGTCCTTGGTGCCCACCACGAAATTGAAGAAACCATCCAGATCTTCCAGGGTGCCTTCCAGCGCTTCCCCCAGAGTGGCGCCGTTCTGCATCTTCCAAGTCAGATAAGCGGCACCGACTTCGGTGTCGTTCTGGCTTTCGATCCGCACCCCGTCCCGGCGCAGCTTGCGGCGCAGGGAGTTGTGGTTGGACAGCGAGCCATTGTGCACCAGGCACTGGTCTGAGCCGGTCGAGAACGGGTGTGCGCCCTCGGTGGTCACTGCAGATTCCGTGGCCATACGGGTGTGGCCGATGCCGTGGCTGCCGCCCATGCCGCGCACGTCGAAACGCTCGGCGACTTTTTCCGGCAGACCCACTTCCTTGTAGATCTCGATGGTGTCGCCTGCGCTCATGACACGCAAGCCGGGGCGCAGTTCGGCCAGCGCGCTGCGGGCCTCTTCGGCCTTGCCCGCGGGCACATCCAGCACCGCGTGGGTATCGATCACCCGGATCGAAACATCGGTGCTCAGCGCCTCAGCCAGCGCACCGTCCAGCCCGTCAAAGGCGTCCTCCGGCGCATCGGACTGAACGGTGAGCTTGGTGCGCCCGTCCGCCTCGGATCCGTAGATTGCAATGCCCGCACTGTCCGGACCGCGGTCCGTCATGGTGATGAGCATATCGGTGAGCATATCGCCTAATTTCGGCTCAAGTGATTTGTCTTTTAGAAAAAGACCGACAATCCCGCACATGGGTAAGCCTCCTGCTTTTCATCTCGAATCAACGCTAGCAGTTTGCGATCTGCCATTCAACTCTTGTGAAACTTTTTTTCCTAAGAAGGTGAGGTAGGACGCGCCAATCTGGCGCGTCCCTGAAGGGGCAGAGTTAGTATTTTTCAAGCAAGGAGTTTATTTTATCCTTATCTCCCATTTGCTTGGCTTTCTCCAAATGGGCGCCCTCACGCACAAACTGTATCCGGTGCCAGGCAATCCAGAAGACTACCCCTAAGACCACCATCAACCCTTCTGATCCCTGGAAGGGGTAGACCGCCCCTACCTCAGCCAGGTCCACTGCCCAGCTGTCATAACCGATCGTAGACATTTCAATTCTCCTTATTCAGCTGGAACACTGCCACCGTTCAGCGCTGCTTTGTCAGCGGCGATGATTTCGGCCTTGGCTTCTTCGTAGGCATGATGTTCGGCGTAATCGAGACCTTGCAGTTCGACCTCAACCGGGATGCGCAGCACACCTGCGGCGGCCTGCATCTTGGCAATCAGGAAACCCGGCAGCCAGCCCAGAACACCAAACATGATCACCGCGCCAATGGTCTGACCAACCGGGTTCACGGTTGCATACCCCTCATACGGCGAGCTCGGCGCACCCCACAGTAAGAACCCTGCAAGGATCAGTCCGACAATGCCGGAATACCCGTGTACGGCAACCGCACCAACAGCGTCATCCAGCTTAAATCTGCGCTCGACCCAGTAGTGCAGCTTGTAGACGATCACGACACCAACGGCGCCAACAAGCATCGCCTGGATCGGGTGATACAAATCATTGCCCGCAGAGGCGGTAATGATCCCGGCCAGACCGCCGGAGAAGGTCCAGAACGCATCGCCTTTGGACACCACATAGGCCGCCATCAGACCGCCTGACAGCGACATCAGGAAGTTGAAGGTGATCGCAGACAACGAAGTCGGTGCCAGATAGATATTGGTTGCGGTCCAAGTGTCGCCAGTCAGCAAGCCACCAATGCCTTCAGGTGAGATTACCGGAATGTTGCAGGCCGCATAAAAGCCCCAGAACCCGGAATAGATCAGGAAGATACCAATGGTCAGCATCCAGGGATTATGCGGCGGGATATCGCGCGGCGTGCCGTCAGCGGCAAACTTGCCCAGGCGCGGGCCAAGAACCATGATCACACCCAGCGCGTAACCGCCGGCAATCGCGTGGATCACACCCGATGCATAGGCATCGTGATAGCCGAGGTACTTCACCATCCAGCCTTCGGCATGCCAGCCCCAGGCCGCGTCGATGATCCAGAACACCGAGCCGATCATCACCGCATGCACCCACAACGCGGATGACCGGATCCGTTCGATTACAGCGCCCGATACAATCGACGCAGCAGTCCAGGAAAACAGCAGAAACGCTGCCCAGAACACACCAGTGATCCGGTCGGACAGGTTGGTGGCCATATTCTGCGACCACGGCAAGTTTGCCGCGGCGGCCTCGTGGTTCAGGCCTCCGAAGAACGGGAAGTTCGGGAATGCCCAGTAAATCCACCAGCCGAAGAAGAAGAATGTCACCGTGACCAAGGGAATGATCATGATGTTCTTCATCAGCGTGTGCATATGGTTGCGGTGGCGGCTGGCGCCGACCTCATACATACAAAAGCCTACGTGTATGAGGAACATGAAGACAACGGTCACCCAGTAGTAGAACTCGGTGAACACCGTTGTTAACGCGTTCAGATTTCCATCCAATGTTTTGCCCTCCTGTTGGCAGTTCACCCGGGCACTTTTTGCCTCTTGGGAATATTATTTTCATTTATTATTGTGTCTCAGGAGGTCAGGCTGTCAATAATCATGTGAAAGTTTGTTCACCCTCAGAAAAGCTCAAGCTGCCATGCAAGCGCCTTTGCTGCGCTCCTGCCAGCTGCCTAAAGCCTACCCTCTCAAGGGCTTAAGGCGTTCTGCCTTCATCCCCCTCACAGCAGTCTCCCAGGCCCTGGGCATTAGGCAAATGCGTGGCGCAATCGTGGATTTGCGACAGAATCAAGCGAATCTCCGGCACCGGAAGGGGGCGATTCTCCCCTGGAACAGGGCACTCCGCAGCCGTCTCCACC
Organism: Leisingera sp. M658; assembly: GCF_025144145.1. Lineage (NCBI taxonomy): Bacteria > Pseudomonadati > Pseudomonadota > Alphaproteobacteria > Rhodobacterales > Roseobacteraceae > Leisingera > Leisingera sp. M658. The sequence goes on from NZ_CP083546.1 coordinate 3,815,154, forward strand.
ACAAGCAGCCTGCCGAAAAGACCATTTCGGGCCAATCCTTGCCGCAAACCCGTTCGGAATCGGCCTTTTAAGCAAAATCTTTTTCCTGTTAGGAATAATCGTTGACACAGCGCCCCCTCTTTTGGCTAACTGGACCGGACCAATGGAACCAAATCGAGAAATTTGGTCCACCACTATCAGGGAGACATAGACGATGGCCATTATCTGGCGGACTTCAGCACTGGCTCAGCGGCACAAGGAAATCGGCGGCGAGCTGGAAGATTGGAACGGCATGGGAACCGCCTGGTTCTATGACCATACCCCTGAACGCGCTAAAGCCGACTATGAAGCGGTCCGCACCAAGGCCGGCCTTATGGACGTATCAGGCTTGAAAAAAGTCCACGTCGTGGGTGAGCACGCAGCACAGGTCATCGACCGGGTCACCACCCGCAACGTCGAAAAGATCATGCCCGGCCGCTCGACCTATGCCTCAATCTTGAACGATCAGGGCAAGTTTGTCGACGATTGCATCATCTACCGCCTGTCAGTGAACAGCTGGATGGTTGTGCATGGCACCGGAACCGGCATGGAACAGCTGAACGCGGTTGCCGCAGGCAAGAATTGCTCGGTGATCTTCGATGACAATCTGCACGATATGTCGCTGCAGGGCCCTGTCGCCGTTGATTTCCTGGCCGAATATGTCCCAGGCATCCGCGATCTGGCCTATTTCGGCATCATCCAGACCAAGCTGTTCGGCTGCCCGGTGATGATCTCCCGCACCGGCTATACCGGCGAACGCGGCTACGAGATATTTTGCCAGTCCAAAGACGCGGTTCACCTGTGGGACAGCATCCTTAAAGAGGGCAAAGGCCTGGGCATCGTCCCGGTCCAGTTCTCGACGCTCGACCTGCTGCGCACCGAAAGCTATCTGCTGTTTTACCCGGGCGACAATTCCGAGACCTATCCGTTCGATGATGAAACCTGCGGCGACACCCTGTGGGAGCTGGGTCTGGAATTCACCGTATCCCCCGGCAAGACCGGTTTCATCGGCGCCGAGAACCACTATGCCGCTGAAGGCAAGGAACGGTTCAAGATCTACGGCGTCGTGCTGACAGGCACCACCCCGGCGGATGAGGGCGCGGACCTTCTGCAAAATGGCGAAAAGGTCGGCGTGGTCACCTACGGCATGTATTCCGAGGTCAACAAGCATAACGTGGGCATCGCGCGGATGCCGGTGGCCTGCGCCAAGCCGGGCACCGAGCTGACAGTCCGCAATGGCGATGGCACCGAGATTGCCGCCACCGCCGAAGAAATGCCCTTCTACGACAAGGACAAATCGATCCGCACCGCAAAGGGCTGAGCCGGATCCGGGGCGCCCCTTCTCAGGGGGCGCCCGCTTTCGTTCACCCGGACTGCAGGAAAAGCGACCCACATGTCTAAAACCGAATTCCCCCCCTCCATCAACAGCCGCCCTGTCTATGGCGAGCTTGAAGCCCGCCCGGGCAGCGGCCACCTGATGATTGCCGACGCGGCAGGTGCCGAGGCAATCCTTGAATTGGCCAAATTCGTCGACCCTGGTTTCTGGGCCAAAGCCCATATCATCTATATCCCCAAGGGAACCGGCACCAAATTCACCAGCCAGCTGGAAGCGATTGGTGCGGGCCAGTATTATGCGGGTCCCTCCTATGAGGCCGCGCAAAGCCGCATCCGCCGCGCGCTGCAGGACTGCCACATGGGCACCCAAGTTTACCTGACCGGCACCGAAAGCCTGATGGGCCAGGCCATGGCCGAGGCCACCGCAGCCGGCATCCCGCATACCGCGATCCAGACCGAACACCGCGGCTCCACCGCACGGCGCATGCAGTGCGTCCATTGCAAAGGCATCACCGAGGACGTCACCACCGACCCGTTTGAATGCAGTCACTGCGGCCTCAGCCTGTTCGTGCGCGATCACTACTCGCGCCGCCTGGCGGCCTTTCAGGGGGTGCGGGTGGATGCCGAGGATCCAGGCAACATCCCCGAAAAAGTGGAGCTGTTCAAATGAGTGCTGGCACCGCAAAACTGAATGTCACCGTGGCCGAAGTCAAACCGGTCAATGATCTTGTCACCCGATTCAAATTTGTCCGCACCGGCGGCGGCGACCTGCCCACCTTCTCGGGCGGGGCGCATACCGTGGTGGAAATGCAGGACGGCGGTATCACCCGGCTCAACGCCTATTCCCTGATGTCCAACCCCGCCGACCGCGGCGCCTACACAATCTCGGTCCGCCGCGATGACGCAGGGCGGGGCGGCTCCAAATTCATGCACTCTCAGGTGAAAGAGGGCATGGAAATGGTGATCTCCAACCCGGTGAACCTGTTCTCGCTGGACCTGCGCGCCAAGAAGCATCTGATGCTGGCCGGCGGCATCGGCATCACACCCTTCATGGCCCAGATGCATCAGCTGGCAATGATGGGCGGCCAGTTTGAGCTGCACTACTCCGTGCGCAACGCTTCGCTTGGCACCTACGCCGAGGACTTGGCGGCAAAATATCCGGGCAAGGTGCACATCTATCACGACGACCAGGGCGAGGCGATCAACCTTACGACCCTGCTCGCCACCCAGCCGCTGGGCACCCATGTTTATGTCTGCGGCCCCAAGGGCATGATCAACTGGGTACACGGCACCGCATCGGAAATGGGCTGGCCGCGCGAGGCGGTGCACTCCGAGGAATTCCTGGCCCCCGCCTCCGGTAAACCGTTTGAGGTCAAGCTGGCGGTCTCTGGCAAGGTGATTCAGGTCGGCGAGCACCAATCGCTGCTGGAAGCGATTGAGGCCGCGGGCGTCGACGCCCCCTATCTCTGCCGCGGCGGCGCCTGCGGGCAGTGCGAAACCAATGTCGTCGGCTACGACGGCAAGTTCCTGCACTACGATCACTGGCTCGACGACGAACAAAAGGCGGGCGGCAAACACATCATGCCCTGCGTGTCGCGCTTTGAAGGCAAGACACTGGTTCTGGACCGCTGAGGGAGAAAAAGATGACCATTCAATTCAACGACGAAACCTTCTACGGCGATTTCACCTTCAAGAACTCGGACTGGGCGATCAAGCGCTTCCCCTTTCCGTTCCACGAAGACAGCTACATGTATTCCGTGAACATGGAGCCGCATAAGTCTTACCGGCCCGGCTCGGTTTTCGAACGCACCTTCGATGTGGACGAGCATTATGTCTCGGAAATGAAGGACCGCGCCCGGGTGCTGGCCAATGACCCGCTGCGCTGCCAGTCGCTGCCGCATATGACCCTGGCCGGCTGGGACCTGGTTGAGCTGATCATGGAGGCCAAGGCGGCTGAATACCCCGATCTGTTCGAACTGCACAAGGACGGCAACCGCTGGCGCTGGGTCAACAAACCGCTGGGCATCGACGACACGTTCACGTTCCTGGATGAAAGCACCCTGCCCTACGGGCCGATGGAATACATCACCCGCCAGACCCAGGGCGATTTTGCAGTGCTGGACCAGCGCGACGACAACCTGTGGATGGATGCTGGCATGGTCACCACCCAGGCGGACTGGAGCCTGGATTTCGACATCGGCATGAACTTCTTTGAGTGGCATGCCCCGGTGCCCAAGGCAAATGAAATGGGCATCTTCGTGCGCGCATTGAAGTTCCTCCTCAACATCCAGCAGGGCCAGCCGGCCCGCCGCCTGAACTGGACCATGACCGTCAATCCGCTCTTGGACACCAGCCCTGAGAATTATCACAAATGGGGCACCATGAAGCAGGAACTGACAAAAGAAAACATCGGCGAGAAGCAGCACCTTAGGGTCGAACTGCAGACCTTCTTCCGCCTGCCCCGCTCCAATGCGCTGGTGTTCCCGATCCGCTGCTATCTGATCCGGTTTGAAGATCTGGTAACGGTGCCGAAATGGGCACGCCGCCTGCACCGCGTCATCCGCGACCTGCCGGAGGAGCTGGCCACCTACAAAGGCTTTATCGACAACCGCCCGCTGATGGTGGAGTACCTGTCGCAGTTTGATGACGGCAGCCCGACCTCGGACGGTATCTGGGCAGACGACTGATTCTGAACCAACCCGGCGGGCCGTCCCTACCCCCTGTCATTCAGGCCCGCCCCACTGACTGCCGCCGCCTCTGGCCCGGCAGTTTCTTTTTGCCCGGAGATAAGCGGCGTTGCACTCCCGCCCCCGCACCAGACAGCAGGCTTCGCCTGCCCCCTGTGCAGCGTTGGGCCGGGCAGCGCGCTTCGCGCGCTGCGGGCTGTTTCGGCAACATCAGCCCCATAACGCAACCGCGCCGCGCAATGCGCGGCGCCACGCCCAACTGTGCAGGGGCATCTTCAGATGTTCCGCAGCAGGCGGGAGCGCTCCGGCTGCGGCTCAGCTCGATTGCGGATACGAAATGATCGACAGATAGCGCGCGGGCAGCTTGATCAGCTGTTCCGGCCCATGCGGCGCGTCGGCATCAAAAAACAGCGTGTCTCCAGGCTTCAACGGAAAAACCTTGTCGCCATGCCGGTAATCCACCTCACCTTCCAGCATATAAAGCAATTCAACGCCATCATGCTGGAAGGTCGGGAAGACATCCGACTCTTCGGTCAGGGAAATCATGTAAGGCTCCACCAAAACACCCGAGGCATTGGCGCCCAGATGCCCCAGCAGCTGATACTGATGGCCCGCCCGCGTTCCGGCACGCTCGGTCTCGACGCCTTCGCCCGACCTGGTATGCACCGCTTCGCGGGTTTCCTCGAAACGGCGGAAGAAAGATGTGATCGGAACGCTCAGCGCGTTGGCCAGCAATTGCAGCGTGGTCAGCGACGGGGATGTATTGCCGTTCTCGATCTTTGACAGCATTCCGATCGACAGCCCGGTCAGCGTGGCCAGATCGGCCACAGTGATCCCCTGCTGGCGCCGGAACGACCGGACCTCGCGGCCAATCGCCACTTCCAGAACTTTTTCCGCGCCGTCGCGGACCCGATGCGGATCTTGAGAAAGGTTATTTGCCACTGCGTCGCTATCGTCTTTGGGTTTAGCCACTGTGTTATCTTCCTTATGGACGGCCTCTGACAAGCGCGCAGCGGGCGATACGCAAAAACTTTTCCGGACGCAAGAAACCACGCGAAAATTATTTTACTGGCATTACCACTTTTTCCCAAGCCCTCACCGTCACAGGAAAGAAAATTGTTGCTGTGCAACCCAGCTGAACAATAACGCTGACAAGGAAACCCGGACCATCCGGCCCGGGCATTCAATCGCCAGCTTTCCGGATCTCCCAATCTTCAGTCATCCAGCAGCAGCAAACAGGCGCCAAGAACCTTGCGCGTGCCGTCAAACACCACTGATTTTTCGCCGCGCCAGCGGCTGGCATGGCGATGGCCGACCGGCCATCCGGAGGTCAGGCTGCGCAGGGTTTCACCGGTCTCCGCTGCGATCCGACCCACCCGGGTTTTCAGATTGGCATGAAAAGTATCCCGGTGCAGTGCTTCCATCCGCAGATGAAACAGAGATGACCGGCTGCGCGGCGCGATCTGCATGGCGTCCACCTGCTCTTCCGCTCCGGCCCAGATCGCCAATGCACGGGCTTGCAGCCGTTCGGCCTTATTCAATGCACCTGCCCGGAACTGCAGCACCGCCAGATTTGCGGCTGACGCAGCCCGGCGCAAATCATCTGCCGCAAAGGCAACCCGCGCCACAAAATCCGCCAAGCGGAACAGCTGCACCGCCTTGCGCGGGCGGTCACGTCCAGCCTCAGCCAGCGCCCTCTCCATCAGCCGCTCCCAGATCAGATCGGCGCGGGACCATCCCGCTTCGCGCGCGACCCGCATTTCCGCGTCAGGCTTAAAGCCCCAGATACGCGGCCCGGACGTGTTCATTGCCGTGAAGCTCATCTGCTGGCCCCTCCATTGCTGCATTTCCCGTTTCCAGAACATAGGCGTAGTCGGCCAATTCCAACGCCAGTTCGGCGTTCTGCTCAACCAGCACCACCGACAATCCGTTGGCGTTGATCTCCTCCACGATCCGGGCGATTTCCTCGACAATCACCGGTGCCAATCCCATCGAAGGCTCATCCATCAGCAAAAGCCGCGGCTTGGACATCAGTGCGCGGCCAATCGCCAGCATCTGCTGCTCACCCCCGGACATTGTCTTTGCCATTTGGGTGCGCCGCTCGCGCAGGCGCGGGAAGCGGCTGAAGACATCTTCCAGATCCTCCTCCACTCCATCCGTATCCTTGCGCAAAAACGCCCCGGTGCGCAGGTTTTCCTCCACTGTCATATCGGGGAAGATCCGCCGCCCCTCCGGCACATGGGCGATGCCGTGTGCCACCACCTTATGCGCAGGCAGATGGTCGATCCGCTTGCCCTCAAACGTGATCTCGCCCGAAGTGATCGGCATCATCCCCGACATCGCCCGCAGCGTGGTAGTCTTGCCCGCCCCGTTGCCGCCGATGATGGTGACGATCTTGCCCTCCGGCACCGCAACCGAGATGTTCCGGATCGCGTTGATCTTGCCGTAGTTGACAGCAATGTTCTTCATCTCAAGCAACATGGCGTGCGCCTCCCAAATAGGCCTCGATCACCGCCGGATGGTTGCGGATCTCCTGCGGGCCGCCTTCGGCCAGAAACTTGCCAAAACTCATGCAGGTGATGTTGTCGCACAGCCCCATGATCGCCTGCATGTCATGTTCAACGATCAGGATGGTGATCCCGTCCGCCTTCAGCCGTTCCATCAGATCCATCATCTGCCGGGTCTCTTCCGGGTTCATGCCGGTGAACGGCTCGTCCAGCAGGATCACATCCGGATGGCTGGCATAGGCCACCGCCATGCCCAGCGCCCGCTGGTGACCATGACTCAAGTCGCCCGCGCGCTCGTGCATCACATGATCCAGGCCGAAGAACTCCAGCGCTTCCTTGGCACGCGCCTCAGCACCGCTGCGGTCCTCGTGGTCCCAGCCGATGATCGCGGCAAAGATATTGGGGCGGAACGGCATATGGGTGCCGACCAGCGCATTCTCCAGCACCGTGAGTTCAGCAAACAGCGTCGAGTGCTGAAACGTCCGCACCACCCCGCGCCGCGCAACCTCGTGCATTTGCAGGCCGGAGATATCTTCACCACGCAGCAGCACCTGGCCTTCGGTGGGCTTATAAAACCCCGAGATCATGTTGAAGGTCGTGGTCTTCCCTGCCCCGTTCGGGCCGATCAGCCCGTGGATGGTACCGTGTTCCACCTTGAACGACAGGCTGTCCACCGCTGTCAGGCCGCCAAACCGCATGGTCAGGTCTTTGACCTCAAGAAAATCAGTCATTCTGCCGGCCTCCGTTCCGCCGCGCCGCCCGCGGCACGTCTTTGGGTGAATTTCTGCACGATGCTTTCCAGCCCGCTGGGCAGGAACAGGATCGACAGGATCATGATGGCGCCATAGATCAGCGGCCGCATCTGCTCGAGGCCCAGCTCACGCAGCACAACCTCGTTGATCACCGTCAGCACCACGCAGCCCAGGATCGGTCCGTAGAATGTCGCGGTACCGCCGACAATCGCCCAGGTCAGCACATAGACCATCAGATCAATATCAAAGGCGTTGGGATTGATGGTGCCAATGTAATGCGCCAGCAGCGCACCCGAGATGCCGGCAAAGCCCGAGGCGATGGCAAAGGCCAGCGTCCGGTAGGCCCGCACATTCACGCCCGAGGCCTGCGCCAGCTTGTCTTGCCAATGCACCGCATGGAAGGTCAGACCAACCGGCGATTTCTCAATCCGCCACAAGATCCACAGGCAGACCGCCACAATGACGCCTGCAAAGTAGTAATAGGACGTCGGTTCAAAGAAATCGAACTGGTAGAACCCGACCGAGAAATCCGGCATCGGGTCGATCCCCTTGATCCCTTTGGCGCCGCCAAACGGGTCCCGGAACCGTTTCCACAGCAGGCGGATGATTTCACCCGCTGCAAACGATCCGATCAGGAAGTAAAACCCCTTCATCCGGAACAGCGGGAAGGACAGCAGCACCGCAATCAGCGCCGCAATCACCCCGCCCAGCAGCATCGAAACCGGCACATAAACACCCAGCTTCTTGGTCAGCAGGGCTGAGGAGTAGGCCCCAACCCCCATGATCACCACATGCCCCAGCGACCATTCGCCGGTCAGCGTCAGCAGCCGGTAGCTGGCCACCAGCAGCACATTGATGGTCAGGAACACCAGGATTTCCTGCTGCGAAAAGCTAAGGCCATGCGGCAGGGCAATCAAAGCGGCCAGCGCCGCGATCCATATCAGGAACTTAGGCACGGTCCGCACTCCCAAACAATCCGGTGGGCTTCACGATCAGCACAACCAGCATCAGCGACAGACCAACGATGTCAGCCAGCACACCATCATAGAAAGTGGTCACAAACGTATGCACCAGCGCATAAGCGACCGAGGCGACGATGGCGCCTTCCAGCGAGCCGACCCCGCCGACGATGATGACGATAAAGGCGGTAACGATCACCGAATGGCCCATATGCGGGTTGACCGAAACCAGCGGCGCGGTCAGCGCGCCTGCGATCCCGGCCAGACCGGCGCCGATGAACATGGCAATCCGCGCGGTCATGGTGATTGATATCCCCTGCAGCGCCGCGGCTTCAGGATCCTGGGCTGATGCGCGCAGTGCCCAGCCGAACTTGGTCCGCTTCAAAAAGTACCATAGCGCCGACAGCAGCACGATTGCGGCAATGATCACATAGAGCCGCGCCACCGGCAGCCGCACCTTGTCACTGAACACGATGACCTCTTGGGTTACCGGTGGAATATGCACCATCCGCACGCCGAACCCCATCACCGCCAGCGCCTGCAGGATCATCAGAAACCCGATTGAGGCGACCAGCCCGCCCAAGGGATTGTCCTTCAACGGCCGGAACAGCGCCTTTTCCATCAACAGGCCCAGACAGCCCACAAACAACAGGCCAATGGCAACTGCGATAAAGAACGGCACGTGCAGCTCTGCATAGAGCGCCACAATCGCATAAGCGCCCGCCATGAACAGTTCGCCATGGGCAAAATTGATCACCCCCATGACGCCAAAAATCAGCACAAGCCCCACCGCAACAAGGGAAATATAGCTCGCAGCATACACGGCGTTCAGGCCGGTCTGCGCCAGAAGGTCCAGCATTGGATTGTCTCTTTAATCAGTCGGTCTGCGGCGCGAGGATCTGCCCCCCGCCGCGGGATTGCCTGCCTGAAAGATCAGCTGCGCTGATCCCACATCTGGTCATAGGCCTGCATATGCTTGATCAGCAGATCGCCATGTTTTGCGTACCAATCCGGGATCGAACGGAATTCCTTGATCCGGGCCTTGCCGCTCTCAATCGCCACCACAGGCCAGTCGCCAACCAGCGCGTTGTCGATGCCGAACAGCTCGGTGCCCCACCACTCCGCATCGCCAAAGGCATGCTTGCCCTTGCCCTCTTTCATCGCAGCCGCCACCGCATCCGGGCTGGCCGATCCTGCCTTCTCCGCTGCTGCCTTCCACAGATCCATGATCGAGGCATACTCCCAGCTCACAGCCCCCCATTGGCCCGGATGGCGGGTGTTGAACTCCTCATAGAACCCATTCGGATCGGTAAAGTTTATGTTGTCGCCATTCAGCGCCGGATCATCGAAATCCGGGAACTGGAAGACAAACCCTTCCATGAACTCTTCCGAGGTCTTGGCGATCATCTGGTCATAGAAATCCGCAGTGCAGGAAATGATCTGCCCCTTGAACCCTTGCTGGAACAGCTGCTCGGCAATCGGATGCACGTAATCACTGTAGCAGGTATCCAGGCAGACAATATCCGGGTTCTTGCTGATCAAACGGGTGACAACCGGCGCAAAATCGGTGGTGGCAGGGTCAAACAGCAGCGGATCATCCAGCATTTCAATGCCCGCGGCCTCAAACGCCGCCAGATAGGTCGCAACCGAGGGCAGGCCAAGCGCATCATCCTGCGCGCACATCACCGCGGTTTTCAGATCCGGCTTGTTCTCGGCCAGCCACTCCACCCCGGTCACATTGTAAATCGGGTGCACCTCAGCCGGTGCAATCAGCGTGTTGGAATCGGGTGACAAATCCGATGGCAGCAGGGTCGAGAACAGCATCCCGGTCTTGTCCGCCACCGGCTGCACACCGGGCCAGGTGTCGCCGCCCAGCATCATGATAAAGCTGACACCATCCTCGCGGATCAGCTTGGTGGCCCCGGTGCGCGCCTTGGCCGGGTCGTATTCGTTGTCATAAGACACAAACTCGACGTTATAGCTGCCATCGCCCAGCTTGATGCCGCCCGCGGCATTCACCCGCTCAGCCCAAATCTGGCAGCCGTCCAAGCCGGGTTTGCCCCAGGCTGCCACAGCTCCGGTCAGCGGTGCCAGGAAACCGATCTTGATGGTGCTGCCTGCGGCCAAGGACGCGGTCGGCAGGCCGGCACTCATCGCGGTAACCGCCGTCGACTTAAGGAACGTCCTCCGGGTCAGCCCCGATTTCACGATCTTGGAAATCATTTTCTTCTCCCATGTTGGACCCGCCTGTTTTTGCGGCGGTGTTTTCAGCAGGATGCGGCCGCTGTCTTCGGCGCCCGTTGATTTCAGCTCAACACGGCTGAACCAATTGGGGTAAATTGGCCCCATCCTGGACCAAGGCTAGCAGCGAGTTGGTTCACCGCAAAGAAATTTTCTTTCATACAGCGAACCAAAAAGGCACCAATACAAGACCATTCACTCGGATATACGGCAAAACATATCCTGAAAACGACATAAAAACATGACCTTGCAGCACATGTTATTCAAACACGTCTTCAACCAATTTAAGAACCAATTTTTTCAACTTTCTTGCCGCCGGGGCCAAGAATCGTTAGCCTTAAGACCAATCCCAGCTGTGTCAGACGGTTGCATTGAGGCCGCCAAAACGGGTAACTGCACATCTGTCACAGCGATCAGGCGCAGGGGATTCCCCCGCCCATCCGGCCCGGAAAAAACAGACCATGAGCTCAGCGGAAGACACCACCTCGCAAATCCTGACCACCCATTCGGTTGGCGCCACGGTGCAAGTCGTGATCGACACTCTGTTTGCACGTATCAAGGCGGGCACCTACCCGGTGGACACCCGGCTGCCGTCAGAACGCACCCTGGCCTCCGAGCTGGGCGTTGCCCGCAATACTGTGCGCGAAGCACTGGACGTTCTGGCCAGCCAGGACGTGATCCATCGCCGCCCCGGGTCCGGCAGCTTTGTCAAATTCCGCTCTGATCCCAAACCCGAAACCACTTATTCGTCACTGGCCAAAGAAGTTTCGCCGCTGGACCATTTGGTGGTGCGCGGCATTCTGGAACCGGAACTGGTGCGCCTTGCAGTGATCAACATGACCCCGCGGCAGATCGAGGAGCTGGACCAGATCCTCTCGCGCGTCGAAGCGGTCCGCACTGATCCGGGGGAATTCATCGAGGCTGAGGAAGATCTCTACCGCAAGATTGCCGAGGGTACCGGCAACCCGCTGCTGCACTCCTGCTACGAGCTGACAATCGAGGCCTGCCGCCTGTCCTACCGTACTGCGCTGCGCCGCCGCCATCTGACGCCGCAACGGATGCAAGAATACCAGAAACGCTACAACACGCTGTTCAACGCCATCGCCTCACGCGATGTGGAATCCGCGGTTGAATTCATCAAGCTGCACCTGATCGACGAGCAGAAGCTGCTGCTGCAGGAAGTCTAAACCCGGCCGGTCTTCCGCCCGCTCAGCCCTTCACTGCGCGTGAGCTGACCTCGCTGCCCGGCGCACCGCTTTCCAGCCGCTGGTGCCACAGCTGCCCCAATGCCGCCATTTCGGATTTCAGCAAGGCGGAATGCTGCGCCAGCCAGTCGGGGATCGACTTAAACCCGGCAATCCGCGCCTTGCCTTCCTGAATGGTCACGACAGGCCAATCGCCAACCAAGGCATTGGAAATACCGAAAATATCCTCGCCCCACCATTCCGCATGGCCAAACGCGTGGGTGACATGCCCCAGCTGTTTCATCGCGGCCAGCACCGATGGAGGTTCGACGGAACCGGCCTTCTCCACCGCGCTGTGCCAGATGTCAAGGATCGCCACATACTCCCAGCTGACCGCCGACCAGCTGCCTGGGAAACGGCGGTTGTATTCCTCAAAAAACACATGCGGGCGGTTAAAGAAAAACGCCTTTTCCCGCAGCAGCGGATCGTCAAAATCCGGAAACTGGAAAACCACGCCCTCCATGAATTCGGGCGACGTCCGTTCCACCAGCTGATCATAGCCATCCATGGTGCAGCTGATAATCTGCCCCTTGAACCCTTTGGCATAGGCATATTCGGTCATCGCATGCACCATGGGCGCATAAGACGAGCACCAGCACAGGATATCGGCGCCGCTCTCCAGCATCGGGTCGACCACCGGCCCCGGATCGCTGGAACCCGGATCATACTGCACCTCGCGCAGGATCGTTTTGCCTGCCGCCTTGAACGCCGCGCGGTAGACCGCCTGTGACGGCATCCCCAGCAGATCCGCCTGGCTGCATAAGGCCACGGTTTTCAAACCCGGTTTATTTTCCGCCAGCCAGGCTACGCCGGTCACATTCTGGATCGGGTGCGCTTCGCTGGGCGCGATCAGATAGGGCGTATCGGGCGACAAATCGGAGGGCAGCAGCGTCGAGGTCAGCACCTTGTTGCGCATCAGAAAATCGCGCACCGGCGCAAAGGTATCGCCGCCCAGCATCAGCATAAGCTTCACCTTATGCTTCTGTACCAGTTCCACCGCGCCCTCCAGCGAACGTTCCGGGTCATATCCGCAATCGTAGGAATGGATGCGGATCGGGTAGCGGCGGCCGCCAATCAGCACCCCGCCAGCCTTGTTCAGCCCGTCTTCCCAGATCCGGCAGCCGTTCAGCCCTGGCAGCCCCCAGCTCTCCACCCGACCCGAAAGCGGGCCGAGAAAGCCGATATTCACTGATTCTGTCATTCCCACCGACAGCCGCGGCAGCGCCGCGCGGGCCGTCAGCTGGTGTACAAAACTGGTCGTCTTCATGGCTTGAATCCTAACAACAATTCACTGCTTCGCCAGTCCCATCAGAGAAAAAACATATTCCCTCCGTGAAAATATGTTGACTCGGCAGTGCAATTTTGGACCTAATTGGATCAGACCAAAAGAACCAAACTACAATATTGGTCCGTACCAATGGGAGAGCCACATGACAAAGAAACGTATCGCCATCATCGGAGCCGGCCCCTCCGGCCTGGCCCAGCTGCGCGCATTCCAGTCCGCCGCCAACAAGGGCGAAGAAATCCCGGAGATCGTCTGCTTTGAAAAGCAGGACAACTGGGGCGGGCTGTGGAACTACACTTGGCGCACCGGCCTGGATGATAACGGCGAACCGGTGCATTGCTCGATGTACCGCTACCTGTGGTCCAACGGGCCAAAGGAAGGCCTGGAATTTGCCGACTATTCCTTTGAGGAGCATTTCGGCAAACAAATCGCATCCTACCCGCCGCGCGCTGTACTGTTCGACTACATCAAAGGCCGGGTGGAAAAAGCCGACGTGCGCAAGTGGATCCGCTTCAACTCGCCGATCCGCTGGGTCGAATACAATGAGGACGCGGGCAATTTCACCGTCACCGTACACGACCACGCCAAGGACAGCACCTACAAGGAAGACTTCGATCACGTTATCTGCGCATCGGGCCATTTTTCGACCCCGAATGTGCCGTTCTATCCGGGTTTTGACACCTTCAACGGCCGCGTACTGCACGCCCACGACTTCCGCGACGCGCGCGAGTTCAAGGGCAAGGACATCCTGATCCTCGGCGCCTCTTACTCGGCCGAGGACATCGGCTCGCAGTGCTGGAAATACGGCGCCAAATCGATCACAACTTCCTACCGCTCTGCCCCGATGGGCTTCAAATGGCCGGACAACTGGGACGAGGTTCCGGCCCTGGAGTCAGTCAACGGCAACACCGCAACCTTCGCGGACGGCACCCAAAAGGAAGTTGACGCGATCATCCTTTGCACCGGCTACAAGCATTTCTTCAGCTTCCTGCCGGACGATCTGCGCTTGAAAACTGCCAACCGCCTTGCCTCGGCTGGCCTCTATAAGGGCGTGGTTTTTGCCCATAACCCCAAGATGTTCTATCTGGGCATGCAGGATCAATGGTTCACTTTCAACATGTTCGACGCCCAGGCCTGGTGGGTCCGCGATGCGATCATGGGCAAGATCGAAATTCCCGCGGACAAGGCAACCCTGCTGGCCGACGTGAAGGAGCGTGAAGCGCGCGAAGAAGCCTCGGATGACGTTAAATACGCGATCAAATACCAGGGCGACTATGTGCTGGAGCTGATCGAAGAGACAGACTACCCGACCTTCGACGTGGCCGGCGCATGCCAGGCGTTCTATGAATGGAAGGGGCACAAGGCCGAAGACATCATGGCTTTCCGCAACCATTCCTACAAATCGGTCATCACCGGCACCATGGCGCCGGTCCACCACACCCCGTGGAAGGACGCCTTGGACGACTCGCTGGAAGCCTACCTGCAGAACTAGGATCTGCTTGCTTTGGCAGATCCGCCTGCGCCGTTTTCCTTCCTGGGCGGCGCAGGCACCTTTCGCCGCTGTGCGAATCCCTCTTCGCAAGCTAATATCCACCTTATGCAGCGCGATAATACCATGACACTTGGCTTCCTGATTTTCCCGGGCTTTCCAATGGCCTGCCTGACCTCGGCTATCGAGCCTTTGCGGGCGGCGAATGAAATTGCCGGCACTGAAACTTTTCACTGGAAACTGGTCTCGGAAACCGGCGCCAGCGTGAACGCCTCTGCCAATGTGGCCTTTCAGCCTGACTGCGCCCTGGATCAGGCCGATGACATCGACACGCTGTTTTTATTGTCCAGTCCGCAAGGCAAGTTCGAAGACCCCAAAGGCTCCAACGGCAAGCTCCGCCACCTGGCCCGCCACGGCACCACCATGGGTGCGGTCTCGGGCGGAGTGTTCCCGCTCGCGCGTTCCGGCCTGCTCGACGGGCACAGCTGCTCGGTCCACTGGTGCTACAAGGCCGCCTTCAGCGCCGAATTCCCATCGCTTGCCACCGTCGACGACGTAATCGTTCTGGACCGCCGCCGCTTTACCGCCAGCGGTGCTGCGGCAATGTTCGACCTCTCGCTCAAACTGATCGAGCAGACCATGGGCGACGCGGTGATGACCGAGGTTGCCTGCTGGTTCCAGCACCCGATGGTCCGGGCCGAGGGCGTGCGTCAGAAGATCCCCGCCTTTAAGACCGACAGCACCGCCGACAGCCTGCCGCCGCCAGTGGCCAAGGCAGTGGAGCTTTTTGCCGACAATCTGGAGCATCCGGTGTCGATCCGCGACGCCGCCAGCGAAATCGGCGTCTCCCCGCGGCAGTTAGAACGCAGCTTCAAATCCGCCACCGGGCAAAGCCCCGCAATCTATTACCGTACACTGCGGATGAACGCGGCCCGACAGCTGGTAATGTACTCCCGGGATTCCATTACCTCGATCGCCAATGCAGTTGGCTATGCTACATCCTCGACCCTATCGCAGCATTACCGCGACAGTTTTGGCGTCACTCCGCAAGAGGAGCGTCGCAAGGTGAACCTGTTCCGGGTCCAGGACAACCGCCCAATTCCTTCAGCCTAGCGGCCCCCTAAACAGCAGAGGCGTTGGCCATGGCGTTTCATTCGAGCAACACAGAAGCTTGTCGCACATTCAATGCTAGTTACATTGGCATCCCTCAGAATAACCCCTGCACACCACCTGGATCCAGTTGTACCGCGTGCGGCTGAGCGGCCATTTCCAAGGGCTCGTCCAATGCGGGTTCAGCAAGAACCTCTCCGGGTAAAACCGGTTGGGCTGCCAGTTCGACACCCAGCCCCAATGGCAAAGGAAGACCACCCAATCCCAGATCAAGATCCAGCACGATCCCATTTTCGGGAACCACATTTACATCAAAACTGCTGGAAGACGTCTCGACCTCTCCATCCGGTGCTTGCAGCGTAGTTTCGACATTGATCGTAGCGGCCCCCAAGTCACCGGAGGCCGGCGCGATTGTCAATTGTGACAAATCCCAGCCCGTGACGTCCAGCTCCCCTCCGGCAGGGATGCCCGCATTCCCATCCGAACTGATCACCCAATTGTCCGGAACATCGGTCAATTTGACCGAAAGCAATGCGGACGTTCCGGTGTCGATGTCCACGATGAACCCAGCATCATCATCATCTTCGATGGTACCGGCCGGGCTGGGCGTCACCAGGCTGAAATCTGTCTCTCCAGGCCCGCGCCACTCCAGTGTCATCTCTGCGTCGCCATTCAGGTCGAGGTGATGAATGACGATTTCATGCTCACCTGCGCCCATGTTGCAGGCCCCGATCTGCACGGTGGCAAGCCCCTCAACCGCATTGATAACCACAGGATCCCCATCGATCCACATAACAACGGTATCACCGCTGGTCAGCCGAAACTCATAGTTGCCCGGATCATCAACTTGGATACGACCGGTGACCCGGGTTGCAAACACATCGGCTGATGCTGCATCAAAAAACGAAAACGGGGTGCTCGGGAAATCAATGGTCTCTGTATAGAAATCCCCTAGCGGATCACTGCCAAAATCGACACCCAGGATACCTAGCACCCCATCCGCAACTGCGATCTGTTCCACATGGAAACTGGTGCTCACTGTCACAGCAGCCGGCGGGACAGCAACATCCCCGACCGTCAGGCTGAAGGTCTCGCTGCTGCTCAGCCCGCCGGGATCCGTCGCCGTCACCGTCACCGGGACCGTGGGCTCCGCCTCATGGTCCAGGCTGATGCCGTCCTTCAGCTTCAGCACCCCGCCGGTGACCTCAAACCGCGCATCATCCACCGTATAGGTCAGCGCATCGCCCTCCGGATCGCTGGCCGAGACCGCGCCGACCGCCGCCCCCGCCGCGTTTTCCGCAACCGTAGTATTGTCCAGCACTGGCGCGCCCGGGGCCTCGTTCACATCCCCGACCGTCAGGCTGAAGGTCTCGCTGCTGCTCAGCCCGCCGGGGTCCGTCGCCGTGACCGTCACCGTGACCGAAGGCTCCGCCTCATGATCCAGGCTGATGCCGTCCTTCAGCTTCAGCACCCCGCCGGTGACCTCAAACCGCGCATCATCCACCGTATAGGTCAGCGCATCGCCCTCCGGATCGCTGGCCGAGACCGCGCCGACCGCCGCCCCCGCCGCGTTTTCCGCAACCGTAGTATTGTCCAGCACTGGCGCGCCCGGGGCCTCGTTCACATCCCCGACCGTCAGGCTGAAGGTCTCGCTGCTGCTCAGCCCGCCGGGGTCCGTCGCCGTGACCGTCACCGTGACCGAAGGCTCCGCCTCATGATCCAGGCTGATGCCGTCCTTCAGCTTCAGCACCCCGCCGGTGACCTCAAACCGCGCATCATCCACCGTATAGGTCAGCGCATCGCCCTCCGGATCGCTGGCCGAGACCGCGCCGACCGCCGCCCCCGCCGCGTTTTCCGCAACCGTAGTATTGTCCAGCACTGGCGCGCCCGGGGCCTCGTTCACATCCCCGACCGTCAGGCTGAAGGTCTCGCTGCTGCTCAGCCCGCCGGGGTCCGTCGCCGTGACCGTCACCGTGACCGAAGGCTCCGCCTCATGATCCAGGCTGATGCCGTCCTTCAGCTTCAGCACCCCGCCGGTGACCTCAAACCGCGCATCATCCACCGTATAGGTCAGCGCATCGCCCTCCGGATCGCTGGCCGAGACCGCGCCGACCGCCGCCCCCGCCGCGTTTTCCGCAACCGTAGTATTGTCCAGCACTGGCGCGCCCGGGGCCTCGTTCACATCCCCGACCGTCAGGCTGAAGGTCTCGCTGCTGCTCAGCCCGCCGGGGTCCGTCGCCGTGACCGTCACCGTGACCGAAGGCTCCGCCTCATGATCCAGGCTGATGCCGTCCTTCAGCTTCAGCACCCCGCCGGTGACCTCAAACCGCGCATCATCCACCGTATAGGTCAGCGCATCGCCCTCCGGATCGCTGGCCGAGACCGCGCCGACCGCCGCCCCCGCCGCGTTTTCCGCAACCGTAGTATTGTCCAGCACTGGCGCGCCCGGGGCCTCGTTCACATCCCCGACCGTCAGGCTGAAGGTCTCGCTGCTGCTCAGCCCGCCGGGGTCCGTCGCCGTGACCGTCACCGTGACCGAAGGCTCCGCCTCATGATCCAGGCTGATGCCGTCCTTCAGCTTCAGCACCCCGCCGGTGACCTCAAACCGCGCATCATCCACCGTATAGGTCAGCGCATCGCCCTCCGGATCGCTGGCCGAGACCGCGCCGACCGCCGCCCCCGCCGCGTTTTCCGCAACCGTAGTATTGTCCAGCACTGGCGCGCCCGGGGCCTCGTTCACATCCCCGACCGTCAGGCTGAAGGTCTCGCTGCTGCTCAGCCCGCCGGGGTCCGTCGCCGTGACCGTCACCGTGACCGAAGGCTCCGCCTCATGATCCAGGCTGATGCCGTCCTTCAGCTTCAGCACCCCGCCGGTGACCTCAAACCGCGCATCATCCACCGTATAGGTCAGCGCATCGCCCTCCGGATCGCTGGCCGAGACCGCGCCGACCGCCGCCCCCGCCGCGTTTTCCGCAACCGTAGTATTGTCCAGCACTGGCGCGCCCGGGGCCTCGTTCACATCCCCGACCGTCAGGCTGAAGGTCTCGCTGCTGCTCAGCCCGCCGGGGTCCGTCGCCGTGACCGTCACCGTGACCGTGGGCTCCGCCTCATGGTCCAGGCTGATGCCGTCCTTCAGCTTCAGCACCCCGCCGGTGACCTCAAACCGCGCATCATCCACCGTATAGGTCAGCGCATCGCCCTCCGGATCGCTGGCCGAGACCGCGCCGACCGCCGCCCCCGCCGCGTTTTCCGCAACCGTAGTATTGTCCAGCACTGGCGCGCCCGGGGCCTCGTTCACATCCCCGACCGTCAGGCTGAAGGTCTCGCTGCTGCTCAGCCCGCCGGGGTCCGTCGCCGTGACCGTCACCGTGACCGAAGGCTCCGCCTCATGATCCAGGCTGATGCCGTCCTTCAGCTTCAGCACCCCGCCGGTGACCTCAAACCGCGCATCATCCACCGTATAGGTCAGCGCATCGCCCTCCGGATCGCTGGCCGAGACCGCGCCGACCGCCGCCCCCGCCGCGTTTTCCGCAACCGTAGTATTGTCCAGCACTGGCGCGCCCGGGGCCTCGTTCACATCCCCGACCGTCAGGCTGAAGGTCTCGCTGCTGCTCAGCCCGCCGGGGTCCGTCGCCGTGACCGTCACCGTGACCGAAGGCTCCGCCTCATGATCCAGGCTGATGCCGTCCTTCAGCTTCAGCACCCCGCCGGTGACCTCAAACCGCGCATCATCCACCGTATAGGTCAGCGCATCGCCCTCCGGATCGCTGGCCGAAACCGCGCCGACCGCCGCCCCCGCCGCGTTTTCCGCAACCGTAGTATTGTCCAGCACTGGCGCGCCCGGGGCCTCGTTCACATCCCCGACCGTCAGGCTGAAGGTCTCGCTGCTGCTCAGCCCGCCGGGGTCCGTCGCCGTGACCGTCACCGTGACCGAAGGCTCCGCCTCATGATCCAGGCTGATGCCGTCCTTCAGCTTCAGCACCCCGCCGGTGACCTCAAACCGCGCATCATCCACCGTATAGGTCAGCGCATCGCCCTCCGGATCGCTGGCCGAGACCGCGCCGACCGCCGCCCCCGCCGCGTTTTCCGCAACCGTAGTATTGTCCAGCACTGGCGCGCCCGGGGCCGTGTTGACAGAAGGATCGCTGGGATCCGGATCCGTTGGTGTCGGGTCAACTGGGTCAGGATCCGCTGGTGTCGGGTCAACTGGGTCAGGATCCGTGGGCGTCGGGTCCACTGGGTCCGGATCCGTTGGTGTCGGGTCCACAGGGTCAGGATCCGTAGGCGTCGGGTCCACTGGGTCAGGATCCGTTGGTGTCGGGTCCACAGGGTCAGGATCCGTAGGCGTCGGGTCCACTGGGTCAGGATCCGTTGGTGTCGGGTCCACTGGGTCAGGATCCGTAGGCGTCGGGTCCACTGGGTCAGGATCCGTTGGTGTCGGGTCAACTGGGTCAGGATCCGCTGGTGTCGGGTCAACTGGGTCAGGATCCGTTGGCGTCGGGTCCACAGGGTCCGGATCCGTAGGCGTCGGGTTCACTGGGTCAGGATCCGTTGGCGTCGGGTCAATTGGGTCAGGATCCGTTGGCGTCGGATCCACTGGGTCCGGATCCGTTGGTGTCGGGTCCACAGGGTCAGGATCCGTTGGTGTCGGGTCAACTGGGTCAGGATCCGTTGGTGTTGGGTCCACAGGGTCAGGATCCGTAGGCGTCGGGTCCACTGGGTCAGGATCCGTTGGTGTCGGGTCCACTGGGTCCGGATCCGTAGGCGTCGGGTCAACTGGGTCAGGATCCGTTGGTGACGGGTCAACTGGGTCCGGATCCTGCGGTGTGCCAGGCTTACCGGTTCGACCTCCGGCAGGAGGCACAGGAGAAAACAAGGCCTGTGGCCCGGCATCACTGCTTTGAAAGGCGCCAGCTTTGGCGGGCGGTTCGGCAATTGATGCTGGCAATGCGGCTTGCTGTAACTCCGGCGTTGCCGTCGTATCCCCTCCACGAATGGCAGAAGGCGCGGCGGGCAGCCGTCCTTGATCCGGCAAAGCTAAGGAAGGATCTTCTAAACCGTCGGCTTCAGCTGGCTTTTGCGCAGCACGGCCTGGCTGACTGCCGGTTTTTTGCGGCAGAACATCCCAGTCATCGCCCTGGGCTTTGTCCATTCCAGGGTAGTCCATAGTACCGCGATGCAAAAGAGACTGACGCTCTCCATTATCGGTGCCATCCCCTTCACCGAACTTTGGCGCCGTATTTGCCGCTTTCGTACGCAATTCACGCTCTGTTTCCTGAACCCGGACCCCAATCGGCTCAGCACTGAAATTTCCGGCACCTCCTGTGCCAAACGGATTATCCGCAGCCATCTAAAACTCCCCGGCAGAACATTACCATTTCACTCAACAAATATCCCGGGCAGCGGCCTGCAACGTCCGGCACCCTGACGCTTTCCAGTATGTTAATACCACTCAGCTCCACCATAAGGCGAATGATCCATCTTTAAATTTGCACCTAAATTGTAGCCGCCCTTGCTCAGCCGTTTACGCGGGATAAAGAGAAGATCCGCAATATTCAATCTATAGTAGTGTTTGTGTTTAAGGGGTAATTATGTCGGGGACAGGCCAGTCCAGCACTGCCGCCTTGCGGCCGGGTGTTTTGAAACTCGATCCCGATTCGATTCTTTCAGCGATCATCATCAATCTTCTGACGCTCGCCTTACCTGTTGCGATGCTTCTGGTTTTCGGCCGGGTCATTCCCAATCAATCTTATGACACTCTGTTCGGGATTTTTCTGGCCCTGATTGCCGTCTTGCTGATCGACTTTGTGCTGAAGGCTGCGCGCGCCCATTACGTGCTGGAAACCGCACGGCATGAAGGGGAACGGGCAGGCGAAACCTTGTCCGATGCCCTGTTTGAAGGCGCTCCCGGCGCGTTGGAGCAGATGGGGCAGGAAGCCGCTGTTGAACGTCTGATGGGGGTGCTGGGCCTGCGCCACGCTGTGAAAGAGCAGATCGTCAAAATGTCGGTAGATCTGGTGTTTTCCGTACTTTTCCTGCTGGTTATTGCCGCAATGGGCGGCTGGCTGGTGGCGGCTCCGCTCACCGTGATAGCCGGGCTGCTGCTGACGGTTGCCCTGCTGCGGCCGCCCTACCGGACAGCTTCGCAGCTGCAGCGGGAATACGACAAACGCAGGCTGTCATTCCTGCAGGAGATCCTGCAGCGGGCACAGCTGATCAAGCTGCTTGGCCTGGAGCATCAGATGCTGCGCCGGTATGAGCTGCTTCATGCCAGTGCCTCTGCGTCCGGGGAAAAAATCATCCGGGTGAGCAACGCCGGACAGGCTGCAGCCAGTGCCGGCTCCCAGATCGCTACAGTCCTGACCTGCGCCCTGGGAGGGCTGCTTGCCATACAAGGCAGCCTGTCAGTTGCAGAACTGGCTGCCAGCATGCTGCTGACCGGACGTGCCGTGCAGCCGGTCATCCAGCTGACATTTCTAAGTGCCGTCAAGGATGACGACAGGGCACGAACCTCCGGGCTGGCCAAGGTGGCTGCAGTGAAGAAAGCCGCCGCAGCGCCGGTGCGTGTCCCGGTGACCGGGGCGATCACCGTGAAAGGTTTATCTCTGGACCGGCCCGGGAAAAACGGCAGCTGGTTCCGCAATATCAGTTTTTCGGCGGCACCCGGGCAGCTGATTGCCATTGAAGGCGGTGTCCAGTGCTGCTCGGGGGCGTTCCTGCGGATCCTTGCCGGCGAAGTCCCGGCCAGCAGCGGAACGGTTTATCTGGACGGGCCCGGATATCTTGACCCGGATGCCGCCAACTCCCCGCCAGGCCTGGTGTTCGAGCCGCGGCAGCCTGCGCTGACAGATGGCGAAATTCTGGAGAACCTCACCCTCTTCGACCCCCAGCGGCACACCAAAGCCCTGCAGGCCGCAGCCTTGAAACTTGGTGTCAGCAGCCAGCTCGCCCAGCTTCCCAACGGGGTGCACAGCCAAGTTGCGCGCAATGGCCAAGGCGCCGGCAGCCCGGGGTTTTTCAGGCGCCTGGCCCTGGCAAGAACATTTGCGCAGCAACCCGCAATTCTGTTGCTTGAAGATCCCTTTGCCGACTTGGACTCGGACGGGGTGCGGGCACTCGAAGCGCTGCTGCTGTCCTTGCAAGGCAAGACAACCTGTGTGTTGACCCGGGCCGCCCCGGCAATTCTGGATGCTGCCAATACGACCATCCGGCTCAGCTCTGAAACCGCTGCATCCAGCGGCACGCGATGACCCGGCAAGGCGGAGATCTGATATGAACAGTATCAACACCGGCTTTGGGCAGCTGGACGGCACCCGGGTGCAGGGGCCGCACAGCAGTGTTCTTAAGTGGGCGGCAAGCAGGCAGCTGCAGGCAGAACCGGCGCGTGCCGCAGAACTGCTAGCGGCCTTGCTGCGGTTTGGCGGCTGGGACGCGATGGAGGCACAGGTGCGCGCGGCACTGCCGCACGGGCGCAGCAGTTTTGACGGCTGGGATTTATGCGACGCGCTGATTGCCTTGCGGGTGCCGTACCTGCGCCAGGATGGCCGTGCCGCGCAAGGTCCGGCAGAATCGGGGATCAGCCTTTACATCCGCCGGGAAGGCAGCTTTCGCCTGGCCAGCCCTGCGTCAGGGCGGGCAATGGCAGGCCCGGATGAAACCCGGCTGTCTTTGCTTCCGGCGTCGGATGCCAGCCGCCGGCCGGCAGCGCAAAGCACTGCGGCGCTCCTCAAGGGGCTGCAAGACCATGTCTGGTCGCTGCTGTTTGCCTCTTCTGCCATCAACCTGGCCGGACTGCTGACCCCGATTTTTGTCGTTCTGGTCTACAACCGCGCAATTCCGGCGGGCGCACCGGGGGTAATCACTGTGCTGGCCGCCGGGCTTTTTCTGGCCCTCGCTACAGAGCTTGCCATCCGCCGGATCCGCAGCCGCGCCCTGGTCAGCCTGGCAGCACAGCTGGAACACCGGCTGAGCCTTGCATTGCTGGAAAAACTGATGGTCTTCCCAAGCGCCTTGCAGCAGCAATCGGCCTCGCAACAGCAGCGGGCCCGGCTCAAGCAGTTCGAGACCGTCAGGGATGCACTGGTGGGTCCGCTGATGCAGGTCGCCCTCGACGCTCCATTTGTGGTGATTTTCGGCGCGCTCCTGTTCTATATTGCGCCGCCTGTCGGTTTCGCGGCCCTGGCTGCGGCGCTTGCACAAGTGGCGTTCCTTGCTGCTTTTGCACCGCATTTGCGCCGTCAGGAAGTGATTGCAAACGATGCCGCACGCGATTGGCGGAAGCTGTGCGAAACCGTCGTCAGCCAGCGCTGGCATTTGCGGCGTCTGCATAGCGCCAAACCCTGGAGGCAACGCTTCCACGCCTCCCTTGCCAATGCGCTGAACGCGTCCATGCGGCAGCAGTTCCTGATCGAGCTTTCAGCCCATGCCTCCCAGTTTCTCATCCTGCTGGCCGGGGTGGCCGGCGGGCTGCTGGCAACCAGAATGGCGATCCAGGGAGAGCTGACCATTGGCGGCTTCGTCGCAATTCTGGTGATGATTTGGCGGTTCCTGTCCCCGGTCCAGTCTCTGGCCCGGGCGACGGGCCAGGCGCTGGCCGTCCGGCAAAGCTTGCGGGACATCGACAAGGTTCTGGCCCAGCCAGAGGAAATGCGCCGCGAAGTGGCCCCCCGCACCGCACCGCCGGTGGCAGCACCGGTGGTGGTGGAACAGGCTGCTCTGCGGTTCGGCGGCAGCGGCGACCTGGCCCTGGCCGGCGCAAGCCTGAGCTTGCACAGCGGCACCATAACCGTTCTGTCCGGCGCCAATATGTCAGGCAAGACCCTGCTGGCGGAAATCTTGCCAGGATTGCACCAGCTTGCGGCCGGACGGGTTCTGTTCAACGGCACCGACCAGCGGCAGATTCCGGTGGACGACCTTCGCGGCGCAATCGCCTTTGCGCCTCAAGAACCAGCCTTCGTCTATGGCACGATCTGGCAGAATTTTGAACTTGCCCTGCCGGGCGCGTCGCAGCGGGAGGTTCTCGACGTCCTGGATGAAGCAGGGGTCCGCAGCGAAATCGAAGCCCTGCCGGACGGCATGAACACCCGCCTGACAGTCGAAGCCAGCGGCCGCCTGCCGCAAGAACTGCTTCAAGGCATGTCGCTTGCCCGTGCCCTGCTGCAAGCCGGACCGATCCGTATCTTCGATCAGCCCTGCGAAGGGCTGGACCCCGAACATGCCAAACGGATCCGCGCCGCCATTGCCCGGCGGCGGGCAAGCAGCACCACGCTGCTGATTTCAAACCGGCCCGGGGATCTTGCTCTGGGGGACAGTTTCACAGTGCTGCACCGCGGGCGAACGGTGCTGAACGGCAAGGGCCGCAAAGGGCGCGACAAGGCCAGCGCGTTTTTGAACGGCTCCCTGACCGGCGGATAGAGGCAAGGAGAGAGTGATGGAGCAGGAAACAACAGCCCTTTGGACCCCCAGCCTGGACGAGGCCAAGAAACGAGGGCTGAATGTGATCCACAAACCGGTCACCGGAACATCCCGCCGGGTGGCGCGCATTCTGTTTGCGGCGCTGGCGGCTGCAACGGCCTGGGGCTGGTACGCGGAACTGCCGGAACTGACCTATGCCAAAGGCCGGCTGGTGCCGTCGTCAAACCCGCGCCCGGTCGAGCATCCCGACGGCGGCGTCCTGGACGAAATCCTGGTGCGGGAGGGACGTTTTGTCGAGGCGGGCACCCCCGTGGCCCGGCTGTCCGCCAACCTGCTGACAGAAGAACAGGGCCGGCTCAATGTCCGTGAAGCTGCCCTGTCACGCGACACCGCCCGTTTGCAGTCTGTTATTTCGGTGATCAGCGGCACACTTTCCGGCAGTGCCGCCCGCGGCCAGCTGGAACCGGGCCACAGGCTGCTGGCCCAGCTGGATGCGTTTGAGGCCAGCCGTGCCCGCCACCGGGCCAGGATTTCAGAGCTGGAGCGGGCGCTCGAAATCCGCCAGCAGATCCTGGGAAACGCCCGCCGCCGCGAAGAAACCTTTGCGATCGAGCAATCCGCCGCCCTTGCGCTGCATGGCAAGGGGCTGCTCAGCACCACCGCGATGAGCCGGCTGAGCGCGCAGCAGCTTGAGATCGAAGGCGACCGGCTGCGGGCCTTTGCGGCACTGGCGGATGGTGAACGCAACCTGCACGAAGCCCGCCGCCAGGAACAGGAATTCGTGGCAGGTATCAAGGACACGCTGATGTCTGAACTGGAAACAGAAGAAGAAGAGCTTGCCTTGGTTTTACAGGCCTCGGCTGACAATGCCGCCCGGCAGCAGCGGCTGACCATCCTGTCCTCGGTGCCCGGGATTGTGCAAAAGCTGCATTTCAGCGGACCCGGCGAAGTTGTGGCCCCCGGGGAACCCATCGCCGAGATCCTGCCGACCCAGGACAGGCTGATTGCCGAGGTTGAGATCCAGCCTCAGGACATTGGCCACGTTGCAATTGGCGATCCGGTGGAGCTGAAATCCACCACGTTTGATGCCAGGCAATACGGCGTGCAGGCGGGTGAAGTCTTTGAAATATCGCCGAACTCCCGCCTGAACGAGCGTAATGAGGCGTATTTTGACGTCCGGATCGCGCTTATTGATGAAACCGCCGATGCAGAGAATCTAAGCAGCCGCCTGTCCGCCGGCATGGAAGTGAACGCCGCCATCCGGACCGGCGAGCGCACGGTTCTGGACTACATCCTGTCCCCAATCGCCGACCCGATCAGCCGCGCCTTTCACGAACGCTGAGCGGCGGCCGCCGTTGCCCCGGCCGGTGCGCCAAACAGCACAAAGGCAGCCGCCCGTTGCGGACGGCTGCCTTGTTCTGACTTGCCTCGTTCAGATCACCGATCTTGCGGCTGCCATCAGCGCATGATGCAGCGAGGCTGCAGAGGAGCGCGGGCCGATGATCGAATATTGCTGCCCCGGAACATGGCACAGCAGGAAGACGCCGAGATGCTCCATCGAGGTGCGCACCGCACTCCCCGCTTTTGCGCCGCGGATATCAGCATTGCACAGCCGCTCCAGCACATCAGAACAGCGCGCGCCTTCCAGGTCGAAGCGGCACCAGCCGTCGGTCTGCTCCACCACGGTACCGGCCTCGCCGACGGCCAGTTTCAGCTCACCCGCCAGCAGCTCGTGGCTGTCATGCGGGGCTGAGACCATCCACAGATCCGGCCCCATCCACCAGGCAGAGAACACACCGGTTTCAGCCCAGCCGGCCGGATCTGGCAACGCAGCACCCAAATATGCCGCAGCCGCAGATTTCACCGCCTCCTCCTGCCCCTGGCGCGCCGCCAGGGAGGCCAGCGCCCGGTCCGTGACCTCGTGGATCAACAGGCCGGTGAAGTTATCCGCCCGCGGCTCATACCCGCCCAGCGGAGAGATGGCTTTCAGGCCATGATTATCGAACTTACCCACGAAGACGCTCCCCTTCCGGATCCACAAAATGCGCGCTGACAACTTCGACCCGGGTTTCGCGGCCCTCCAGCGGGTTGACCGCGCGGATCACCTCGCCTTTGCGCGCGTCGCCGCGCTTCAGGAAACCGATCCCGATCGAACATCCCAGCACCGGCGAATAAGCGGCAGAGGTGATATAACCCTGATCGGTGGCAGCACTAACTTCGCCATCAGCGTTCATCAAATGCGACCCGGCCGGCACCGGATCGGCGGCATTCACCGGCTTGAAACCGACCAGCTTCAGCGCATCTTCCCGGTTCATGCCTTCGCGCTCGCTCAAGGTATTGCCGATACAGTCCTTCTTCTTGCTGACCATCCGTCCCATGCCAAGGTTCAGCGCCGAAGTCGTCCCGTTCAGCTCGTTACCGGCAGCATGACCCTTCTCGATCCGCATCACGCCCAGCGCCTCGGTGCCATAAGGAACCGCGCCGAACTCCTCGCCCGCTTCCATCAGCTTGCGGATCATCGCATCGCCGTACCGGGTCGGAACCGCGATCTCATAGGCCAGCTCGCCCGAAAACGAGATCCGGAACAGCCGCGCCCGGCAGCCGCCCGCCACGGTGACTTCCCCGCAGCCCATAAAGGGAAACGCCTCGTTCGAGAGGTCAAATTCGGGGTCCACGACCTTTTGCAGCAGCTTGCGGGCATTCGGACCGGCCACCGCGAACTGCGCCCAGGCCTCGGTGGTCGAGATCAGCTGCACATCCATGTCCGGGAACAGGCACTGGCGCGCAAATTCCATGTTGCGGTAGACCAGAACTGCGTTAGCGGTGGTGGTGGTGACCACGAAATGATCCTCGGCAAAGCGCGCGGCGGTGCCGTCATCGCAGGCAATGCCGTCCTCGCGCAGCATCAGCCCGTAGCGGACCTTGCCCACCGGCAGCTTGGCGAACGCATTGGCATACATCTTGTTCAGGAACGCCGCCGCATCCTTGCCCTGGACATCGATCTTGCCCAGCGTGGTCACATCGCAGATGCCGACCGAGTTGCGGGTCTGCAGCACCTCGCGGTCCACCGACTGGCGCCAATGGGTTTCACCCGCCTTGGGGAACCACTGGGCGCGCAGCCACTGGCCGACCTCGACAAATTCCGCGCCCTGCTCCTCCGCCCATTTGTGGCTGGGGGTCTTGCGGGTGGGGCGGAATTCCTCGCCGACCGAGCGGCCTGCCATCACGCCAAAGGACACCGGCGTATAGGGCGGGCGGAACATGGTGGTGCCGACCTCGGGGATCTGCTTGCCCGCAAGCTCCGCCATGATCGCCAGGCCGCCCATGTTGGAGGTCTTGCCCTGATCGGTCGCCATACCAAGGGTGGTGTAGCGCTTCAGATGCTCGACCGAGCGGAAGTTTTCCTGATGCGCCAGCTTCACGTCTTTGACGGTAACGTCGTTCTGCTGGTCCAGCCAGGCGCGGCCCTTGCCTTCCTTGACATACCAGAAGGGGGTCACGTTGATGGGCGCATCCTCGGCCTCGGGCAGATCTGCCGGTTTGGCCTCGATCCCCAGTTCCGACAGCGCAACCACGGCGCCCTCGGCACCGGCGCGCAGCGCGGCAGCGGTGGAGAAATCGCCGTTTGCAGCACCGGCCACAGACATGTTTTGCGGCAGTGTCCCCGCGGGGACAAAGGCGGCAATGTCTTCACGCCAGGCCGGGCGGCCGCGCTGGTGGCAGGTCAGATGCACGTTCGGGTTCCAGCCGCCGGAGACCGCCAGCGCGCCGCAAGGCACGTCGCGGGTGGTTCCATTGGCCAAACGCAGCTGCACCATTTCCAGGCCCAGCCGGCCTTTGGTATCGACCACCTGCGCACCGGCAAACAGCTCGGCGCCGTCAACCTTGGGCGCATCGGCGCGGGTGTCGATCACCGCGGCCACATTCACGCCTTTGGCGATCAGGTCCGCGGCAGTGCGGTGGCCGTCGTCATTGTTGGTGAAGACCGCAACACTTTGATCCGGCGTCACCGCCCAGCGGTTGGCATAAGCACGCACGGCCCCCGCCAGCATCACGCCCGGACGGTCGTTGTTTTCAAACGCGATGGGGCGTTCGGTGGCACCCGCCGCCAGCATCGCCCGCTTGGAGTAGATCCGCCACAGGATCTGCCGCGGCTTGCCCGCTTCCGGCGCCAGCACGTGGTCCGAAACCCGCTCAACCGCGCCATAGATACCGTGATCGAAGGCACCGATGATGGTGGTACGCGGCATCACCCGCACATTGTCCATCGCGGCCAGTTCAGCCTGCACCTGCGCCACCCAGGCAGCGCCGGTCAGATCACCAATGCCAAAGCTTTCGGCATTCAGCCGCCCGCCCAGCAGGAAATCCTCGTCGGCAATGATCACCTGCGCCCCGGCCCGGCCAGCGGTCAACGCCGCCATCAGGCCGGTAGGGCCGGAGCCGATCACCAGCAGGTCGCAATGCAGGAAACCCTTGTCATGAGCGTCCGGATCGTCCTCAAAGCTAATGCTTCCCAGACCCGCGGCCTTGCGGATGATGGGTTCGTACAGCTTCTCCCAGAACGCAGCCGGCCACATGAAGGTTTTGTAGTAAAACCCAGCCGTCAGGAAGTTCGAAAACCTGTCGTTGATCGCCATGAAGTCATGCTGCAAGGACGGCCAGCGGTTCTGCGAGTTTGCTTCCAGCCCCTCGTACAGCTCAGCTGTGGTGGCGCGGGTGTTCGGCTCCTGCCGCCCGCCGCTGCGCAGCTCAACCAGCGCGTTGGGCTCTTCGGATCCCGCTGTCAGCACGCCCCGCGGACGATGGTATTTGAACGAGCGGCCCATCAGCCGCACGCCGTTTGCCAGCAGGGCCGAGGCCAGCGTGTCGCCCTCAAACCCTTTGTAGCGTTTACCGTCAAAAGAGAAGGTCAGCGTCTTGCTGCCCTTGATCAGCCCGCCGTCCAGACGGTTCACTTGGCTACCCTTGCGGGCACCGGTGCTGCCGTCGGCCTGAAAGGCCACGCGGCCTGCGTTCATTACTGCATCAGTCATTTGCTGCGCCCCCTTGCCCGGGCCACATCGCGGGCCAGCTCAACGTTCAGGATTTCATGGGTCACGGTGTTGCGGGTCACCACCAGCCAGGAGCGGTCGCCCTGCTCGTGGAACCACAGCTCGCGGTGCTCGCCCGCCGGATTGTCGCGCAGATACAGGTAATCGTGAAACTGGTCCGCCGCGTCTTCGGCCTGCCAGTCAGGCCGGTCGATCAGGCTGGCGTCGCCCAGATAGGTGAATTCCTGCGAGTCGCGCGGCCCGAGGATCGGATGGGTAATAATCATCGTCTGGTCCTTTCCTCAGTGCAGGTTCGGCTGGGCGCCCTGGCCCTTTTCATCAATCATGCAGCCGCGGCGGAACCGGTCGAGCCGGTATTCCGCGGCCACCTTGTGCGGCGTGTCCGTTGCCAGCAGATGCGCGTAACACCAGCCCGAGGCCGGGGTCGCCTTGAACCCGCCGTAGCACCAGCCGCCGTTGAAATAGAGCCCGTCCACATGGGTCTTGTCGATGTAAGGAGAGCCGTCCATCGACATATCCATGATGCCGCCCCAGCTGCGCAGCATCCGCACCCGGCCTAAGCTGGGGATCAGCGCCATGCCGCCTTCCATCACGTCCTCGACAACCGGCAGGTTACCGCGCTGCGCATAGGAATTGTACATGTCCAGATCGCCACCAAAGACCAATCCGCCCTTGTCGGACTGGCTGCAGTAAAAATGACCCGCGCCAAAGGTGATGACCCCGTCCAGCACCGGCTTCAGCCCTTCAGAGACAAAGGCCTGCAGCACGTGGCTTTCGATCGGCAGGCGCATGCCCGCCTTCTCCATCACCCGGCTCGACGACCCGGCGACGCAGCTTGCCACCTTGTTGGCGCCGATGAAGCCCTTGGAGGTTTCCACACCCAGGCACTTACCGTTCTCGATCTTGAAGCCGGTGACTTCGCAGTTCTGGATGATGTCCACCCCGCGCAGATCCGCCCCGCGGGCATAGCCCCAGGCCACCGCATCGTGGCGCACAGTGCCGCCGCGGCGGTGCAACAGGCCGCCCTTGATCGGGAAACGTGCGTTGTTGAAGTTCAGGAACGGGTACATCGCCCGCACACCGTCTACATCCAGCAGCTCCGCGTCTGATCCGTTCAGGATCATCGCATTGCCCCGGCGCCGCGCCGCATCGCGCTGTGCGTCCGAGTGCACAAGGTTCAGAATGCCGCGCTGGCTGACCATGGCGTTGTAGTTGAAGTCCTGCTCTAGCCCTTCCCACAGCTTCAGCGACAGCTCATAAAACGGCTCATTGCCGTCCAGCAGGTAGTTGGAGCGGATGATGGTGGTGTTACGGCCCACATTGCCGCCGCCGATCCAGCCCTTCTCAATCACCGCAACATTGGTTAGCCCATGGTTCTTGGCGAGGTAATAGGCCGTCGCCAGCCCGTGGCCGCCGCCGCCGATGATCACCACATCGTAGCTTTTTTTGGGTTCCGGATCGCGCCAGGTCGGGCGCCATCCCTTGTGGCCCGTCAGGGCCTCCTTGATTACTTTCAGGCCGGAGTACCGCATGATGTCCTCATCAACTGTCCCCGACAGATTTGTTGAGAAATGCGGCAATTCACAGTGTGATTTCGGACATCAGCGGCGCCATATGCGTCAGAAACAGAATATCGCCAATGCGGCTGCAGCATTCCCTCCGCAATGAGAAATGTACCAGCATTTATTTAACTATCTGAAACTAAATAATATATTTGAAATTCAGCAGATCAGCGTCACGATTCCAGAATACGCGCGGTTTGCGTCACCCATCCCGGTATCCGCGCCAAATGCGTCAGAAGCGACTCACTCAGACAGGTCGATCTCATCCAGTTCGTTCAGCAGGTCCAACAGCGCCTCATAGCGGTCCTCACCCATCTTCTGACGGGTCCGGTTCATCAGCGCGAGGCTCGCCTCAATGTTGCCTGCGATGACCTTCTCCCCCTCCGGTGCGATCTGCACCACCTGGCGGCGGCGGTCTTCCTTGTCGCGCTCCCGGGTAATCAGCTGCTTTTCCTCAAGTTTCTGCAAGATCCGCGTCAGGCTGGGCAGCAGCAGGCAGGCCAGCTCGGCAATCTGGGTCGGATCAATCGGCCCGCTTTCCTGCACCACCCGCAGGACACGCCATTGCTGTTCGGTCAGACCGGCGCCGCTCAGCAGCGCACGGATCGGTCCCATCACACGCTCCCGCGCCCTGAGAAGGGCAATCGGCAGCGAACGGTCGGTAGAGGGCATCATCCTGGTCATGCCCGATTATCACCCCGCTTCCGGCTAAACGCAATTGCCGCTTGGGTTTCTTATGCTTGACTCACGGCAGCGCATTTGATACACATGTTAAGTAATTCAGAAAAGGTAGCTGACATGCCGCACATCACGCTGGACTACTCGGCCAACATGGAGGCGCGCACCGATATCGCCGCCCTGTGCACCCACCTGCGGCAGGCTGCAGCGGCCACCGGCGTGTTCCCTCTGGCGGGCCTCCGGGTGCGGGCCTTTGCGGCCAATCATGTCTCAATCGCCGATGGTGATCCGCAGCATGGATACATCGACATCTCCATCCGGCTGCGGGCCGGCCGCGATCTGGAAACCCGCAAACGCGCCGCCCAGACGGTGTTTGACGCGGCCCGCACCTTCCTCGAACCGGCGATGCAGCAGCATTCCATCGCGCTGTCGCTGGAGATGCGCAATATCGACCCTGAGCTTTCCCCAAAATGCGGCACCATCCGCGACCACATGCAAAAGGCGGACCAGTGATGAGCGATCTGACCTCCAACATCGAAACGCTGAACGGCCATCTGGCCCGCTACCGCGAGGCCGGAATTCAGAACCTGATCGGTGGTGAAAGCCGCCCCGCAATTTCTGGCGCCAGTTTTGAAACAACCTCACCGGTGGATGAAAGCCTGATCTGCTCCGTCGCCAAAGGCGGTGCCGAGGATATTGATGCAGCCGCAAAAGCCGCCAAGGAGGCTTTCCCGGCTTGGCGCGACATGCCGGCGCTTGAGCGCAAGAAGATCCTGCACCGCATCGCCGATCTGATTGTCGAACGCGCCGGGGAAATCGCGCTCTGCGAATGCTGGGACACCGGCCAAGCCTTGCGCTTCATGTCCAAGGCAGCGCTGCGCGGCGCCGAGAACTTCCGATTTTTCGCCGACAAGGCCACCGCCGCCCGCGACGGCCAGCAGCTGCAATCGCCGACGCTGATGAATGTCACCACCCGCGTGCCGATCGGCCCGGTGGGCGTGATCACCCCCTGGAACACGCCCTTCATGCTGTCGACCTGGAAGATCGCCCCGGCCTTGGCGGCCGGCTGTACAGTGGTCCATAAACCGGCCGAATTCTCCCCCCTCACCGCCCGCATCCTGGCCGAAATCGCCCATGAGGCCGGCCTGCCGCCGGGCGTCTGGAACTTGGTCAACGGCTTTGGCGAAGACGCCGGCAAGGCGCTCACCGAACACAAGGACATCAAAGCCATTGCCTTTGTCGGTGAATCCAAAACCGGCTCGATGATTATGAAACAGGGTGCCGACACCCTCAAACGGGTGCATTTCGAACTGGGCGGCAAGAACCCGGTGGTGGTCTTTGACGATGCCGACCTCGACCGCGCGCTGGATGCCGCGATCTTCATGATCTACTCGCTGAACGGCGAGCGCTGCACCTCTTCCTCGCGCCTTTTGGTGCAGGACAGCATCGCCGATGATTTTGAATCCAAGCTGATTGAGCGCGTCAACAACATCAAAGTCGGCCACCCGCTGGATCCCGCCACCGAAGTCGGCCCGCTGATCCACAAGGTGCATTTCGACAAGGTGACCTCCTATTTCGAGACCGCCAAACAGGACGGCGCCACTATCGCCGCAGGCGGCACCCGCGCCGGAGACAAGGGCTGGTTCGTCCGCCCCACCCTGTTCACGGGGGCCACCAACGACATGACCATCGCGCAGGAGGAGATCTTTGGTCCGGTCCTCACCGCGATCCGATTCAAAGACGAAGATGAGGCTCTGACACTGGCCAATGATACTCAATACGGGCTCACCGGCTATGTCTGGACCAACGACCTGACCCGCGCCCTGCGCTTCACCAATCAGCTGGAGGCGGGGATGATCTGGGTGAACTCGGAAAACGTGCGCCACCTGCCAACCCCCTTTGGCGGCGTCAAATCCAGCGGCATCGGCCGCGACGGCGGCGACTGGAGTTTCGAGTTCTACATGGAACAAAAACACATCGGCTTTGCCCTCGGCCACCACAAGATCCCGCGCCTCGGCGCCTGACCCGTACTTCTTTCTGGTCTCAAATACCCCGGGGAGCGCGAGGGGCCGGCCCCTCGCTCCCGCCCGCAACTGCAAGTGAAAGGTTCAAACCATGCCCGTCCCCGCCCCGAACCTCTATCCGCCCTTCAACATCGTGCGGCTGTCCCATGTGGAATATGCCGTGACCGACCTCGCCGCCTCCCGCGCCTTCTATGTGGACACGCTCGGCCTGCAGGTAACGCATGAGGACGACAGCCGCATCTACCTGCGTGCGATGGAAGAACGCGGCCACCACTGCATCGTGCTGGTCAAGGCAGACACGGCCTCCGTAGGCGTTTTGGGCTTCAAGCTCTATGACGAACCAGACCTGGAAAAAGCAGCCGAATTCTTCGCCTCCAAGGATCTGCCGGTTGAGTGGGTGGACCGCCCCCATATGGGCCGCACTTTACGTACCCGCGATCCTTGGGGCATCCCGCTGGAGTTCTATGTGAAAATGGACCGGCTGGACCCGATACATCAGAAATACAAGCTCTATAACGGGGTGAAACCGCTGCGCATCGACCATTTCAACATGTTCTCAGCGGATGTGGACGCCTCGGTCGCCTTCTATAACGAGATCGGCTTCCGCGTGACTGAGTTCACCGAGGATGACGACAGCGGCAAGATCTGGGCCGCCTGGATGCACCGCAAGGGCGGCGTGCATGACGTCGCCTTCACCAATGGCCTCGGCCCCCGCCTGCACCACACCGCCTTCTGGGTGCCGAACCCTTTGAACATCATCGACCTGCTCGATTTAATGTCGACCACCGGCTATGTGGACAACATTGAGCGCGGCCCGGGCCGCCACGGCATCTCCAACGCCTTCTTCCTCTATGTGCGCGACCCCGACGGCCACCGGATTGAAATTTACTGCTCCGACTACCAGACTGTCGACCCTGATCTGAAGCCGATCAAATGGTCGCTCACCGACCCGCAGCGCCAGACCCTCTGGGGCGCCCCGGCACCGCGCAGCTGGTTTGAGGAAGGCTCGGTGTTTGAAGGCACCACCCCCAAGCCAAGCGCCTTGAATGCCCAGCCGATTATTGCCCCCTGATGAAAAGGATCGCGCCCGGCCCCTAGCCGGGTACACTCCCATAAGAACAAGGTAAGAAAAATGAAATGGGATGACTTCTCCGAATGGGGCCGCAGGGTGGCCGACTGGACGCAGGACTACCACCTGACCGTCGGCGACCGTCCGGTGCGGGCCCAAACCGAACCCGGCCAAGTGCTGAACGCCCTGCCCCAAACCCCGCCCGAGGATGGCGAAGGGATGGAGGCGATCTTTCGCGATTTTGAAGATATCGTGATGCCCGGCATCACCCATTGGCAGCACCCGCGCTTCTTTGCCTATTTCACCTCCAACGCAGCAGCGCCTTCAGTGCTGGCGGAATTCCTCACCTCCGCCATCGCACCGCAATGCATGCTGTGGCAAACCTCGCCCGCGGCGACCGAGATGGAAACCCGGATGATGGGCTGGCTGCGCCAGGCACTGGACCTGCCGGACCAGTTTCAAGGCGTCATTCAGGACTCCGCCTCCTCCGCCACCCTTGCTGCGGTGCTGACCATGCGGGAAAAGGCGCTGAACTGGCAGGGCAACAGCCAAGGCCTGTTCGGACAGAAATCCCTGCGCATCTACTGCTCGTCCGAGGTCCACACCTCCATCGACCGCGCCATCTGGGTCGCAGGCATCGGCCAGCAGAACCTGATCCGGGTGCCGATCAAAGGCGACTGGCGTGGCGTGGACCCGGACGCACTGGAGGCCGCAATTCAGGCCGACCTCGCCGCAGGCCGCCAGCCCGCGGGCGTCATCCTCTGCGTGGGCGGCACCGGCGTTGGCGCCACCGACCCGGTGGACCAAGTGCTTGACGTCGCCGAAAAATACGGCCTCTACACCCATGTGGATGCGGCTTGGGCCGGCTCTGCGATGATCTGCCCGGAATACCGCCACTACTGGCCCGGCGTTGAACGCGCCGACAGTATCGTCTTCAACCCGCACAAATGGCTCGGCGTGCAGTTCGACTGCTCCGCGCATTTCCTGAAGAACCCCGACGACCTAGTGCAAACCCTCGCCATCAGTCCGGAATACCTCAAGACCCACGGCCACGACGGCATCATCAACTATTCCGAATGGTCGGTGCCGCTGGGCCGCCGCTTCCGCGCGCTGAAAATCTGGTTCCTGATCCGCACCTACGGACTTGAAGGATTGCGCCAGCGGCTGCGCAATCACATCAACTGGTCCAACCAACTGCACGAAAAGCTCAAGTCAGAGCCTGATTTTCAGATCACCACCCCGCCGATGTGGTCGCTTTGGTCGTTCCGCTATGCGCCCGAAGGAGCGACGGACCTCGACGATCTGAACCTGCGGCTGGTGAACGCGATCAACGACGATGGCCGCATCTACCTGACCCAGACCCGCCTCGACGGTAAGCTGGTGATCCGCTTCCAGGCGGGCCAGTTTGAGACCACCGAAGCAGACGTGATGATGGGTTTTGACGTCATCACCGAAATCGCAAGGAACCTGCCATGACGCGCTTTGCCACCTACACCGCCGATGGCGAGGTTTTCTATGGCGCGGTGACAGACGCCGGCATGATCGCCCTGTCGCCGCAGTTCCCGAGCTGGCCCGCCCTGCGGGACGTCATAGCCGCCGAAGGTTTGCCCGCGCTGGCAAAGGCCGCCGCAGGCAAACCCGTCACCCACACGGACTTCGCTTTTGAAATCCCGATCCCCAACCCGGAAAAGATCATCTGCGTCGGCGTCAACTTCCCGGACCGCAACGCGGAGTACAAGGACGGCTCATCCCAGCCCAAACACATGTCCCTGTTCCCCCGCTTCCCGCGCTCCTTTACCGGCGCGGATCGCCCCCTGATCCGCCCGCCGGAAAACCACACGCTGGATTACGAGGGCGAAGTTGCCGTGGTAATCGGCAAACCAGGCCGCCGGATCAAGCCTGAGGATGCCTACGATCACGTTGCGGCTCTAACACTGGCGAATGAGGGCACGATCCGCGACTGGGTACGCCATGCCAAGTTCAACGTCACACAAGGCAAGAACTGGGACAATTCCGGATCCATCGGGCCGTGGCTAGTGCCTTTCACCGACGCCGCCCAGCTGGACGGTGCCCGCATTGTCACCCGCGTAAACGGCGAGGTCCGCCAGGACGACACACTCAGCCGGATGATGTTCCCGATCCGCGAGGAGATCGCTTATATCTCCACCTTCACCACCCTGCAGCCGGGTGACGTGATCATCACCGGCACCCCCACTGGCGCCGGCGCCCGTTTTGATCCGCCGAAATACCTGTTCCCCGGCGATGTGGTCGAGGTTGAGGTCGAAGGCATCGGCATTCTGCGCAACACTATTGAGGATGAGACATGACGCCGGAGCAGCACCAGAAAGCCGCCAACCGTCTGTTCAAAGCCGAGCAAACCGGCCAGCAATGCGGCCTGCTCTCATTGGCCTATCCCGGCATGACGCTGGATGATGCCTATGCGGTGCAACAGGCTCTAATACAGCAGAAACTGGCGTCCGGGCGCAGGAAAATCGGTTGGAAAATCGGCCTTACCAGCCGCGCGATGCAGCAGGCGCTGAACATCACCACGCCGGACAGCGGTGTGCTCTTGGACGATATGCTCTTTGCAAATGGCGCCACAGTGCCAGCCGGCCGCTTCATCCAGCCGCGGATCGAGGCGGAGATCGCCTTTGTCATGGAATCTCCCCTCGCAGGCGCCGATTGTACCCGCGAGGACGTTCTGGCCGCAACGGACTATGTGGCACCCTCGCTGGAAATCCTCGACACCCGCATCCTGCGGGCTGACCCGGAGACCGGTCAGGCGCGCATCATCACCGACACTATCAGCGACAACGCCGCCAATGCCGGAGTGGTGCTGGGCGCGGAGCGCCACGCAGCAGACGCTCACGATCTTCGCTGGGCCGGCGCCATCATCGCCCGCAATGGCACCGTTGAGGAAACCGGCCTCGGCGCGGGCGTTCTGAATGATCCTGTCACCTCGGTCCTCTGGCTGGCGCGCCGGATGGCGGAATATGGACAACAGATCGAAGCCGGGGATATCGTGCTCTCGGGCTCATTCATCCGCCCCATCGAATGCCCGCCGGGCACGGAAATCACCGCAGATTTCGGCCCCTTCGGTTCCGTATCCATCAACTTCGCCTGACAGGAGGACCCCATGCCCGCGCCCAAGAACCCCTTCAAACAGGCTCTATCACAGGGCAAACGCCAGATCGGCTGCTGGATGAGCTTTGCCGACGGCCAGATCGCCGAGATCATGGGCACCTGCGGCTTTGACTGGCTGGTGATCGACGGCGAACATGCGCCCAACGACATCCGCTCGATCCGCGACCAACTGATGGCGCTGGTGGCCTCGCCCAGCCATCCCGTGGTGCGGGTGCCAATTGGCGAGACCTGGATGATTAAGCAAGTGCTGGATGCCGGCGCGCAAACGGTGCTGGTGCCGATTGTCGAAAGCGCCGATCAGGCCCGCGAGCTGGTCCGTGCCTGCCGCTACCCGCCCCGGGGACTGCGCGGTGTCGGTGCCACGGCAGCGCGGGCAACCATGTTTGGTTCGGTCAGCGAGTACATCCAGACTGCCGACCAGGAAATCTGCTTGCTGGTTCAGGTGGAAAACCGCGCTGGGATTGAGGCGCTGGACGAGATCCTGCTGATCGAGGGCATCGATGGCGTTTTCATTGGCCCGGCGGATTTGTCCACTGACATGGGCCATCAGGGCAATTCAGCCCATCCCGAAGTGCGCGCGGTGATTGCCAATGCCATCCAGCGGATCAAGGCCGCAGGCCTGGCGCCTGGCATCCTCGGCACCACGGATGAAGCCACTCAGTCCTACGCAGACATGGGGGCACAATTTCTGGCCGTCGGCATCGACGTGATGGTGCTTGCCCGCAATGCCCGCGATCTGGCCGCACGCTGGAAGGCAGAGTAACACAGCCCCTCAGACCTTCAAAAGCGAAGCTCTCCCGCGCCCGCCCGCCGCCCTGGCAAAGCCAGAGCACCGGCAGCGGCCTTGGGCGTGGCACCGCGCCATACGCGGTGCCACGCCCAACGGGAGGAAGGCATTTTCAATGTCTGACGACGGGCGGGAGCATCTCCTGTGCCGCCATCGCAGCACCCGGGTCAGCGCAGCACCATATCCTCGGGCCAGTTTAGCGTGGTGTCCAACCGGATAGTCCGGCTCTGCCCCGCCTCAAGCTCCATGTCCCAGGCCAGGATGCCGCGCTGCTTCTCGACGTTTTCTGCCGTAGGCTGCGGTTTCGCACTCCACTCGATCTCCAGATCATCCTGCTGCGAATAGGGCACCCGGTCCAGAACACGCAAAGGCCAGTCCTGCCCTGTCAGGTTCTCCACCATGATCTCGACCTTCTGCACCTGTGCGTTGCTGCGCGAGATCAGCCCCTGTTCCCCCTCGCTCTGCCGCAGCACATCGCGGCGCAGCTGCAAGCCTTCGATCGGGCCGAATCCCGCCTTCATCTCCGCTCCCGGTGCCAGCCCGGCAAAATTCTCGACAGTGATCAGCTTGCCGTCAACGAAACGCGGCACCTCATCCGAGGCCAGCAGCTGCTCGCCGAAACTGTTGGTGAACTTCACCACCCGGTAAGCGGTTTCATCCCGCGAAGGAACCGCCACCGCGGTCAATTCAGCCGCAGCAGACAGGCTATCCATTTCCAGCCGGAGCAAGTCCGCGCCGGAAGCAATCGAAAGCGGCAGCTCAAACCTGTAGGTCGCAGCCGCACCGCCCAGGTCAACTCCCCATCCGCCACGGGCATCCTGCGCAAAGGCTGGCGCCTCAAGCGCCGGCTCGGCAAATGCAGACATTTCCGCCACGTCCAGACCAAGTGATTTCCGAGCGCGGGGTGGCTCTGGTTCTTCAATCCGGCGCAGCCACGGGTTCAAAGCCGACGGGCTGCCCTGACCAAATGGCACCGCAGTTGACAGGGTCAATGCCACATCCTGCCAGTTCTCGCCGGTATCCTGCACCAGCGTAACCGCGCGTTTCAGGGTAACCTCAGCCGCATCCCCA
Source organism: Leisingera sp. M658 (assembly GCF_025144145.1). NCBI lineage: Bacteria > Pseudomonadati > Pseudomonadota > Alphaproteobacteria > Rhodobacterales > Roseobacteraceae > Leisingera > Leisingera sp. M658. Next base: position 3,855,581 of record NZ_CP083546.1, read on the forward strand.
GTGCTGAGATGCATTTCATAAGACGGCTGCCAGCCGATATTACCGCCTCCGGCGGTGAAATAGCTAAGCCTTACCGTGCCTTCGCCCGCCTGTTCTGCCTCAACGTCCACCGCAATGTACAGCCGGTCCCTGTCCTCCCGCGCGATGGCCGCCAGCGCCGCGCGGGCCGCTGCCAGGTCTTCGTCCAGTGCTTCCAGACGCAGCTCAATCCGGCGTGCCCCGGCTTCAGCTTCCACCGCTGTCTGGCTCGCCTTGCCGGCCTCCCGGGAGATCATCCGCGCAATTTCACTCAAAGCCGATGCATCCGCCTGAGCCAGGCCCTCATTGCCGCCAAGCTGCTGCAGGAACCCGATTGATGCCTCTGCTGCCCGTACTCCGGCGCGGGCGCCCGCAGCCTCATCCCGGACCGAAGCAACCTGAGCCTCCAGATCGCGGATCCGTGCTTCGGCGGCCTCGACCTCCGGGTCGTCCGCATCCCGCGGCGGCACGTAGTCCTCGCGCAACAAAGTGGCGATGCGGCGGGCGCCGGTGATTTCAACCTGCAGGGTCTCCAGCAGCGCCGACTTTGGCACATTCTGCAGGATCAGCCGGTGCCGCCCTTCAGGCAGCGCGACTGCAGCGTGCCGGGTCACCTCGGCCAGGCCGGGATAAAGGGTCACTTCGGACACCCGGCTGCTGACAGAAATGGTATCGGCCGCTACAGCGGATGCGGCAGCCTGAACAAAGGAACAAACGGCAAAAGCCATCAAGGAAAATCTCATTGGCATCTCTCAATCAATCAAGATGGCGGGCCGGAACTGCCCGCCTGATGCCAAGCCTATCCTTCAGTCTGCGGCGTGGCCAGCACGCTCAGGCACCATGCGCGGCGGCCTGCTGCGGCTGCGACGGGCCAAAGCGCAGCTCCAGTTCATCTGTGTCGATCCCCAGATCCTCGCAGGAGGAGATCGCCGCCAGGCTCAACGCGTCATAGACCCACAGATCCCCGCCACGCATCCGCAAACAGATACCCTTGCGGCGCAGGCCCCGGCACAGGGTGAACCAGTCGCCGGAGGCGGCGAAATCCGCCGCCAGCTGCTGCCGCAACTCTGCCGCGGATGCGCAATTCAGCTTGGGCTGCGGCGGAACAGCCGCCATGGCGCCAAAAGGCAGAGTTGCGGAAACGGGGGCGGAGCGGCTGAAATCCTGCAGTGCGATCATGGCTTTGGTCCTTAGGTCTGCTGTTGTTCCTGTCTCCCTCAACCTACCGGAGCGGCCTGCCGCCGGGCAGCCGTGCAAAAGAAAAGGGGCCGCCTCTTGCGAAGCAGCCCCCTCACCAAAAGGATATAAGGCTTAGCCTTTTTTCAGAACCTCACGGCCCAGGAGCTCGGCAATCTGCACCGCGTTCAGGGCCGCGCCCTTGCGCAGGTTGTCCGACACGCACCACAGGTTCAGGCCGTTCTCGATGGTCGAGTCCTGACGGATCCGGCTGATGAAAGTGGCGAAATCGCCCACACATTCGATCGGGGTCACGTAGCCGCCGGCTTCCCGCTTGTCGATCACCATGACGCCCGGCGCCTCGCGCAGGATGTCGCGGGCCTCGTCCTCGTCCAGGAACTCCTCGAACTCGATGTTCACAGCTTCCGAGTGGCCGACAAACACCGGCACGCGGACGCAGGTTGCGGTGACCTTAATCGCCGGATCGACGATTTTCTTGGTCTCCACCACCATCTTCCACTCTTCTTTGGTGGTGCCGTCTTCCATGAACACGTCGATCTGCGGGATGACGTTAAAGGCAATCTGCTTCTGGAACTTGTTCGGCGGCACATCAGAGGTCGGATTATAGATCGATTTGGTCTGGTCCCACAGCTCGTCGGCGCCCTCTTTGCCGGCACCGGATACCGACTGATAGGTCGAGACGACAACGCGCTTGATCTTGGCGCGGTCATGCAGCGGCTTCAGCGCCACAACCATCTGCGCGGTCGAGCAGTTGGGGTTGGCGATGATGTTTTTCTTGGCGTAACCGTGAATCGCTTCCGGATTCACCTCGGGCACGATCAGCGGAATCTCCGGATCGTAGCGGTAAAGCGACGAGTTATCGATCACAGTGCAGCCTGCGGCCGCTGCCTTGGGCGCGTAGTCCTTGGTCGCGGCGGACCCCACGGCGAACAGCGCCATGTCCCAGCCGGTGAAATCAAAGGTGTCCAGATCCTGGGTCTTCAGTGTCTTATCGCCAAAGCTGACTTCAGTGCCGAGAGATTTGCGGCTGGCCAGCACAGCGATCTCATCCACAGGGAACTGGCGCTCGGCCAGGATGTTCAGCATTTCGCGGCCCACGTTGCCAGTGGCGCCAACGACGACGATGCGGTAACCCATTTGTCTGTTTCTCCAGTAATACCCGGCCCCATGGCCGGCGCCGGAGTGATAATCCCTCTGGGGGCAAGTTTAAAGTCCCGGATCAGTCCATGCTGTCCCGGCTGAACAGATAAATTGCGCAACCCAACGCCAGACAGACCAAAAAGAAGGCGAAAATCCCCATATAGGGCAAAGATGGGTCCGCTCCGGCCATTTCCACATGGATACGGCCAGTGGCAAACTGCATGATTCCCGCGCCGCCGATGCCGAACAGGTTGAGCAGGGTAACGCCCCGCCCCGCCAGATGCGGCGGCACAAAGGCCCGGCCATGCGCCATGATTACCGGGAAAGAGGCGCCAAAGAACCCGACCACCGCCATCATCGCAACGGGCACCCAGACCGGCGCGCCCGCCGCCAGGATCAGCCCGCCCAGTGCAGCACAGCTTAAAACATTGCCGCCCAGGATTACCCATTTGCGGCTGCCCAGCACCCGGTCCAGCGGCCCATAGGCAAAGGTGCCGGCAATCATTGCCGCCCCCATCACCAGTGTCGCCAGCCCCACAGCTTGGGTGCTGAGCCCGTAAAGGTCATTCAGATACGGCCCGATCCACAGCCCCCGCAGCGCGCCGGAGGGCGCATAGGACACCAGCATCAGCGGAAAAATCGCCCACATCACCGGCATCTTCAGCAGATCCAGCACCGATCCCTTGTGCTCGCCATCCGGCTTTTCCGGGTCTGAAACGGTCAGGAAAATTCCCGCCGCCACCGCCACGGAAACCACTGCCAGTCCCGCCAGCGTCTCCCGCCAGCCGAACAGGTCCACCGCCAGCGCCGTCGGGTAAGAGGCCACCAGATTGCCGGCCGATCCCACCCCCAGCATCAGCGCCGCCAGGGTTGCAAAGCGTGCAGGCGGGTACTGGCGCGCAAAGATGTAATATGAGGCCATAAGCACCGGCGAACAGCCGATACCGATCAGAAACATCGCGATACTGACATGCAAGGGGCCGGTGGCCGCGGCAAACAGCGCCGCTCCGCCGCCACCGCCCAAAAGCAGCAGCAGCGCCGCGGTCCGGCGCGGCCCTGCCTGGTCCAGCGCCCAGCCCACCGGCAGCTGCATAACGGCAAAGGACAGGAACCACATGCCCGAGGCAAAGGCGAGATCATCCGGCGCCGCCCCGATATCCTGTGCCAGCACGCTGGACAGCACCGCCAGGAACGCACGGAAAAACTGGCTCAGTACATAAGCCAGGCACAATAAGACCAATCCTGCCTGCATTTCCCGTCCCCCGGTTTGCCGTTTCCGCGGCACAGCTTGCATGTTTGGCCCCGGCACACAATTCGTTTAGGTAGGAACAGCAGGTCACTGGCACGGGATACTGGGGCGGGAACGGAATGACGACAGACACTTTCTATTCCGGCCTGGCAAGCACCCGGTCTTTCGACAGCCTTGCCGCGCCAGAGGCCTTTGTGCCGCTGCCGCCGGACTGGCACCTGTGCTGCACCGATATCGTGAACTCCACCGGGCTGGCGGCTGCAGGCCGCTACAAAACGGTCAACATGATCGGCGCCGCGGTGATCGCCGCCATGCGCAACGCGCTTGAGGGCGAGGCCTTCCCCTATGTTTTCGGCGGTGACGGCGCCTCCTTTGCGGTGCCGCCGCGGCACAAGGACACCGCCAAACAGGTGCTGGCAGGTCTGCGCAGCTGGACCGAAGCGGAATTCGGTGTCAGCCTGCGGGCTGCGATGCTGCCGATGGGCTGGATCCGTGCCGAGGGGCTGGACGTCCGGATTGCCCGCTATGCCGTGTCGGAACACGCGGATTTCGCCATGTTCAACGGCGGCGGCCTGGCCTGGGCCGAGGCGCAGATGAAGGCCGGCGCCTTCGAAGTGCCCGCCGCCCCGCACGCCGCCCCCCCGGACCTCAACGGCCTGTCCTGCCGCTGGAGCAACACTCCGGCGCGCAATGGCATTATCCTGTCGGTGGTTGCCCAGCCCGCGCCGGGTACCAGCCCGCGGGCCTTTGCCCGGCTCTCGGCAGAATTATTGGATCTGGCCTCCGAACTTGCGGAAGACGGCCACCCGGTGCCCGATTCCGGTCCCAAACTGCGCTTTCCACCCTCCGGCCTGGCTTTGGAAGCCCAGGCGTCCCGCGGTAAATTGCCGGTGATTTTGCGGAAGTTTTATCTTTTCTCACACAGCCTCTTTGCCGGGCTGATCTTCGCCTTGAAACGCCCCGTGGGCGCCTTTGACCCGGTGCATTACCTGTCGGTTCTCAAAGCCCATTCCGATTTTCGCAAATTTGATGACGGGCTGAAGATGACACTGGATTGCACGCCGGCCATCAGCACCCGGATCCGCGACCGCCTGCAACAGGCCGCCGGGGCGGGGCTGGTGCATTTCGGCCTGCACGAACAGGACGCCGCCATGGTCACCTGCATCGTGCCCTCGCCGGTTGAGGACGACCACGTCCACTTTGTCGATGGGGCCGGCGGCGGCTATACGCAAGCAGCCGCCAATCTGGCGGCTGCTTTTGGTGGCGGCAAAAATCCGGGATGACGTCAGACAGGCGCAAACGCGCCCGTCTTGGGATCATAACATTCCAGCCCGCCCTCGCCGATATCGGTCCACAGGCCATGCAGGCTCAGCTGTCCGGCCTTCACCGACGATTCGATAAAGGGAAAGGTCATCAGGTTTTCCAATGAGGCAACAACAGCTTGGCGCTCGAACTGGCGCGCTTGCAGGTCTGGATCCTCAATACCTGCGACGCCTTCGAACTTGGGCTTCAGAATATCCATCCAGCGGCCGACAAAACTGGTCTTCTCTTCCAGCTGCGGCGCGTTGCCTTTGCACATGTCGATACAGCCCTGCACGCCGCCGCACTGTGAATGGCCCAGCACGATCAGATGCGACACCTTCAGCGCGGTCACTGCATATTCCACTGCAGCCGAGGTGCCGTGGTGATCGCCATCCGGTGCAAACGGCGGCACCAGATTGGCAATATTGCGGTGAATAAAGAACTCGCCCTGGTCGGCACCGAAGATCGACGTCACATGCACCCGGCTGTCACAGCAGGAAATCACCATGGCCCGCGGACGCTGGCCTTCGGTCGCCAGGCGGCGGTACCAGCCCTGGTTTTCCTCATATGATGTGGCCTTCCAGCCGTGATAGCGGGTCACCAGATAACTGGGGAGAGGTTTGGCAAAGTCCATTGTCGAATCCTCCGATCGTTGCACGTTGCCGGACGTGTTACCCTGCATTGTCCGCAAATTCGAGCGATTTGAGCCGCCCTTCAGAAACCTTTTGAAAACTTGTGGGCTTCAAATTGGCAGTTGTGCCGTGGGGGCACATAGAATTTGGGTGAATGTGGTGGCCAATATACTAACAGTAATACGTTCTGAAACAGTGCGCTTGGATCCGGACAAACTCTCCGCGCTGTATGAGCAGCTTGGAGAAACCGGCGCCGAAGATGTGGTGTGCCGGGCGGTCGAAGAAATGGCTGTCCGCCTGACGCATTGCGAGCGTCTGTGGCGGCAGAATGACATGATCAACCTGCGCAAAAGTGCGCGGTCGCTGATTGCGATTGCCGATCAGATCGGCATGACAGCGCTGGCAACCATTGCCAGGGATGCGACGGTGGCCATTGATTCCGGGGACGCTCCGGCGGTTGCCGCGATCCTGTTCCGGCTGATGCGGGTGGGCGAACGCTCACTGACCGCGGTCTGGGATCAGCAGGACATGACGATCTGATACTTCCGCGGCCGGCAGGGCTTGCAGGCGGCGCTGCGGCGGCTACTCTGGTGCATCCTTATTGATCCGCTACCGGAGTATGCCCATGCCGCCCGTCTTTGCCGCGTCCAGCCCGGACACCTGTCCAGTGCATGTTATCGCAAGCGACACTTTTGACAGCTGGCTTTCAGGCCAGCCGCAGCGCGTTCAGGCTTGGGTTTCGGCACAGGGTTTTACCGGCACATGCGGTCAGGCCGTCACGGTGCCAGGCGCAGATGGCAAGGTTGAGATGGCCCTGGCCGGCTTTGGCAGCGCCGCCCAGCGCGCGCGCCGCCGTTTCGTGCTGGCCGAGGCTGCCGCGAAACTGCCCGGCGGGACGTACCGGATCGCTTCCGGCCTGCCGGAAGAAGCTGCTGCCACCGAAACGCTGGGCTGGCTGCTGACCGCCTACCGCTTTGACCGGTATAAGAAAAGCGCGGCACAGACCGCTTCACTGGTTGCGCCGGAAGGCCTGAATGCAGGCGCCGTAGAATCACTGGCTGCCGCCGAATTCCTGACCCGCGACCTGATCAATACGCCTGCCTCTGACATGGGCCCGCAAGAGCTTCAGGCAGCCGCCGAAGCCCTGGCCGGGGAGTTCGGCGCCAGCTGTTCTGTGATCACCGGCGCGGATCTGCTGGACCAGAATTTCCCGCTGATCCACACCGTGGGCCGCGCCTCGGACCGCGCGCCGCGGCTGATCGATATCGGTTGGGGCACGTCCGGCCCCCGGCTCACCCTGGTGGGCAAGGGCGTCTGTTTCGACACCGGCGGGCTGAACCTCAAACCCGGCAGCAGCATGGCACTGATGAAAAAGGACATGGGCGGCGCAGCCAATGTGCTGGGGCTGGCGCGGATGATCATGGCCGCCGGACTGCCACTGCAGTTGCGGGTGCTTATTCCAGCAGTGGAAAATGCCGTGTCCGGCTCTGCCTTCCGCCCCGGCGATGTGCTGATGTCCCGCAAGGGGCTGACGATTGAGAACAACAACACCGACGCCGAGGGCCGCCTGGTGCTGGCCGACGCACTGGCGCTCGCAGCCGAGGACACGCCGGATCTGCTGATCTCCATGGCCACCCTCACAGGGGCTGCCCGCGTGGCCGTCGGCCCGGACCTTTCCCCCTTCTATACCGGCAATGATGCAGATGCCGCCGCGCTGGCAGCCAGTGCGGCACGCACTGCCGATCCGGTCTGGCGGATGCCATTCCATGACCCTTACGAGGCCATGATCGAACCCGGCATCGCCGATCTGGACAATGCGCCGTCTGGCGGTTTTGCAGGCTCGATCACCGCCGCGCTGTTCCTGCGCCGTTTCGCCGGAGACACCCGATATATGCATTTCGACATCTACGGCTGGACCCCCAGCGCCGCCCCCGGGCAGCCCAAGGGCGGTGCCCTGCAGGGCGCCCGGGCGCTGTTTGCCGCCCTGCCGGACATGCTGGAGCTTTAGCAGCATGACCGACCGCCGCCGTACTCCCATGAACTCCCGCATCGCCGCCGTGCATCTGGCGGATGTTCCCGCCGGCCTGGAACCCGTGGAGGGGACCGCCGCCCGCATCGGCGTTCCGGTTGCAGACCTGTTGCGCACACCGGACGGCACCCGCGACCGCCAGCTTGTCTATGGCGAGCCGGTGACCGTCTACGAGGACCGGCAGGGCTGGTCATTCCTGCAAGCGGCCAAGGATTCCTACGTCGGATATGTGCCCGGCACTGCCCTCACGGCGCCGTTTGAAGCCACCCATTGGGTCAGCGCCCCGGCGACCCACAGCTATTCGGCGGATGACTTCAAATCGCCGGAGACGCAGGCGCTTAGCCACGGCAGCCGGGTGCAGGTCCTGGGCGGCGCAGGGCGGTTTCTTGAAACCGACTTGGGATTCATCCCCGCCTGCCACCTGTTGCCGCTGGGCGCCCATGCTGCTGATCCGGTGGCGGTGGCAGAATTATTTCTCGGCACGCCCTACCTCTGGGGCGGCAACAGCCGGTTCGGCATCGACTGCTCCGGCCTGGTGCAGGCGGCTCTGCTGGCCTGCGGCACGGCCTGCCCCGGCGACAGCAATATGCAGGAAGCAGAGTTGGGCGAACCCGCCCCTGATACAGACTACCAGCGCGGCGATCTGCTGTTCTGGAAGGGCCATGTCGCCATGGTCCGGGACGCGGAAACCCTGATCCACGCCAATGCCCACGATATGGCGGTGGCGATCGAAGCGATCGGCACGGCGATCAAACGTATTCAAGCCCAGGGCGACGGCCCGGTCACCGGACACAAACGGCTGGCGTAATCCGCATCAGCCGCCCCAAGCGGCAATAATCTTGCAAGATTATTGACCGGAAGATTTGAATTTTCCGGTCCCCGCGCGTCTGCAGCCCTCCCGTTAGTCCACGGACCGGATCAGCTTGCGTTCCAGCACCCGCAGAACGGTTTTCAGATCCCCCCCGCGCTTCAGAATATGCCCGTCCATGCCGACCACCGAATACTGCCCTTGCCGCACCCGCAGCTTGGGGCGCTTTTCGATCCGGTAAAGCGGGTGCTCTGCCGTGCGCCGGAAAACGGAGAAAACTGCCAGGTCGCGCAGGGAGGCAATGCCGTAATCGCGCCACTCCCCCGCGGCAACCATCCGCCCGTAGAGGGATAGAATGACCGACAATTCCCGCCGGTCGAACGCGACTTGCTGAGGGTAGGGAGATCCGGGAAAAGGCTGCACCTGATCAAAGCTCATAGATTAAAGGTTGCGCCGTTTCCGGGGCAAATCAAGGTTTATCCCCTTCGAATTTTCGTGTGATGCAGAAGGCGCACAGGCTCTGCCTCCTGTTTTCAGCCCGCTCCGGCCTGCCTCAGGCCGCCACCAGACCGCCGCAGCTAAGGCCCAGAATCTGCTCCAGCGCGCGCGCTCCAGGCGCCGTCAGCACCAGCCCGCGCTTGTGCCGGTGGCGTTTGACCCAGCCGCTGTCCAGTGCGTGATCCAGGATCAGCCGCCCCATCGGCCCCGCCACATGCAGCTTGCGCTCGGTCCAGTCCAGACAGGGCCGGGCAAAGGGCTGGCGGCCCGGTTTCTCAGGCAGAACAACCCCAAGTTTCAGCCATTCCCCGGCCGGAACAGCGCGAAAGGCGCCGTGTTCCTCGCGCAGCATCCCGCGGTCCAGAAGCGCGCGGGTCATCGCCACAGCCAAAGGCCCGGCCAAATGGTCATAGCAGCTGCGCACTTGTGCCAGATCCCCCGCCTTGCGCCGCTGCGCGCGGTGCAGGCTGTCCGCAGGCGCAATCGCCGCCAGCTGCTCCAGCGCATGGGCCACCTCCGGCCCTGCCAGCCGGTGATAGACACAGCGGCCGCGTTTTTCGGCCACCACCAGCCCGGCATCCTGCAACAGCCGCAAATGCGCCGAAGCGGTTTGCGGCGTCACCCCCGCAGCGGCAGCCAGTTCCTTGTTGGTATAGGCGCGCCCCTCCATCAGCTCGCACAGCATCTGCGTGCGGCTGGCGTCGCTGATGGCCTGGCCCAGAATGTCGAAACGCGGTGTGATCATGCTCTTACCCTAAGCGGTTCCCGCAGGCAGGCCCAAGCAAAACCCTTCGCTGCGCATCGAACTATCCGGCCCGTCACGCAAACGACCCATGACAGAACCAGCCCGGCGACAGCGCGCCGCCATGGGCAAAGAACAGCCACAGCCGTTCACCGCTGCGGGTCGCAACCACCCAGTAATCGCGCACGCCGCTGCGCCAGTTCGGATCCTCCAGCCACCATTCCGGGGCTATCCGCTCGGGGCCTTCTGCCGCCGCCGGCTCCCAGTCGCGCCCCCGCCAGCGGAAACGCTCCGGCACCTCAGGCCGCTCTGGCGCATGAACGAGTTCGGGCCGCCAGATCAGCAGCGGGCGCGGACGGGGCGGGCGCGGCCAGTCCCCGGCGGCAGGCTCAGACCAGGCTGCGGCCTGCACGGTGAAGGTCTTTTCCGGAATATGGCTCTCTGCCGGGTGGCAGCGGGTGATGGCCTCCAGCCCCAGCCGCGCGCCCAGACGCCCGATCAGATCTTCCAGCGCCGCGCCATCCTCCTGCCGCGCCTGCACCGCAGCACCCGCCTGCATATGGCCCGCGGGGGTGCGGGCGTGGATCGCTTCGGCCTGCAGCACCTCCAGCCGCAGCATATCGATGCCATAGCCCGCATCAATCTGTTCCAGCTTCATCTCCAGCAGCGGGCGGATGCGGTCCGGCGCGCGGCTGGCACGGGCCAGGCCCAGGGTCACGGCCTCCATTTCCTGGTCGCAGCGGTGCGCCTCCAGACGCAGCACCCGCGCGCCCTTGCCGCGCGCCTCCAGCCGGGCGCAGAGCCTGGGCAGCATCCGGTCAATGCCTGCCAGCAGATCTTCCATCAGCCCGATCGGCTCCGGCAGGGTCAGCCGCACCGCAAAGTGATCCGGGCTGCGCGCGGGCGAGACCGGCTCCGGCGCGCTGCCCATCGCCTGATCCAGCCGCAAGACCAGCCCGCGCCCGAACCGGCGCGCCAGGCCGGCCCGCGGCTGCCCCAGCAGATCGCCAATCCGGCGAAGCCCCAGCCGGTTCAGCTGCGCCACCGTGGCAGTGTCCAGCCGCAGCGCCGCCACCGGCAGCGGCCCAAGCGCGCCGTAAGCCTGCCCAGGCCCGGCAATCCGCCCCATCTGCGGCGGCGGCGCCTGCAGCTGCGGCGCCGCGCCGCCGCGGGTCCAGTGACGGCGCTTGGCGCTGTGCCCCGGCGTGCGTTTCTGCGCCCGGGCCCGGGTCGCGCGGGCCTCCTGATCGATGGCATCGCCCGAGCGGTCCGGCACGGCGTCCTCCCCCGCATAACGCGCCAGCGCCCAAGCCGCGCCCAGGGTATCCGCCAGCCCCATCTGCACGCTGAGGCCCATCTCCGCGCAATCGCGCCCCGCCGTCTCCATCAGCACCGCCTCGCTGCCGAACAGATGCGCGCAGCCGGTAAGGTCAAGGATCAGCCCGTCCTCCCCGGCTTCTGCCACCCAGGGGCTGAACTTCCCGGCCCAGCGCCTGAGGGCGGCCAGGAACGCCGCCTCAGCCGACCGGTTGCGCGGCCGCACCACCAGCGCCGCACACATCGCATGGGCATCGCGCAACGGCTGGCCCGGCTGCAAACCTTGTGCCGAAGCCGCCGTGTTTAACGCGGAAATAACCTGGGTGTTGGACACTTCTTCGGCAACGGCCAGCGGCCCGACAATGCCGCCGCGCTCTGCCCGCATGATACGTTCGGCGCCAAGGCGCGGAAACCAAAGCGATAAGATGCGGCGATGGGGCATGGGCAGATCGGGCAACAGGGGCCGGCGGGCGGCAGATTACAGGAGTTCCACAGCATATGTTCTTATTTTGTTCATGTCATGCGATTCGGCCGATCCGCCCGGGGGCCGCGCAATGACCATCCGCCTGTTCAAAACCATGGCCTTCATGGTCATTCTTGCGGCTCTTGCCATTGGCACCACCGCCCCGGTCACAGCCAGGGACGGCACCAGCAAGCACGTGACACGCAGAATGGCCCTGATGACCTCGCAAAAGGCCGCGATGGATGTGCTGACCAGCATGATGGCCGGGCGCACATATTTTGACCGGGACAGGGCCCGCGCGGCCCGGCGGCAGCTGATCAGATCCACCGGCACCATCCGCAAGCATTTCAAGAAGCCGCAGCTGGATCCGCGCTCTCATGCGCGGCCCTTGATCTGGCACGCCTGGAAGGATTTCAAAACCCGTGCAGACACCGCCGAAACGGCAGCCAGGAACCTCAGCACCCGGTCCCTGCCCGCCCTGCGCCGCACCCTGCCCAGCCTGATGCAAAGCTGTCTCAGCTGCCACGAGACCTACCGCAACACGCCCAACAACTTCACCACGCACTGAGGATGATCCGCAGGCATTAACCGGCACGCTCTGACCGGCACGCCCGCAGCCGTCAGGTGCCGAACCGCGCCATAAAGGTCTCGATCGCGCCGGCGATTACCCGCTCGCGTTCGGCCTCGGTAAAATGCTCGTCGATATTGAACAGGAAACGCAGGAAAATATCCGCCTTGCACAGCTCAATGAATTGCGCGGCAGCCAGGTCCGCATCCGGAATTGCCAGCTCGCCCCGCTCTGCGGCGATCTTCAGGTAATCGCGAATCTGCCCGTGCAAAACCATCGGGCCGCTTTCATAGAACATCGGCCCCAGCTCAGGGAAACGGTCGGCCTCGGCCACAAAGATGCGGAACAGCTGCAGGCTCAGACCACCTATCAGAACCGCGTGAACATGCTCCGCCGCCACCCGCAGCACCTCGCGCGGGCCGCAACTGCCCGCCGCCAGATCAAGCGACGCTTCAGACTGCTGCACGCAGACCGAACGCACCACTTCCATAAACAGCACCCGCTTGTCTGGGAAATAACTGTACAGCGTTGCCTTGGACACGCCCGCCGCCTTGGCAATGTTGTCAACACTCGCGCCCTCAAATCCGTCAGCCAGGAACACCTCGCGGGCCCCTGCCAGGACCTGATCAAATTTCCGGCCTGTACGCAGGACGCTGGCTTGCTGATTCATGCGGGTTCCTTTGGCTGCCTGCGGGTCTGGACCTAGTGTAGCCTCTGCTGCCGCATAGCAACAGCATAAGCCGCACCGTCTTGCGCTCCCTCGCGGAACCGTTATATTTAGAATCATTCTAAACTAAGGGGCAGCAGATGCGTTTTTTCACTCAGCGCAAGCGGTTTGCGGAGCTGACCGGGCAGGAGATCCTCGCCCTTGCGATCTCTTCCGAGGAGGATGATGCGCGTATCTACCGCGGCTATGCAGAGCGCCTGCGCGCAGAATTTCCGGCAACCGCGGCGATGTTCGACGGCATGGCCGCCGAGGAAGACGAACACCGCGCCCAGCTGATTACCCTGCACCAGGCCCGGTTCGGGCCCGCAATTCCGCTGATCCGGCGCGAGCATGTGGCGGGCTACTATGCCCGCCGCCCTATCTGGCTGATGGAAAACCTCAGCCTGGACCGCATCCGCGGCGAGGCCCGCGCGATGGAGCGCGACGCCGAACGCTTCTACACCGCTGCCGCCGCCCGCACCCGGGATGCTGCCACCCGCAGGCTGCTGGGTGATCTGGCCGCAGCTGAGGCCAGCCATCAGGCACGCGCAGGCGAATTGCAAGACACGCATCTGGACACGGATACGCGCCAGGACGAGGACCGTGCCGCCCACCGCCAGTTCGTGCTGACCTGGGTGCAGCCGGGGCTGGCCGGGCTGATGGACGGTTCGGTCTCCACCCTGGCGCCGATTTTTGCCACCGCCTTTGCCACCCAGGACACCTGGACCACATTTCTGGTCGGCATGGCGGCCTCGGTCGGGGCCGGCATCTCGATGGGCTTCACCGAGGCGGCTTCCGACGACGGAGAACTCTCTGGCCGCGGCTCGCCGCTGAAACGCGGGCTGACCTCCGGCATCATGACCACCGTGGGCGGCCTCGGCCACGCCCTGCCTTATCTGATCCCGGACTTCTGGACCGCCACCACGCTGGCGCTGCTGATCGTGTTTGTGGAGCTTTGGGCCATCGCCTGGATCCAGAACCGTTTCATGCAAACCTCGTTCTGGCGCGCCACCATGCAGGTCGTGCTGGGCGGCGCCCTGGTGCTGGGCGCCGGTATGCTGATCGGCAGTGGCTGAGTTCCGCAGAGGAAGCACTCCCGCCCGCTCCGGAGCAGCCAAAGGCTGCCCCTCCCCGGTTGGGCCCGGCAGCGCTGACGCGCTGCGGGTGCGCCTTTGGTTACACCGGGCTTCTCAGGGTCAAGGTCGGCAAAGCCGCCGCCCGCTAGCGCGGTCTAACATTGAGGGTGTCATGGCCAGTCTCACAATTGACTTGGTGCTCTTTTGGCACACCTGCCCTTAAAGCGCGTCTCAGCAGAACCGCATGCCCCGTGCGCAGCACGGGGCCACGCCCAACTGCGAAAGGCATTCCGAAGGATGCCCATGAGCAGGCGGGAGCACACCCCTTTTGCCAAAAACAGCCTTTGCCAATTGGTCAGCTCTTGTTACCAATCCCCATGGCCGAGATCTTCTTCCGCACCCTGCCCTTCTTTGCAATCATCGGCCTCGGCTACTGGGCCGGGCGCAGCCGCTTCTTTACTGAGGAAGCCACCGCCTACCTCACCCGCTTTGTCTTCTACTTCCCGCTTTCGGCCATGATCTTCGGCTTTGCCGCCAATCTCTCCTTTGCCGAGGTCTTTGACCCCGCTTTGATCCTCGGCTATCTGGCGGGCACCCTGGCGGTCTACCTGCTGGTGACAGCCGTGGCCGTGTTCCGCGGGCTGGACATGCCCACCGCGGCGGTTGAGGCGCAATGCGCGGCGATCGGCAATGTCGGCTTTCTCGGCCTGCCGATGATGGCGATCCTGTTCGGGCCGGCCTCGGTGGCGCCGATGATGGTGGTGCTGAGCGTCGATCTGGTGGTGTTTTCCTCGCTGATCGTCATCCTGATCAACACGGGCCGCGGCCAGGGGTTTGGATTGGCAACGCTGAAACTGGTGGGGCTTGGCCTGCTGAAGAACCCGATGATCCTATCCATTGTTGCGGGCCTCGCCTGGTCAGCCTCCGAGCTGCCGATCCCGGCGCCGGCAAACGACTTCCTCACAATCCTCGGCGGCGCTGCCACCCCCGGAGCCCTCTTTGCCATCGGCGCCTCGCTCGCCTCGAAATCGGCGGAACGGGTGCAGATCTCCGGCTGGCTCAGCTTTGCCAAGCTGGTGCTGCACCCGGCCTGCGTCGCCATCGCTGTGCTGTGGCTGATCCCCGCCGCGCCGTTTTCTGCTGCCGTCGCCATCGCTGCCGCATCGCTGCCGGTCGCGGGTAATGTCTACATGCTGGCGCAGCATTACGGTGTGGCGCCGCACCGGGCCTCCGCCGCTATCCTGATCTCGACCGTGCTGTCGATCATCACCGTGCCTGCGGTGATCGCCTGGGTGTCCTGACGCCGCTCTATAGGCGAATCACGTAATCCTTGCGGGTGGTCTCGATCACTTCCCAGGTGCCGCTGAAACCGGGGCGCAGGATGAAACTGTCGCCTGCCGCCAGCGGATACTCAGCGCCGTCGTCGCTGGTGATCACCGACCGCCCCTGCAGGATCCGGCAGTATTCCCATTCGTCATAAGAAATCCGCCACTTGCCCGGAGTCGATTGCCAGATGCCGCAGTAAAGCCCGTCCCGCTCCTCTGCATTCCAGGTGGTGAACACCGGGTCGCCCGCAACCACCTTGGCCGGATCCGGGCGTTCGGTTTCCGGTTCGGCGGCGCTGGTGGTCAGTCTTTGAAAATCGCTCATATCTCTGTCGCTCCCTGTTTTCCGGCCGCAGACTGTTCCGGCATTCCGGCCCGGTGTCCAGCGCCCGCTCCGCCAATTCCCCGCGCAACCGCCGCTCTCACCCCGCTCTGTTTGCGAAATCGCAAGCCTTCTGCCGCAAAAACGGGCATTGCTGCCGCCCGCCCGCTGGACGCCGGCACAATCTGCGGATAGCGATAGGGCTAACAGATTTAAGGAGCCTCACCGATGGAAACCGTTTCCGAGAACCGTGCCTTTGGCGGCACCCAGGGCGTCTACAAACACGCCAGCAGCGCCACCGGCGGCGACATGACATTCGGCCTGTTCCTGCCGGAAGAGGCCAAAGACGGCCCGGTGCCGGTGCTGTGGTATCTGTCTGGTCTCACCTGCACCCACGAGAACGCGATGTCCAAGGCGGGCGCCCAGGCCTGGTGCGCCGAGCAGGGCATCGCCATCGTCTTCCCTGACACCAGCCCCCGCGGCGAAAGCGTGGCGGACGATGACGCCTATGACCTGGGCCAGGGCGCGGGTTTCTATGTGAACGCCACGCAACAGCCCTGGGCGCCGCATTTCCGCATGTGGGACTATGTGGCAGAGGAACTGCCCGCACTCTTGGGCGAAAAATTTGCCATCGACCTCAGCCGTCAGGCGATCACCGGTCACTCTATGGGCGGCCACGGCGCGCTGACGCTGGCGATGAACCTGCCGGGCCGCTACAAATCGGTCTCCGCCTTTGCGCCGATCTGCAACCCCACCGCATCGGATTGGGGCCGCAAGCAGCTGGCCGCTTATCTGGGCGAAGACGAATCCGTCTGGGCCAAACACGACGCCGCCCGTCTGATGCAGGAGAAAGGCTTTGACGGCCCGATCCTGATCGACACCGGCACCTCTGACCAGTTCATCGACCTCCTGAAGCCCGAGGCGCTGGCCCACGCGGTGGCCGAACGCCGCCAGCAGGCCACCCTGCGGATGCAGCCGGGCTATGACCACAGCTATTTCTTCGTGTCCACCTTCATGGAGGAGCATGTCTCCTTCCATGCCGACGCGCTGTACCAGAACTAAAAGACAAAGGACGCGGCCATGAGTGAAGACTTTGATTATGACCTGATCATCATCGGCTCCGGCCCCTCGGGCCGCTCCGCTGCCATTCAGGCAGGCAAGCTGCACCGCCGGGTGCTGGTGATCGACCGCAAGGACCGGCTGGGGGGCGTGTCGGTGCACACTGGCACCATCCCGTCGAAAACCCTGCGCGAAACCGTGCTGAACCTCTCGGGCTGGCGCGAACGCAGCTTCTATGGCCGTTCCTACCGGGTGAAGGATGACATCCTTGCCGAGGATCTGAAGGCGCGCCTGCACAAGACCCTGGATCACGAGGTTGACGTGCTGGAACACCAGTTCAACCGCAACCATGTGGACACGCTGATGGGGCTGGCGAAATTCATCGGCCCGAACGAGGTCGAGGTCGCCACCGAAGCCGGCGAAACCACCCGGCTCACGGCAGAGAAATTTCTGATCTCCACCGGCACCCGCACCTACCGCCCGGATTACGTGCCGTTCAATGGCCGCACCGTGGTGGACGGCGATGATTTCCTTGAGATGGCGGATATCCCGCGCTCGCTGGTGGTGATTGGCGCCGGCGTGATCGGGGTGGAATATGCCACCATGTTCTCGGCGCTTGATGTGCGCGTCACCCTGATTGAGCCGCGCGAGAGCTTCCTTGATTTCATCGACAAGACCCTGATCCAGGAATTCACCCATCAGATCCGTGAAAACGGCGTTGATCTGCGGCTCGGCTCCGCGGTGGAAACCATCGAAGACGCAGGCGAGCATGTCGAAGTGACCCTGGCCAACGGCCGCCATGTGCGGGCTGAAATGCTGCTGTTTGCGGCCGGGCGCCTGGGCGCCACGGCCTCGCTGAATCTCGAGGCGACCGGGCTGAAGACCGACCACCGCGGCCGCCTCAGTGTTGACCGCAAGACTTACCAGACCGAAGTGCCCCACATCTATGCCGCCGGCGATGTGATCGGCCATCCGTCGCTCGCCTCCACCTCGCTGCAGCAGGGCCGGGTTGCCGCCTGCCATGCGCTCGACACGCCTACCATGCCCGAAAGCCCCTGGTACCCCTATGGCATCTACTCGGTGCCGGAAATGTCCACCTGCGGCATGTCCGAGGAAGAGCTGCAGGAGCGCGGCATTCCTTACGAGGTCGGCGTCGCCCGCTTCCGCGAAACCTCGCGCGGGCATATCATGGGGCTGGAGCACGGCATGCTGAAAATGCTGCTGTCGCTGAAAACCCGCCGGGTGCTGGGCGTCCAGATCGTTGGCGAAGGCGCAACCGAACTGATCCACATCGGCCAGGCGGTGATGAACCTGCAAGGCACGGTGGACTACTTTGTGCAGAACACCTTCAACTACCCGACCCTTGCCGAGGCGTACAAAATCGCCGGCCTCGACGCCTTCAACCGGATGCCGATTCCGGAGGAGTTCAAGGTGAAGAAGCACGCCCGCAAGGCTAAGGCCAAACCCGCCCCCAAGACAGAGACAGCCCCTGAGCCCGAGAAGAAGGCAGCCGAGTGACCGCCCTCTACATCGACGCCGACGCCTGCCCGGTCAAACAAGAGGCCGAGCGGGTCGCCACCCGCCACGGGCTGCGCATGTTCGTAGTCTCCAACGGCGGGCTGCGCCCCTCGCAGAATCCGCTGGTGGAAAATGTGATCGTGTCTGAGGGCGCCGATGTCGCCGACATGTGGATCGCAGACCGCTGCGGCCCTGGCGATGTGGTGGTAACGGGCGACATCCCCCTTGCCGCCAAATGCATCGAAGCAGGCGCACGCGTGCTGCGCCACAACGGCGAGCGGTTTACCGAGGCCAATATCGGCCAGCAACTGGCAATGCGCGACCTGATGGCTGACCTGCGCGCTGCCAATCCGCTGGGGGCAGGCGGCAGCGGCAAGGGCTTTACCAAGGCCGACCGCTCGCGGTTCCTGGATGCGCTGGAACGCGAGCTAAGGGCAGCAAAACAGGCCTGATTCCGGGTCAAGGATCTGCGGGAGCAGGCCGCCGAAGACCCGGACAGGCGCGTTCAGGGGCAGGAAACAGGAGGGCAACGGCATGAGCGCAGACATAAAGATCAGCGTCCCCGGCCTGTTCGCCGCCGCCGGTGCCGGCGTTGCATTCTCGGTCATCGACATGATCTTCAAGTTCCTGTCGGGCGACTACCCGCTTTATGAAATGGTGCTGTTCCGCTCCGTCATCGCGGTGGCGGTAATGCTTGCCATCATCGTACCGCTGGAGGGCGGCTACCACCTCTTGCGCACCCACCAGCCGAAACTGCACCTTGCGCGCTGCCTGGTGGTGTTCTTTGCCAATATCTGCTTTTTCACCGGCCTCACCCTGCTGCCGCTGGCAGAGGCAGTAGCGATTGCCTTTGCCACGCCATTGATCGTCACCGCCCTGTCGGCGCTGTTTCTGGGCGAACGTCCCGGCCCCTGGCGCTGGGGCGCAGTGTTTGCCGGCTTCCTGGGCGTGCTGATCATCATGCGCCCCGGCGCCGGCAGCTTCCAGGCCGCTGCCATCCTTCCCTTTCTGGGCGCCTGCGGCTATGCCACGCTGCACGTGCTGACCCGCCGCGCCGGCAGCAGCGAAGCCGGCGCCACGCTCGCATTTTATCCGATGATGGGCTTTCTGATCCTCAGCGCCCTGGGTGGTCTTGCCTTTGGCGACGGCCGTTTCTCTACCGGCGACAGCCCGGCCTTCGACTTCATCCTGCGCGCCTGGATCTGGCCCGCGCCGCAGGACTGGCCTTATCTGATCGGCGTCGGCATTGCAGGCTCTGCGGGCGGCTATCTGGTCAGCCAGGCCTACCGCATGAACGAGGCCGCGCTGGCCGCACCGTTTGAGTACATCGCCATGCCGATGTCGGTCCTATGGGGCGTGCTGATCTTCAACGAATGGCCCGACCTGCCGGTCTGGCTCGGCAGCGCCCTGATCATCGCCTCCGGCCTGGTCTCCGTCTGGCGCGAGACCCGCCGCAACCGCCCCGCGCCGCGTCCCCGCCCGCGCGCAGAAGGATAAGCCACATGCCCATTGACGCCGTCGTCTTCGACATTGGCCGCGTGCTGATCGAGTGGGAGCCGGAACGCTTCTACGACAGCCGCATCGGCACGGACCGCCGCCGCCAGCTGTTTGCCCAGGTGCCGCTGCATGAAATGAACCTGAATGTCGACCGCGGCCACCCCTTCCGAGAGAGTGTTTACGCGCTAGCAGAGCAGCACCCGGAGTGGTCTGAGGAAATCCGCTGGTGGCACGGCTGCTGGCTACAGATGGTCCCGCGGGCCATCCCCCATTCTGTCCGCCTGATGCAGGGCCTGCAGGCCACAGGCACGCCTGTTTTCGCCCTCAGCAACTTCGGCGCCGAGACCTTTGAGCTGGCCTGCGGTTCCTATCCGTTCTTGCGTAGCTTTGACCGCACATTTGTCTCTGCCCATTTGAAATGCATCAAGCCAGAGGCGGAAATCTATGCCATTCTCGAACGTGATACAGGGGTAGCGCCGGACCGGCTGCTGTTCACCGACGACCGCCTAGAGAACATCGAGGCCGCCACAATACGCGGCTGGCAGACCCATCTGTTCACAACCCCCGCCCTCCTGGCGGCGCGGCTGGTGCAGGCAAAGCTGCTAACAGAACATGAGGCCGCCTGAGACGGCACACGATAAAGGAAGACAGGCACATGAGCATCCCATTCATCGGGTTTGACGAGGGCGAAGCGCTGCTCGATTGGATCAGTTTCACGGACGCGCTGGCTGCCAGCCACGATTTGCCCAAGGCCGGGATCGGCGATACATTCCTCTACCGCGATCCTGACACGCTGCTCAGCCGCTCCGCCTGGATTGACGGCATGGGCCTGGCAGTGAAGACAGCCAACGTCTTCCCGGGCAACCCCGGCGCAGGCAAGCCGATGATCAACGGTTCCGTCTGCCTCTACTCGGACGCGGACGGCACGCTTGAGGCGCTGGTCGACTTCCACCTGGTCACCAAGTGGAAGACCGCGGGCGACAGCCTGCTCGGTGCCCTGCGGCTGGCCAACCCCGCCGCCCGCGAAGTGCTGATCGTCGGCGCCGGCACCGTCGGCGGCTCCCTGATCGAAGCCTTCGGCGCCGGCTTCCCGCAGGCGCAGATCCGGGTCTGGAACCGCACCGGTTCCAAGGCCGGGAACCTCTGTGCCAAATACCCCGGCACCCTCCACGCGCCGGAGCTGGAAACCGCCGTCAGGGCGGCGGATATCATCGTCACCTGCACCATGTCCTCCGAGCCGGTGATCAAGGGCGAATGGCTCAGCCCCGGCCAGCACCTCAACCTGATCGGCGCCTACCGCCCCGACATGCGCGAAGCAGACGACGAGGCCCTGAGGCGCGCGCAGATCTTTTGCGACAGTTTCGATACCACCCTGGACCACATCGGCGAATTCAAGATCCCGCTGGCTGCCGGCACCATCCAGCGCAGCGACGTGCTGGCGGACTTCTATGCCCTCAGCCGGTTCCAGGCCTATGACCCGGATCGGATCACGCTGTTCAAGAACGGCGGCGGTGCCCATCTGGACCTGATGACCAGCCACCACATCCTGCAGAAATGGAAGGCCAAGGCATGATCTGGCTGCTGGTCCTTGTTGTTCTGCTGATCGCCGCCGCGCCTTTCCTGCGCGAACGCCTGCGCAAGCCGATGAACAGCCAGGCCCGGCAATCCGCCCCCGGCGCCTTCGCGCAGCTCTCCGGCGGGCTGACACACTACCGCTGGTCCGGTCCCTTGCGCGGGCCGGTTGCGGTCTGCGTGCACGGCCTCACCACACCGTCGTTTGTCTGGGACGGCGTCGCCCGGGGACTGGCCGCCATGGGCTACCGGGTGCTGAGCTATGACCTCTACGGGCGCGGCTACTCGGACCGCCCGGAAGGGCTGCAGGACAGCCGTTTCTTCACCACCCAGCTGGAACAGCTGCTGCAGGATCAGGAGGTCGGCGATGATTTCACCCTGATCGGCTATTCCATGGGCGGCGCCATCGCCACCGCATTTGCCGCCGCTCACCCCACCCGCCTGCGCGAGCTGATCCTGCTGGCGCCGGCCGGCTTCGGCAGCAGCCAGGGGCGCCTTACCCGGATGATCCGGCATGTGCCGCTGATGGGCAGCTGGCTGATGCACGCGCTCTACCCGGCCCTGCACATCCGCAGCACCGAGGCCGAGCGCAACCTGCCAACCTCGGTGCCCGGCATCACCGACCTGCAGCAACGCGAGCTGGGCTTTCAGGGCTTCATCCCCGCCGTGCTCACCGCCCTGCGCGGCATCCTGAACGAAGATTTCACCGATGAGCTGCGCGGCCTGCACAAGGCCGGTGTGCCGGCGCTGGTGATCTGGGGCCAGGACGACGCAGTGATCCCGCCAAACTCCGCCGGCCGCCTGGCCGAACGCGCCCGCTCGGTCCGCCAGGAGGAAATCCCGGGCGCGGGCCACGGCCTGCCTTACACCCACTCGGACGAGGTGCTGCAGATCATCGCCGAAAACCACCGCCGCGGCCTGATGTGACACCCGCGGATAGGCCCCTTTTGCTTCATCTTTGCAGAAATACTCCGGGGTCCGGGGCTGGCCCCGGTCCGGCAGCCGGCATCACAGCAAACCGCCGGCGTTACCCCGCCGCCACCGCAGTCCGCAGCGGACGTTCCTTCACCGGCAGATGCACAATCGCGCTGAACGCCCCGACACCGACACCGATCCACCACACAAAGGTGTAATCGCCATAAGCGTCATACATCCGCCCGCCCAGCCAGACGCCCAGGAAGCTGCCCAGCTGGTGGCTGAAAAACACGATCCCGTAAAGCGTGCCCATATAACGCAGCCCGTAGATATGCGCGACCAGGCCTGAGGTCAGCGGCACCGTCGCCAGCCACATGGACCCCATCGCAACCGAGAAGATGATCACGCTCATGGGGGTGATCGGGAACATGATGAATGCCGCCGCCGCAATCGTCCGCCCGGTGTAAATCGCCGCCAGCAGGTATTTCTTGGAATACCGCTTGCCCAGATAGCCCGCCAGCAGCGTGCCGCCCACATTGGCCGCCCCGATCAATGAGATCGCAGCCGCCCCCAGCGCAGAGGTGGTGGTAATGCCCAATGAGTGCAGCGCCCCGCCCGGCAGGATCGGTCCGCACATCTCGGTCACGAACGCCGGGAAATGCGCTGTGACAAAAGCCAGCTGATAGCCGCAGCTGAAAAAGCCGAGGAAGATCAGCGTGTAAGACGGGTCCTTGAAAGCCTTCACCAGGATCGCGCCCATGCTCTCTTCCAGCTCTGCCTTGCCGGCGGTCTCCGGCGCCCGCATCAGCGGCAGCAAGGCAATCAGCGCCAGCACCACACCCGCAAACACCAGAAAAATCGTCTGCCAGGGCAGAAAGCCCAGCATCCACTCCGCCGTGGGTGCACCGAAAATCTGCCCCGCGGACCCTGCTGCGGTGACAATCGCCAGCGACATCGAGCGGTTCTCGTCGGAACTCGCCCGCCCGACAACCGCCAGCACCACGCCAAAACCGGTGCCCGCAATGCCAAAGCCCACCAGCCATTCATAGCTTTGCATTTCAAACGGCGTCGTCGCCCAGGAGCTCAGCACCAGCCCGGCCGCATAGACAATTGCCCCCATGACGATCGCCTTGCGGTCGCCGACCTTCTCGGCGATGGCGCCGAATATCGGCTGGCCGATGCCCCAGGCCAGGTTCTGAATGGCAATCGCCAATGAGAACTCCGAGCGCAGCCAGCCGAACTCCTCAGCAATCGGGATCTGGAACACCCCGAACGAGGCCCGCACCGCAAAGCTCACCATGATGATAATGCAGCCGACGATCAGAACGGGGGTAAACAGCGGCGCGGGACGGTCCATGGGGTCTCTCCTGACAGGCCGCGCAACCCTCGGGGAAATTTGCCTCACGGTCAAATCAGGAATATTGCGCACATCATTAAGAATTATTGATGTGAAGCCGGCACTTCCCGGCCGCCATCCAATCCTGCACTCTTCCTGCACCTGGGTCACTGCGGCGCTTCCCATCCCCAGCGCCCCGCGCTATCCCTGTCCCATGACCCATCTGACCACGCTGTACCGGCAGAAGATCGACGCGGGCGAATTGAAGCCCGATCCGGCCCAGGAGGCCGTGCTTCCCCATTTCGACCGCATCGCCGAAGGGCTGATGGCGCCGCCGGTGAAACGCGGTTTCTTCCGCAAGGCGGAATATGAACCGGTCCAGGGGCTCTACCTCTGGGGCGGGGTGGGCCGCGGCAAGTCGATGCTGATGGATCTGTTTGTCGACAGCCTGGAGGACATCCCCGCCCGCCGGGTGCACTTCCACGCCTTCATGCAGGAAATCCACACCCAATTGCACGAAGCCCGCCAAAGCGGGGTGGAGGATGCGCTGGCCCCGGTGGCCAAGGCGGTTGCGGACTCGGTGCGCCTGCTGGCCTTTGACGAGATGCAGATCACCGACATCACCGACGCGATGATCGTGGGACGCCTGTTCGAGGCGCTGTTTGCCGCCGGCGTCACCGTGATCACAACTTCCAACCGGGTGCCGGACGACCTGTATAAAAACGGGCTGAACCGGCAGCTGTTCCTGCCCTTCATTGATCTCATCAAGGTTCAGATGCACGTGCATGAGATGGTCAGCCCGACCGATTACCGCCAGCACCGTCTGACCGGTGCCCAGGTCTATTTCGCCCCCGTCGATACCGAGGCCCGCGCGCAGATCCGCGCCATCTGGACCGATCTTTCCGGTGGCCCGGCGCAGCCGCTGACGCTGGAGGTGAAGGGCCGCGAAGTGACCTTGCCCGCCTTCCGCAACGGGGTCGCGCGCGCCGCCTTCTATGATCTGTGCGGCAAGATGCTGGGTCCCGGCGACTATCTCGCCATCGCCGAAGAGGTGAAGGTGCTGGTGCTGGAGGACATCCCCCGTCTCTCCCGTAACAACTTCAACGAGGCCCGGCGCTTTGTGACCCTGATTGATGCCCTGTACGAGGCCAAGGTGCGGCTGATCTGCTCGGCGGCGGCGCAGCCTGAAATGCTTTATGTCGAGGGCGAAGGCACCTTTGAGTTCGAACGCACAGCCTCGCGCCTGCGCGAAATGCAGGACAAGGATTGGGGAGCCGCCACCCTATGATTGTCCGCGATACGCCCAGCCGCTGGGAGATTTTTCTGATCCTGAACGGGTCGGTGGTGCCGCGCATCCTGCCCAATATCATCGGCGCCGCGCTTTGGGCGCTCTTGGTGCTGGTGCTGGACCGCTACATTGTTGCGATGCCGCAGATTTCCATCGGCGCCATGGGGGTGTTCGGCCTGTCGCTGTCGCTGTTCCTCAGCTTTCGCAACAACGCCGCCTATGACCGCTGGTGGGAGGCGCGCAAGATCTGGGGCCGCATGGTCTCGGACGTGCGCAGCCTGGCGCAGGAGCTGCGGATCTTTGCCGGCCAAGGCCCGGATGAGGATTACATCCTGACCCGCATTCTGGCCTTTCACCACCTGCACCGCGCCCAGCTGCGCGGCGATGAGGTGGCCGAAACGGTCCACCGCTGGGTCGGCGGTGAAGACGCCGATCAGCTCATGAAAACGGAAAACAGCCCGAACGCCGCCCTCAGGGACATCGCCACCCGCCTGCGCGGCATGGCCGAGGCGGGCCGTATCGACGGGTTCGGCCAGCGCGCCCTGGCTGAACGTCTGGCCGCCTTTCCAACTGCGCAGGCCGGCAACGAGCGGCTGCTGACCACGCCCTTGCCTTTCGTCTATTCGCTGCTGGTCTGGCGCACCACGTATCTGTACTGCCTGCTGCTGCCCTTTGCCCTTCTGGACAGTGCAGGCTGGTTCGAACCGCTGGTGGCGGCGGTGGTGGCTTATGTGTTCTTCGGCCTGGCCGAGGTCACCCATGAGCTGGAACACCCGTTCCGCAAACAGGCCAACTCAGTTCCGCTCAGCGCGATGTGCCGGGTGATGGAAATCTCGGTCTGCAATGCGCTGGGGCGCGACGTGCCGCCCAAGCTGGAACCCGTGGACTACGTTCTGGACTAGTGGCTGAACGGGTCTGGGGGCGCTGCCCCCTCGGCCTCACGGTCTCACCCCCGGGGTATTGAAACCAGAAAGAAGCAGGAGGCGCGCCGCGCCAGCGGCGCCCGGCCCAACGGAGTGAGATCGCCAGATCGAAGCCGGGCGGGAGAACCTCCCCCCGCCGAAGCCTCCAGCCTCAGCCGTTTTCGCGCAGGATGTGGCCCGCCAGATACAGCGAACCGCAGATCAGTACCCGCGCCTGCGGGTCCTTGGCGGTGATCGCCTGCAGCGCCGCCAGGGTGCTCTCCGCGGTGCCGGCCTCCATGCCAACCGATTGGGCTGCGGCTTCGGTCTCTTCGGCGCTCAGCGTGTTGATCTCATCCGGGATCGAAATCGCCGTCAGGCTGGCAACGTGCGGCGCCAGGGGAGCCATGTAGCCGCTCACGTCTTTGGTGTTCAGCATGCCGCAGATGAGGTGCGTGGGGCGTTCCGGCAGTTTCGCCAGGACATCCGCCAATGCAATACCCGCCGCAGCATTGTGGCCGCCGTCCAGCCACAGCTCTGCCTCCGGCGCCGCCTCGATCAGCGGACCGGTTTTCAGCCGCTGCATCCGCGCAGGCCATTCGGCGTTCACCATCGCCGCCTCGCAGGCGGCCTCATCCGCGCCCAGATGGCGCAGCGCCGCCAGCGCAGCACCGGCGTTCTGGACCTGGTGTGCCCCCAGCAATGCCGGCAGCGGCAGGTCCAGCAGGCCGGTTTCATCCTGGAACACCAGCCGCCCGTGTTCCTGATGCACATGCCACTGCTGGCCATAGGCAATCACCGGCGCGCCAAGACGGGCGGCGGTGGCCTCGATCACTTCCATCGCCTCGTCGGGCTGCGGGCCAACCACCACCGGCACGCCGCGCTTGATGATCCCGGCCTTCTCGGTAGCGATCTTGGTCAGCGTGTCGCCCAGGAACTGCTCATGGTCGATCGAGATCGGGGTGATCACGCTGATCACGGGCTTATCTATCACATTGGTTGCATCCAGGCGCCCGCCCAGGCCCACCTCCAGCAGCGTGCAGTCCGCCGGGGTGCGGGAAAACGCCAGCAGCCCCGCCACGGTGGTGATCTCGAAATAGGTGATGTTCTCGCCGCCGTTCGCGCCGTAGCATTCGTCCAGCACCTCAGTCAGATACTGTTCCGATATCAGCTCCCCCGCCAACCGGATCCGCTCATGGAACCGCGCCAGATGCGGCGAAGTATAGGCGTGCGCGCTCTTGCCCATGCCTTCCAGCCCGGCGCGGATCATCGCCTGGGTCGACCCCTTGCCATTGGTGCCGGCCAGATGGATCACCGGTGGCAGCTTGTCCTGCGGGTTGTCCAATGCGTCCAGCAGCCGCCAGACCCGGTCCAGCGTCAGGTCGATGATCTTGGGGTGCAGCGCCATCATGCGGGCGAGAATCGCGTCGGAGGTCTGGGTCATCAGCCTGGTCCTGTCAGATCGGATAGTCTTGCGTGGCAAAAAACAGCGCCCGCCCTGGTAAGGACGGGCGCGGCCCGGCCGGACAGCCGGGCAGGTCAATATAGACCGGTTTATTCGGCAGCTTCTTCGCTGACTGCGGCCTCGGCTGGCGCATTTGCGGCCTTGGCGGGGTCTTCCTCTTCCGGCGAGGGCAGATCACCCACCACCTGCGGCGGCAGGCCCATCAGCATCCGGACGATGGTGATCAGCTCACCGCGCATCTCGGTGCGCGAGGTCACCCGGTCCAGCATACCGTGGTCCAGCAGGTACTCGGCGCGCTGGAACCCCTCGGGCAGCTTTTCGCGGATCGTCTGCTCGATCACCCGCGGCCCGGCAAAGCAGATCAGCGCGTTCGGTTCGGAAATATGCACGTCGCCCAGCATCGCATAAGACGCCGTCACCCCGCCGGTGGTCGGATGGGTCAGAACCACGATATAGGGCAGGCCCGCCTCTTTCAGCATCTGCACCGCCACGGTGGTGCGCGGCATCTGCATCAGCGACAGGATGCCTTCCTGCATCCGCGCACCGCCAGCGGCGGAAAACAGCACCAGCGGGCGGCCCAGCTTCACCGCTTCTTCAGCCGCGGCAATGATCGCATTGCCCACATACATCCCCATCGAGCCGCCCATGTAGGAAAAGTCCTGCGCGGCGGCGATGATCGGAGTGCGGCCGATTTCACCGGCGGCCACCAGCATGGCGTCTTTCTCGCCGGTCTTTTTCTGCGCTGCCTTGATCCGGTCGGGGTATTTCTTCTGATCCTTGAACTTCAGGGGATCGGCCAGCGGTTCCGGCACCGCAACCTCGGTGAACACACCGCCGTCAAACAGCGCGGTGAACC
The DNA here is from genome assembly GCF_025144145.1 of Leisingera sp. M658. Taxonomy (NCBI): domain Bacteria; kingdom Pseudomonadati; phylum Pseudomonadota; class Alphaproteobacteria; order Rhodobacterales; family Roseobacteraceae; genus Leisingera; species Leisingera sp. M658. Next base: position 3,883,381 of record NZ_CP083546.1, read on the forward strand.
GGTCGCGCGGCGTGATATGCATGTGATGGCCGCAGCTGGTGCAGACATTCTGATTGTCGCTCAGCTCGCGGTGAAACAGCATGGTGCCGCATTCATCGCATTTCTGCCAAAGGTTCTCGGGCACTTCACGGCGCGAAAAGATCGAGTTGATCTTGGGTCGTACGTAGTTGGTGATCCAGTTCATATTGCTTGCCTCTCCGGGGGCGCGGTTTGCCCCCCAGATAAGGCGCCTTGGCCGCAATTGCAATCAGCGGCGTATGGCAAGCCGTGCGCAAAGCCAGCTGACCAGCATCAGCGCAAAGTCCACCGCCATCCACGGGCGCAGCGCCTGAACATCGGCCATCTCGAAGGGGATCAGATACAGCGCCAGCCCGTTCAGGCTGGTCGGCGAGGCAAACAGCAGCAAAGCAGTAACGTTGTTGAAGAAATGCACCGCCATCGCCGGCCCCAGGGTACCGGCCCGCGCTGTCAGATCCGCCATCAGCACCCCGAACAATCCGGCCCAGACCGTGATCAGCAGCGCATTCTCCCCAGCCTCGGCAGGCAGATAATGCCCTAGCGCAAACAGCGCCGACGGCCCCAACAGCCACACCGCCGGGCTGCGGAACCGCGCCGCCAGCGCCTGCTGGATATAACCGCGGAACAGGATCTCCTCTGCGGAGGTCTGCACCAGCACCGCAGCAATGGACAACGGCAGAATGCCCAGCCAGGTCCAGACCGGCAGGTTCGGGGTCATCGCCGGCCCCATACTGTAGGGCGGCAGCAGCATGATCAGCACGCTTAAGCCCAGCAGATACAGGCTGACCTTTCCGAACTGCCAGACCAGCGGCACCAGATGCCCCGTGACGGTGGCAAAGCTGCGCTGGTGGAACAGCCGCGCCGCCATGGCTACGCCCAGCGAAAGAAAGGCAAAGCTGCCCAGAAGCACCAGCATAGCGCCGGGTGTGCTGCCGTCACCCAGCCCCTGCAGCCAGGCACCGGGGAACAGGCCCGCCACCATCACCTGCAGCGCCGCGGTCATCGCAAAGCTGACCGCCGCCACCAGCACCAGCCCCAAAAGCAGCCGCCACAGTGCGGGCTGCAGCCGGGCAAAGCGCACCAAGGCCTCATGCGCCCTGTAACTGTGCCCGTCGCTGTACCGGTTTCTGTGCCTGTGCTGCATGTGTCCTCCGGCTGGAATGGCGGCAAATTGCACCAACGTTATGCATTGCTGCAACGCCATGGCAAGGCAGACAGCCCGGCGCACGGTTCACACTTGCCGCACAGCAGCCCGGCCCGTAGTAAAATTGTCAAAAACAAGACTGGCAGGGATAGCAGTGACCAGAATAAGCAACGGGAAACCCGTGTCTTTTTCGCTCCCCGGCGGAAAGGCGCCAAGACTGCGCAGGGCTGCAGCCGCAGCCGCGCTGGCCGGCCTGGCCCTGGCAGGATGCAGCCCCGCCCCCACAGGCATGTCCTTTGCCGCCCGCGTATCCGGCCCGGCGCCGCGCCTCAGCGGCCAGGTGATGTCCTTTGCCGGCGGCGGCGTGCTGCTGGCTGCCCCGGAAACCTTTTGCTTTGACCGGCGCAGCAGCACGGCGGATGACAGCGGCGGTTTTGCCTTGATTGCCCATTGCAGCCGGCTGGACCGGAACCGCTGGTTCGGCTCCCGTAATGCGGCCGTGCTGACTGCCTCGATCGGTCCGGCACAACAAGACGCCGCAGCCCCGCAAGCGGCTGATATCGTGGCCATGTTCCCCGGCGCCACGCTGCTGGAAACCCGCGACGACCAGTTGCTGCCGCTGGTCCGGCTGGAATTCCCCGAAGCCGTCGCCGAAGGGGCCAGCCCGGTCCACTGGCGCGGCGCCTTTGTGCTCGACCGGCATCTGGTCGCCCTGGCGCTTTACGCGCCGGAGGGCAGCCGCGCCCTGGGCCGTCAGGGAGCTGCGCTGCTGAACGAAGTGACCCACCGCTCGCTGGAAGCCTCCACCCTGCCGGATCTTGAGGAAGCCGGCGCGGTGCTGCCCAAAGGCCCCCGGCAGTCCCTGCGCCCCCTGGCACGGCCCGCAGCGGCAGCCGCCGGCGCCCCGGAAACCGGCGCCACGCCTGCCCTGCGTAAAAAACGCGGGCTTGGCCAGCGGATTGCCGGTTTATTTCAATAGCCGCCAGCGGTTACACTGGCGCCAGCGCCCGCCGCGTTACCGCACGGGCCGGACTCCGCAATACGGCGCAACAGGCAAGAGAGAGCACGATGGGCAGGATCATGGACCGGCTGCTGCACCTGCGCAGCCTGCGCCGCTGGCGCGCAGCCGCAGAAGAGTCGGCCCGCGCGCCGCTGTCTGAACTGCGCCGCCAGCGCAATCAGGCCCGCCAGCTGCGCACCCATCTGGACCGGCTGATCCACACCGCCGACGGCCGCCTGGCGCTGCCGCAGATCGGCTCCTCCTTCTTTCCGCGTCCGCATGGCACCGATTGGTCCTGGCGTCCGGAGCTGTGGCGCGGGCCGCTGCCCGAATGCGGGCTGTCCTCCGTTCCCGCCAAGGCCCGGCTCGGCGATGAGGCGCAGCTGTTTCACGATTGCGCCTTCTCCGAACTGACCCTGCGCCAGCTGCGCAACACCCGCGAAGAAGACCTCGCCCCCTTCGGTCTGCGCATGGATGTGTTCCAATTCGATGGATCGTTCCTGTCGCTGGTGATCGACCTGCCGCCCGCTGCTGCCAACGGCATGACCCGGCAGCATCTGCTGCGGATCGACAGCATTATCGAATCCGAAAAACCGATCGAGATTTTTGCCCGGCTCAACATCCAGCACGGTCCCAATACCGAACAGATCGTGCGCGAGCTGCCGCAGGAGCAAAAGAACATCGTGGTGGAGTTCGATCTGGCCTATTCCAAGCTGAACGAGAAGCGGATCGAAAAGATCTGGCTTGATCTGATATTTGAAGCGCCGGATATGAACCAGGTGATCCTGCGCGACCTGACCTTCTCGCGCCACCGCCGCGCGGCGATCTGAGGAACCTGAGCCATGAGCGACCTGTCACTGACCAAAATCCGCTTCCGCAACGGCATCTGGGAGGGCCGGATCAGCAACGCCCCCGCCAGCGGCGCAAGGCCCGAGATTTCCGTGATGTTCCAGGATCAGCCGGTGGCCGATGCAAAACTGAACGAAGGCCAGGCAGGCGGCGAATGGCTGATCTCAGTACCGGTCCCCGCCGAGGCATTGGCCGACGGGGTGCAGACTTTCGTGATATTCGATGCCGCCGGCGGCACCCGTCTGGGCGATTTCACCCTGATCGCCGGGGAGGCGGTGGCGGACGATCTGCGCGCCGAGGTCGAACTGCTGCGCGCAGAACTCGACATGCTGAAACGCGCCTTCCGCCGCCACTGCCTGGAAACCACCTGAGCGGCGGTTACACCAATGTCTGGAAATGCTCTGCCAGCACCTGCATCAGCTTGGCGTGCGGGATCGGGCCATAGCTGCAGCGCGCAACGCCTGCCTGCCGCGCGGTTTCCAGCGTGATGCCGCGCATCATCGTGTTGACCGGCAGGCTGCAGCCCTCGCAGACTTGTGCAATCAGGTCCGGATCGGTCAGGCCCGGGATGAAATACCCATTGCCGCCGGCCTCGGCATAAGCCGCGCCGCGCTCCAGCGTCTCCGCCATCAGGCCCGCATGTTTTGACGTATCTTTTTCCTTCAAAAACAAATCTGTACGCGCATTGACGAAGATATCCGCATTGGCTGCCCGTACTGCGGCGACCCGCCGGGCTTGCTCCTCGATGCCGTAAAGATCCGCAGTGCCGACCACCTGATCCTCGAAGTTCAGCCCCACCGCACCGGTTTCGGCCAGCCGTTTCACATTGGCGGTCAGCTGTTCCGGCGCACGGGCATAGCCGCCCTCAAAATCAATCGTCACCGGCAAATCCGTGGCGGCGATGATGCGTTCAGCGTTGCCCAGAACAAACTCCAGCGGGATCTGCTCGCCATCGGCAAAGCCCTGCGCCACGGCCACCGGATAGCTGCCGGTCGCCAAGGCCGCGGCCCCCGCCCCGGCAATCGCCTTGGCGCTGCCAGCATCCCAGATGTTATACAGCACCACCGGGTTGCCCGGCTGGTGCAGCGCCGCAAAGGCGCGTGCGCGGTCGGAATATGTCATGCAGAAATCCTCTGTTTGTAGCTTGTCTCAATCTCGATCAGCCGCTGTTTGCGCCACAAGCCGCCGCCATAACCGGTCAGCGATCCATCCGCCGACAGCACCCGGTGGCAGGGTACGACCAGCGCCAGCTGGTTGGATCCATTGGCCCGCGCCACCGCGCGGGTGGCCGAAGCCCGGCCCAGCTCGCGCGCGATCTGCGAATAACTGCGGGTTTCACCCGCCGGAATGGTCAGCAGATAGCGCCAGACCTCGCGTTCAAATCCGGTGCCATGCAGGGCCAGCGGGGTTTGGAAATCCGCCCCCTCGCCCGCAAAGAACCGCTGCAGCTCATCGGCGATCTGCTGTGTCGGCGCCGGCCGCCCAAAGCCGATCCCGCCGGGCTGCGCCTTTTGCAGCTTGGCCACTTCCCGCGGCAGCGCCTTGCGGTCGGCAAATTCCAGCAGATGCAGCTGGTGCCGGCAGCTGATCGCAATCATCGCGCCCAGCGGCGTGTCGATCCAGTCGGCGAGCAACAGCGCGTCCTTGCGGAAGGCGCCCGGCGCTATCCCGACCAGCTTGGCAAAGGCCGCGCGAAAGGCGCTGGCGCTTTCAAACCCGGCATCAATCTGCGCCGCAATCACCGGCTCGCCGGCCTTTAGCGCGGTGAACCCCTCGCGCAGGCGGCGCTGGCGGGCCATTTCCAGAAAGGTCATGCCGAAATGCCGTTTGAACGCCCGCCGAACGGTGGACGCATCCAGACCCATCCGTGCCAGATCGCCCTCGCCCCAGCGATAGGCGGGCCGTTCTTCCAGCCGGGCCAGCAGGTCCTGCACCACCGGGTCATCGCCGGCAGCGGCGGCCAGCGGCTTGCAGCGCTTGCAGGCCCGGAACCCCGCCTCAATGCATTGGCCGGGGCTGGCGTAAAACCGGCAGTTCTCGAATTTGGGATTGCGCGCCGGACAGGTCAGGCGGCAGAAAATGCCGGTGGAGGTCACACCGACATAGGCGCGCCCCTCATAGGCGTCATCACGGGTGATCAGCGCTTGGTACAGCGTCGGGGAATCAGGCAGGTCAAACATCATGGGGCGAACATAGCCCAGCCCATGCAATCAATGCGCCGGAGATCGGGCGTTGATATTCACTTTGACGCGACAAATGCGTTGTGCCGGGTTGGGTGTTGCCCATTCAGCGTACGCCGGTTTCACCTGATCATCAGGTTTTCACAACATACTCTCCCCTGATCGATCACCCATTGCACAAGACGCGGGCAAGCTGTGCGGCTGCCCGCATCTCACCCGGAGACCGGCCCCGATAAAAAGGGGGTCGTTCAGGAATTCCTGTCCGAGCAGGCCCCGCAGGGTCTGTCCATTCTCTGCCCGGCGGCGCCGCCATCCCTTTTACCGGCAGCCCCAGACATCAGCAGATCAGCCACCGGCAGTTCCGGCGGCACAGCAGACATGAAAAAGGCCGCCCAACCGGACGGCCCCTTTGTGCTGCAATATGGCCAAGCCTTACTTCGGTCCCAGGGCAACCAGCCCCTTCAGAATGTCGATGGCATAGGCCAGCTGGTAATCCTCTTCGCGCAGCTCGGCGGCCTTCTCGGCCTTTTCGCGGTCGGCTTCGATCTGGCGGATCTCATCCTCGCTCAGGCTGTCATTGTTCAGACTGCCGCGCAGATCGGCCTCCGAGCGCGAGCGGCGGGCAGGCGAGTCGTTCTCCTCCTCAGCCGCAGCGGTTCGGCGGGGCTGCTGCACCACAATATCAGGGCTGACGCCCAGCGCCTGGATCGACCGGCCCGACGGCGTGTAATAGCGCGCAGTGGTCAGACGCATCGCACCCTCGCCTTTCAGCGGCATCACCGTCTGCACCGATCCCTTGCCGAAAGACTTGGTGCCGATGACGATAGCGCGGCGGTGATCCTGCAGCGCACCGGCCACAATTTCCGAGGCCGAGGCCGAACCGCCATTGATCAGCACCACAATCGGCTTGCCATCCGCCAGATCGCCCGGCGTTGCGTTGAACCGCTCGCCGTCCTCTGGGTCGCGGCCGCGGGTCGAGACGATCTCACCAGATTCCAGGAAACTGTCTGCCACCTTGATCGCCTGGGTCAGCAGCCCGCCGGGATTGTTGCGCAGGTCCAGAACGATGCCGTTCACATTGTCCTTGCCGCCCGCATCCTCGATCTGCTTTTTCAGCCCGGACACCAGGTTGGTTGTGGTTTGATCGTTGAAGGTGGTGATCCGCATCACCACGGTATCGCCCTCAACACGGCTGCGTACCGCCGTCAGCTTGATGGTGTCGCGGATGATCGAGACATCAAACGGTTCGGACTCGCCTTCGCGCACCACGGTGATCACAATCTCGGACCCCACCGGTCCGCGCATCAGGGTGACCGCATCGTCCAGCGACAGGCCCAGCACGCTTTCGCCATCCACATGGGTGATGAAATCGCCTGATTCCATGCCGGCCTCGTCCGCCGGGGTACCGTCGATCGGCGAGACAACTTTGACAAAGCCCTCTTCCTGGGTGACTTCGATCCCAAGGCCGCCGAATTCGCCGCGGGTCTGCACCCGCATGCTGGCCGCATCATCCGGCGACAGATAGCTGGAATGCGGATCCAGCGACGTCAGCATGCCGCCGATGGCCGCCTCAATCAGCTCTTTCTCGTCAACTTCCTCGACATATTGGGCGCGGATGCGCTCGAAGATGTCGCCGAACAGATCCAGCTGCTCATAGACATTTGCCTCGCGCGTGCCTTCCTGCGCCAGTAAAGGACCCGCCACATAGGTTGTTGCCACGATCCCTGCCAGCGTGCCGCCAATGGCCGCCATCGCAAATTTTCTCATCAAGCCTTCATCCACCTTTTCCAGTGCGGAACCATGTTTCCGGGTCCACCGGGCTGTTGTCCATTCTCACTTCTATATAGAGCGTTTCTGTCCGGTCAGTTCCACCCCCTTCACCGCTAAGTGACAGAATTGCGTCCGGCTTGGGGTTTTCTCCGCTCATCAATCCCACCGGCGTGCCCTCGGGGATCACTTGCCCCGCCTCGCCGAACACCTCGGCCAGGCCGGAGAGCACAAACAGCGTCTCCGGCTGCGGTTCCAGAATCACCACATTGCCCAGATCCAGCAGCGGCCCGCGATAGCGGATGGTGGCCGCCGTTGGCGCCGTGACCAGCGCCCGGGGACGCGCCGCGATCAACAGACCGGGCCGGGCAATGCCCGCCGCATCGCGTTCGCCGTAGCCGCGCAGCAGCAGCCCTTCGACCGGCAGCGGCAGGGTGCCGCGCAGCTCTGTGATGTCGGCGCTGGTCCCGGCGATGTCACCGCCGGCAATCTCGGCCAGCCCGTCGGCAAAGCCCGACAGGGTTTCAGTCGAAGAGATCAGGATCGCGGTGCGCACCGGGTCGGCAGTGAAACGGCGCGGCAGCGTGGTGCGGTCGGCAATGGCAGTGGACAGCTGCACCCGCGCGGATTGCACGCCTGCCAGCCCCTCCTCCAGCGTCCTGGCCGCATTCTGCTGCAGCAGCCGCAGGCTTTGCACCTCGTCCAGATCCATCTTCAGCGACTGCGCCCTGGCGTGCAGGGCCGGGGTCACTTCAGCCAGCATCATCGCTGAGCGCGCCGCGCCCAAAGGCCCCGAAGGATGCACCATCAGAACCGGAGGCGGCGAGGTTTCAATGGTCTGGATAATCCCCAGCAGCCCCGAGACCTCCTCTTGCCGCGCCGCCAGCTGCGCACTCAGCTGCGCCTCGCGCCGCGCCACCCGGCGCAAGCCGTCGCGCATCGCCGCCAGCCCGGCCTCAAACGCCTGCACGGTTGCGGTCAGCGCCTTCACCCGGTCACGGGAGCTGCCGGCCTCCTGCAATTGCACCGAAGCCCCCTCCAGCTGCGCCGCCGCCGTGCGTGCGGCCCCGGCGGGGTCCGCCGCAACCTGCAGCGGCGCGGCCAGCAGCGCCAGCAGCAAAAGACCCGCCCGCAAGGTCATGACAGCAGGCTCTCCCCGGTCATTTCTGCCGGTTTCTCCAGCCCCATCAGCTCCAGAATAGTCGGCGCCAGGTCCGCCAGCCGGCCATCCCGGAGTGTGGCGCCTTCCGGCCCGCCGACCAGCGCCACCGGCACCAGGTTCAGCGTATGCGCGGTATGGGCACCGCCGGTTTCCGGATCGACCATCACCTCGCAATTGCCGTGATCTGCGGTAACAATCATCGCGCCGCCCGCCTTTTCCAGCGCTTCCACCACCTGCGCCAACCCGCGGTCCACCGCTTCACAGGCCAGCATCGCCGCCTTCAGATCGCCGGTATGGCCGACCATGTCGGGGTTGGCATAGTTGGTCACAATCAGGTCATAGCCCGCAGCAATTGCCTCAACAAACTTCTCCGTCACCTCGGGGGCCGACATCTCCGGCTGCAAATCATAGGTCGCCACATTGGGCGACTTCGGCATGAACCGCTCCTCGCCCTCTTCCGGGTCTTCCTTGCCGCCATTCAGGAAGAAGGTCACATGCGGATATTTCTCGGTCTCCGCCAGCCGGAACTGCCGCTTGCCCTGTTTGGCCACCCAGGCGCCCAGCGTGTTCACAATCGCCGCCTTGGGATAACAGGTGGTCATGTAATCGCTGTGGCTGTCGGAATACTCCACCATGCCCAGCAGGCCCGCCAGTTTGGGGCGCTCGCCTGCATCAAATTCAGCAAACCCCGGTTCGCCAATCGCGCGCAGAATCTCGCGTGCGCGGTCAGCCCGGAAGTTCAGGCAAAAGACCCCGTCGCCGTCCTTCACCCCCTGATAGCCGTCCAGCACGGTGGCGGCGATGAACTCATCCGTTTCCGACTGATTATAGGCATGATCCACCGCGCCGTGGGCATTCATTCCCGGCCGCCCCTTGGCGTGGATCATCGCATCATAGGCCTCGCTGACGCGGCCCCAGCGGTTGTCGCGGTCCATCGCGAAATAGCGCCCGGTGACGGTGGCAATGCGCGCGCCTTCGGGCAGCCTCTCCTCCAGCCGGCGGAAATGGCGAAAGGCCGATTTCGGCGCCACATCGCGCCCGTCGGTGATTGCATGCAGCCAGACCGGCACGCCCGCGTCCGTCACCGCCTTCACCGCCGCCAGAATGTGGTTGATATGCCCATGCACGCCGCCGTCCGAGACCAGCCCCATCAGATGCGCCGCGCCGCCGCTGTCCTTCAGCTGCCGGATAAACGCCTGCAAAGCGCCGTTTTCAAAGAAGCTGCCATCTTCAATGGCCAGGTCGATCTGCCCCAGATCCATCGCCACCACCCGGCCCGCGCCGATATTGGTGTGGCCCACTTCTGAATTGCCCATCTGCCCGGTCGGCAGCCCCACATCCGGCCCATGGGTGATCAGCCGGGCGGCAGGTCCCTTGGCCAGGATCGCATCAAAGGTTGGCGTTTGCGCCAGATAAGGCGCGTTTGCCTTGCCGGGTTCGCCGCTGCCCCAGCCGTCAAGAATGCACAGGACAACGGGTTTGGGTGCGGTCATGGGGTAGCTCCGGGGCAAGGCTGTGTTCGCAAGCCTTCTAACGCCTCGCCGCGCCGGGGTGAACCGGCATTCCTGCCACAGTTGGCGTTATCAGCGCGCAGGCCGGTGCAAAGCCCGCCAATCCGCTTCATCTTTCCCCAAATACTCAATCCCCCGGCCCGCCACCCGCGCCGCCGCCCGCGTTCTGCGGTGTCAGCAGATGCCGGATCAGCGCCACCGGATGGGCCCGCAAGGACAGCCGCATGGCGACGTAATCCTCCACCACTTCCTCGCCCAGGCCCATCTGCGGCAGATCCGCCTCCGGCTCGTAAATCCCCTCGCCCTCCAGCTCGCGGGCAAACAGCGGCAGCGGCTTGCGGGCGGCGATCGCCTTGGCCGCCCACAAGGCCTCACGCCGGTTCAACCCGAGGGCAGCAAAGGCATCGGCTTCAGCCAGCCGCTCGATCACCGGCGGCGGGGTGCCTGCCTTGCGCCAGACGTCCTCCACCTCTGTATAGCCATTGCCGCGCGCCGCAGTCAGCCAGGCGGCGTCCTCATCGCGCAGACCTTTCACCTGCCGGAACCCCAGCCGCAGCGCCAGGCCGCCATGGCCGTCGGGCTCCATCACATTGTCCCAATAGGAATTATTGATGCAGACCGGGCGCACGTCTACGCCATGTTCGCGGGCGTCGCGAACAATCTGCGCGGGCGCATAAAACCCCATCGGCTGCGCATTCAGCAGCGCACAGGCAAAGATGCCGGGATGGTGGCATTTGATCCAGGCAGAGGCATAAACCAAGAGCGCAAAAGACGCCGCATGGCTTTCCGGAAACCCGTAGGAGCCGAAGCCCTCGATCTGGGAAAAGCAGCGCTCGGAGAACTCTGTATCATAGCCGTTCCTGGCCATGCCACGCAAAAACAGGCTGCGGAATTCGCTGACGTTGCCGTGTTTCTTGAAGGTCGCGAGCGACCGCCGCAGCCGGTCGGCCTGCTCGGGCGTGAAGCCCGCGCCGACAATGGCGATCTGCATCGCCTGCTCCTGAAATAAGGGCACGCCAAGGGTCTTACCCAGCACCTCGCCCAGCGCGTCCGAGGGGAAATGCACCGGCTCCTCGCCATTGCGGCGGCGGATATAGGGGTGCACCATATCGCCCTGGATCGGGCCGGGGCGGACGATGGCAACCTCGATCACCAGATCATAGAAATGGCGCGGCTTCATCCGCGGCAGAAAATTCATCTGCGCCCGGCTTTCGACCTGAAAGACGCCAATGCTGTCGGCCCGGCACAGCATGTTGTAGACCGCCGGATCCTCGGGCGGCAGGGTGGCCAGGCTGTAATCCAGCTGGTGGTGCTGCTGCAGCAGATCAAACGCCTTGCGGATACAGGTCAGCATGCCCAAGGACAGCACATCGACCTTGAGGATACCAAGCGTGTCGATGTCATCCTTGTCCCAGCAGATGACTGTGCGCCCCTCCATGGTGGCATTCTCGATCGGCACCAGCTCGTCCAGCCGGCCTTGGGTGATGATAAAGCCGCCCACATGTTGCGACAGGTGGCGCGGGAAGCCGATGATCTGCTCCACCATCTGCATCGTCAGCTGCAGGCGGCGGCTGCCGGGGTCCAGCCCGATCTCGCGCATCCGCTCGGCCTCCACCCCCTTGGCGCTGAAAAACCCCCACAGCTGCGAGGACAGGGCCGAAATGGTGTCCTCGGTCAGGCCCATGGCACGGCCCACCTCGCGGATGGCGCGCTTGCCGCGGTAGTGGATCACCGTGGCACACAGCCCTGCGCGGTGGCGGCCGTAGCGTTCATAAATCCACTGGATCACCTCCTCGCGCCGCTCGTGCTCGAAATCGACGTCGATGTCGGGCGGCTCGTCGCGGGCCTCGGAGACGAAACGCTCGAACACCATGGTGCCGAGTTCGGGGCTGACCGAGGTCACGCCGAGACAGTAGCAGACCACCGAATTCGCCGCCGAGCCGCGCCCCTGGCACAGGATCCCGCGGGAGCGGGCAAAGGCGACGATGTCGCGCACCGTCAGGAAGTAGGGATCATATTTCAGCTTGCCGATCAGGGCCAGTTCATGCTCCAGCAGGCTGCGCACCTTGTCCGGCGCGCCGCCCGGATAGCGCCATTGCAGGCCCTCCTCGGCCAGCCGCCGCAGGCGTTGCGGCGGGGGCTCACTGCCGCGCCCTTCATCCGGGTAGTCATAGCGCAGCTCATCCAGGGAGAAATTCAGCCGCTCCGCCAGCCGGGCGGCATTCTCCACAGCGTCTTCATACCCGCGGAACAGACGGCGCATTTCCGCCTCTGACCGCAGGCGCTGCTCACCATTGGCCATGGCGGCACGGCCCAGGGTCTCTACCTTGCAGCGCAGGCGGATGGCGCTGAGGACATCGCCCAGGCGGCGGCGGCTGCCGTGGTGCATCTTTGGCGCGGCACTGGCGAGCGGCGGCAGGTTCAGATGCCGGGCGAGATCCGCGAGCTGCGCAAACCGTGTTTGGTCGCCGCCGTCATAGGCAGGCGTCATCAGCAGATGCATGCGGCCGGCAAAGCGGCGCGTCAGCCCGTCCATATGCGGCCCCCATCCGCCCGCACCGCTGAGGCCATGTTCCTCCTGCGGCAACAGGAGAAGGTGGAGACCCTCCGCGAATTCCAGCAGGTCAGCGATATGCAGGAGACAGCTGCCTTTCTCCACTCTGAGCCGCCCGGTGGAGATCAGCTGTGTCAGACTGCCCCAGCCCGCGCGGTTCACCGGCAGCGCGATCACCTCTGGCGCATCACTGAAGATAAGCCGCGCCGCCGGGATCAGCCGTGGCGCATCGCAGATAGGGAAAGAAAGCGGCGGCGCGATGCCCTCGGGGGGCGGCGGGCCGATGGGCGTGTTCTGCCGGTTCCAGTCCTGCCGCTCGCGCACCTGGCGGGCAATGCCGCGGCATTCGGCATGGGCGCGCACGATGCCCGCCACCGAGTTTTCGTCGGCAATGGCAACCGCCGCGATCCCCAGCTCCAGCGCGCGGGTCACATATTCCTCAGGGTGGGAGGCCCCGGTGAGGAAGGTGAAGTTGGAAAGGCAGGCAAATTCGGCAAACATGACCTGCATGATATTCCTGTTTTGTTCTCATGTGGAGTCCTGCCGCAACGCCAGCCGCAGACGCCGCCCGCGCCGCGCGCTGCGCGGCGCTTGGCCCAACCGCCGCAGGGCATTTTCAATGCCCGCACGACGGGCGGGAGCGCTTTGTTTCAGGCCACTGCGGGATGCGCAAGATCCGGGTCGATTGCGGCGAGGCGGTCCGGGCATGGTGGTGTCAGCAAAAGGAGAAAACCCATGATCAGGATCACCGCCCTGCCCACAGAGATTGTCCGCGCGCTGCAGGAGGGCGGCGCCGATGCCCACGGCCAAGCGCCGGAGCGCGCGGTGTCCGGCGGCGGCAGCAACCCCTGCCGCCACTGCCTGCAATACATCCCCGATGGTAAAGACATGCTGATCCTGGCCCACCGCCCCTTTCCCGAAGCACAGCCCTATGCCGAAACAGGGCCGATTTTCCTGTGCGCCGATCATTGCGAACGGCACGAAGGCGAAGATATGCCGGAGATGTTGACGGGCTCCCCGGATTACCTGATCAAAGGCTACAGCGCCGATCACCGGATTGTTTACGGCACCGGCATTGTCATCCCGCAGGCCGAGATGAGGCGGCAGACGGAAGCGATCTTTGCGGACGAGCGGGTCAGCTACATCCACGTCCGGTCATCACGCAACAACTGCTACCAGGCGCGGATCGACCGGGGGGTAAAGGGGAAAGTGCCAACCCTCACGTTGACCTCGGAACACTAAGGGCGGCGTCTGCCTGGGCAGGCGCGAACGTGCCTGTCTGTTTTGCCGGAGGCAAACCTGCGGATTGACGGGCCGGCAAGCGCGGCCCGGCTTGCCGGCCGCGCGGAACAGATGTTCCAACCTGCCGGACAGACTATCCCGCTCTGGCTGACTTTGTCAGCGACAGGAAAACATCCTCCAAGTCTGCCTCTTCGGTCTTCACATCACGGATCGAAATACCGGCAGCATGGACCGCGGCCAGCACGTCCTCGGCGCTGGTCAGGCGGCTGCGGTAGCGCAGCACCACGGCGCCGTCTTCGCGCAAACAGGCCTCGATCCCCTCGCCCTGCGGCATGACCGTGGCGGGCACCGCCGGATGCACCACCATGGTCTTGGCATCAAGCCGCCCCAGCAGGCTGGATTTGCTGTCCCGCGCCACCACCTCGCCCTGGTTGATAATGGCGATCTCGTCGCACATCTCCTCGGCTTCCTCCAGGTAGTGGGTGGTGAGGATGATGGTCATGCCTTGCGCGTTCAGCTTGCGGATGTTCTGCCACAGCATCTGGCGCAGCTCGATATCGACACCCGCAGTGGGTTCATCCAGCACCAGCACCGACGGGCGGTGAACCAGCGCCTTGCCCAGCAGCAAGCGCCGCCGCATGCCGCCAGAGAGGGTCCGGGCATAAGCCCCGGCCTTGTCCGTGAGGCCGATCATCCGCAGGATTTCGTCGCTGTGGCGTTCGGATTTGGGCACACCGTAAAGACCCGCCTGCACCTCCAGCGCGCCGCGCGGGGTGAAGAAAGGATCAAGGTTCAGCTCCTGCGGCATGACACCGATGGCAGCCCGGCTCTGGCGCGGGTTTTCGTCCTGGTCAAAGCCCCAGATCGACACCTGCCCGCTGGTCTTGCGCACCAGCCCTGCCAGGATATTGATCAGAGTGGATTTACCGGCGCCATTCGGCCCCAATAGCCCAAAGACCGAACCGCGCGGCACCGTGAGATCGACACCCTTCAGCGCGTGTTTCCCGGGCTGGCCTTTGTGCCCTTTGTAAATTTTGCGCAAAGCTTTGATACGGATTGCATCGCTTGTCATCGCCGCTCTTGCCCCCGGTTTTTCCTTGGCTCATAAAAGCGCCTAGCCGAAAAGTGAAAGGACTGCCAGCCATGAGCACCGCCACGCCCCCTGAAGCGCCGGAAACCAGGATCGTGAACAGCCGCAAGGTGGCCTGCGACGGCAGCGAGGGCGCACTGGGGCATCCGCGGGTCTATTTGCAGATCCCCGAGGCCGAGGGTTTCGTAGAATGCCCCTATTGCGACTGCAAGTATATCTATGAGGATGCAGCCAAGGCGGCGGAGTGATCCAACGCGGCCCAGCCCAGGCCTGCAGCGGCTGGGAACCGGAAAATTCAAATTTTCCGGCCAAATTTCTTCGAAGAAATTTGCCAGCGCCCGGTATGGTCCCGCAGGGCTGAAGCAAACGGATGGTGCACATGGCACAGCTTCTGATCGTCTACCACTCACGCACCGGCGGCAGCCGCCGGATGGCGGAGGTGGCGGCGGAGGCGGCACGCGGTGAGGTTTCCACGGTTCTGAAGCGGGCCGAAGAGGCCGGGCCGGAGGATCTGCTGGCGGCGGATGGCTACATCTTCTGCGCGCCGGAAAACCTGGCGGCGCTGTCGGGCCAGATGAAAGAGTTTTTCGACCGCTGCTATTATCCGGTGCTGGGGCAGCTCAGCGGACGGCCCTATGCGCAGATGGTCTGTGCCGGCTCGGATGGGGAGAACGCCGCCCGCCAATGCGCCCGGATTGCCACCGGCTGGCGATTAAAACAGGTGCAGGAGCCGCTGATCATCTGCACCCATGCGCAGACGCCTGAGGCCATTCTGGCGCCAAAAGTGATCCCGGAGGAACAGCTGGACGCCTGCCGCGAGCTGGGATTGGCACTGGGTGCTGGGCTGGCGATGGGGGTGTTTTGAGCTAGAGGCACCGGCCTGTGGTTGCGGTCGCCAGCGTGACCGTAATCAGCCGTAGATCCGGGGATCCTGCAAATAGACCGCATCAAAGATTGCAAACGCGGTAGCGGCCACTTCGGTCCCAGCAACACTTTCGCGATCAAATGCACTGTCGGCCAGATCACTGTTTGCGGAGGCGCGGGCATCAGCGTCTATGACCATTACTCCTGGACCATCCTCGTTCTCAAAATGCAACAAGGAAACTGCAACGCGATCAGCGGGAGACGCGCCCTCCCCCCAAGGTCCAATGATCAAGTCATAATTGGCCGGGTGACGATCCAACCCAGCACCAGCGGTCCACTGCACATGAAAGCTGGCGATGGTGCTTTCCGGAGTATGAACAAATCCCCAGACCAAACGGGTTTCGCTACCGCAACAGCTGCAAACCCCGCTGTTTTGATCAAGCGGTTCCACTTCGTAATCGTTTTTTCCAGCGGTATCCTGCATAACACCCGTCTACCTTTGGCGGAGCTGCGCGTCCAGTTTCTCTATTACGCACGGCTCTGCCCGCGCCCCAAACTCCAATTGCCCTTCCTGCCCGGATCACCGATAACCGGGAAACTGAACACGAACGGATTTTCCAGGGAGCGCGGCGCACATGAGCGGCACACAATTCGGCAAGGGCTGCCATCTCCATCTGATCGACGGCTCGGCTTTCATCTTCCGCGCCTATCACGCGCTGCCGCCGCTGACGCGGAAATCCGACGGGCTGCCGATTGGGGCAGTGGCCGGCTTCTGCAACATGCTGCAGCGCTATGTGGAGGGCAACACAGGCCCCGATGCGCCGACCCATGTGGCGGTGATCTTTGACCATTCCGGCAAGTCGTTCCGCAACGAGATGTACGACCTTTACAAGGCCAACCGTCCGCCCGCGCCTGAGGACTTGCGCCCGCAGTTCCCGCTGACCCGCGAGGCGACCCGCGCCTTCAACATCGCCTGCAAGGAAGTTGAAGGGTTCGAGGCCGACGATATCATCGCCACCCTGGCGCATCAGGCGCGCGATGCCGGCGGGCGCTGTACCATCATTTCATCCGACAAGGACCTGATGCAGCTGGTCGGCGGCGGTGTTGAAATGCTGGACGCGATGAAGAACAAGCGGATCGACAGCGACGGCGTGCATGAGAAATTCGGTGTCGGCCCCGACCGGGTGGTGGATGTGCAGGCGCTGGCGGGTGACAGCGTTGATAACGTGCCGGGCGCGCCGGGGATCGGAATCAAGACCGCGGCCCTGCTGATCAATGAATTCGGCGATCTGACCAGCCTTCTGGACCGGGCTGAGGAGATCAAACAGCCCAAGCGCCGCCAGACCCTGATCGAACACCGCGCGCAGATTGAACTGTCCAAACGGCTGGTGCAGCTGGATTGCAATATGGCGCTGGATTTCTCGCTGGAGGATCTGGAAGTGATGGTGCCGGATGCCGAGACCCTGCTGACCTTCCTGTCGGAGATGGAGTTCCGCACCCTGACCAAGCGCCTTGCCGATCAGCTGGGCATGGATGCGCCTGCCATTCCCGAAGCGGCCGCCGCTGCGGCTGAGGTCACAGCACCCGAAGCAGTGCCGTTCGACAAAGACAAATACGAATGCGTCCGCGAGGCGGAAGCCTTGCAGGTCTGGGTGGACCGCATCCGCCGGCGCGGCTGGGTGGCGGTGGATACCGAGACCACCGGGCTGGATGAAATGGTCGTCGATCTGGTCGGCATTTCGCTGTGCGTGGAGCCGGGCGAGGCCTGCTATATTCCGCTGGCGCATAAGGCCGGGGGCGACGATCTGTTTGGCGGCGAGGGGTTGTCCGACGGGCAGATGCCGCTGAACGACGCTGTCGCAATGCTGAAGGACGTGCTGGAAGATCCGGCGATCCTGAAGATCGGCCAGAACATGAAATACGACGCTAAGATCCTGCACCGCTACGGGGTGGATGTGGCGCCGATTGATGACACTATGCTGATGTCTTATGCGCTGCATGCCGGGATGCACGGGCATGGCATGGATGCGCTGTCGGAACGCTACCTGGACCACACGCCGATCCCGATCAAGCCGCTGCTGGGCAGTGGCAAATCGGCAATCACCTTTGACCGGGTGCCGATTGATGATGCGGTGCCTTATGCCGCCGAAGACGCAGATATCACCCTGCGCCTGTGGCAGGCGTTCAAGCCGCAGCTGCATCAGGAGCGGGTGACCACGGTTTACGAGACGCTGGAACGGCCCTTGGTGCCGGTGCTGGCGGATATGGAACGCAACGGCATCAAGGTGGACCGCGATACGCTGAGCCGGATGTCCAATGCCTTTGCCCAGAAGATGGCTGGCTTGGAGGCCGAGATCCACGAGCTGGCGGGCCGCAGCTTCAACGTCGGCTCCCCCAAACAGCTGGGGGAGATCCTGTTTGACGAAATGTCGCTGCCCGGCGGCAAGAAGGGCAAGACAGGCGCCTATGCCACCGGTGCGGATATCCTGGAGGATCTGGCGACCGAGCATGATCTGCCCGCGCGGGTGCTGGACTGGCGGCAGCTCAGCAAACTGAAATCGACCTACACGGATGCGCTGCAGGACCATATCAACGCAGATACCGGCCGGGTGCATACATCTTATGCGCAGACCGGGGCCAGCACCGGGCGGATGGCCTCGACCGATCCGAACCTGCAGAATATCCCTGTACGCACCGAGGAAGGCCGCCGCATCCGCGAAGCCTTTGTGGCGGACGAGGGCAATGTGCTGCTGTCACTGGATTACAGCCAGATTGAGCTGCGTATTTTGGCGCATATGGCCGGGATCGACGCGCTGAAGGCGGCCTTTGCCGAAGGGCAGGATATTCACGCGATGACTGCGTCGGAGATGTTTGAGGTGCCGCTGGACCAGATGACACCGGAGATCCGCCGTCAGGCCAAGGCGATCAACTTTGGTGTGATCTACGGCATCTCCGGCTTTGGCCTTGCGCGTAATCTGCGCATTCCGCGCAAGGACGCGCAGGGGTTCATCGACCGGTATTTCGAGCGTTTCCCGGGCATCCGCAAATACATGGATCAGACGGTGGAGTTCGCCAAGGAGCATGGCTATGTGCAGACCTTGTTCGGGCGCAAGATCCACACCGCGGAGATCAACGCCAAGGGGCCCAAAGCAGGCTTTGCCAAACGCGCCGCGATCAACGCCCCGATCCAGGGGACTGCTGCCGACGTGATCCGCCGGGCGATGGTCCGGATGCCTGCGGCGATTGCCCATCTGCCCGCGCGGATGCTGCTGCAGGTGCACGATGAACTGCTGTTCGAAGTGCCGGAAGCGGCAGTGGAGGAGACCATCGCAGCCGCCCGCCAGGTGATGGAGACTGCCGCCGATCCGGCGGTGCATCTGGACGTAAAGCTGGTGGTAGACGCAGGCCGAGGCCAGAACTGGGCCGAGGCGCACTAAGCCAGTTATCTTGAGGCGGCCCTCGCGCGGCAGGCGGGGCACTCCCGCCCGGCTTCGATCTGGCGATCTCATCCCATTGGGCCAAGCGCCGCTGGCGCGGCGCGGCGATTGCCGCACTCTCTCCACTCCGGGTCAAGGGAGCCGCAAGGCTCCGCGCGTTCAGCGCGGCTTGCCCTTGACGCGGGCTTCACAGAAAACAATCGGAAACACCCCTCAAGGGCAGGCCTGCCCTTAGGGGCTTCCTAGCGGAACCTCTGCGCCGCGCCAGCGGCGCCACGCCCAACGGCTGCTGCAGCATCGCAGATGCAGCTTGCAGCGGGCGGGAGTTTTCCCTTGCCCGGCCTCAGCCGTCGGCCGGTTTTTTGACCAGTTTTGCCACCAGCCGCCGCACCAGCGGTGCGGCCGTGAAGGCGACGGCAAACGCAATCGGCCAGCTGACCGACCAGGCCTGCATCCAGGCCTGCATAAACCCCGCACCAATCCCCAGAGCTTTCCAGGTCGCCACACCGGTCACAATGAAGGACATCAGCCCCGACAGGATCAGGCTGAACAGCAGAGGGGCAAAACGGGCGGGCAGCATCGGCGGGGTCCTTCCTGTGATCCTGCCGCCCTTATGCAGGCCGCCGCATCATATTTCAATTCACGAATGTAACAGCCCGCCTGCGGCGGCTTAACGCATCCAGCCAAGGCTGTCTTCGGTGCGCCGGGTCGAGGGCGTGTATTCGGCACTGACCCAGCCGTCATAACCGCTGGCGTCGATGGCGGCAAACAGCGCCGGGAAATCGACCGGACCGGTGCCTGGCTCGCAGCGTCCGGGTGCTGCACCGATCTGCACATGCACGGCGCGGGAGCCGAACATCTCCCAGACCTTGGCCGCATCGCCGTGGATCAGCTGGGCATGGTAGGCATCATACTGCAAACCGACATTGGGGCGGTCCACCGCCTCCAGCACCTCCATCGCCAGGTTGTAGTCGTCCAGGAAGTAACCGGGCTGGTCGCCGCTGTTCAAAGGTTCGATTGTGAACTGCTGCTCCGGCGCGCGGCCGGCGGCCCATTGCAGGTTCTCAACAAAGGTCCGCTGCGCCTCTGCACCCTTGGTATAGCCCGCCATCACATGGATCTTGCCAGCCTTCAGTACCTCGGCGTAGCGCAGCACCCTGCGGATGTCGCGCTGGAACCGGTCGACGCCCTCTGGGATGGCCGCATATCCGGGCGTGCCGCCGGTGTAATTCGGCGGCGGCGCGTTGATCAGCAGCAGCTCCAGCCCGTTGGCCAGCAGGGCGCGCTGGGTTTCCTTGGCGGCAAGCTCATAGGGGTAAAGGATTTCCACCGCTTCGAACCCCGCCGCCGCTGCGGCCTGGAACCGGTCGGGATAGGGCAGCTCGGCAAACAGCATCGAGATGTTGGCTGCGAATCTGGGCATCGGGTTTCTCCTGGCTTCACGGTGGTTTATCCCGCGCAAATCCATGAGGCCAAGAGATAGAAAACGACGCATTGTCGCTTTCCCGCAATAGCTGAGGCCGCGATTCGGCTGCAGCTTCAGGAAACCGGCATGTTTCCGCCGGAAATCCGAAGGATAGCACCCATGACGATGCGCCGCGAGCGCCTTACCGCAGGTCTTTCTGCGCCGCTGCCGGCAACTGGGTTTGGCGGCAATGCCCTGGCAGCAGCCGCGATGATCACCTAGTCAGCAGGCCTTCCAGCGGCTGAAATACTGCTGCTGATTTTCGGCCTGGTGCCGGTGATGTTGAGCCAGCTGTTGCGGCTGTCCTCGGTTGACCGGCTGGGGGTAATTGCCGCCCAGATCAAGCGGCCCAAGCCGGCAGAGCCGGTGGGCGGCAGCCGGGTTTAGCTCTACCGCGATTATCTACGTTGGCCTATCGCGTCAGTGGCGGGTGCGTACTGCCTCCACCCGGACGAACGCTCACCGCATTAATCGGATACGCACCTTTTGGTTGCAGGTTTAGTCCGCTTCCAGCTCCACCGAAGGGATCAGCGGGAAAAACTCCCCGCCGGACCAGACCCCGAACCAGCCGTCGTGGTGCTCGCCCAGCTCCGCCAGCCGGTAGAAGCTTTTGCGGTCGATCAGCGCCTCCAGCCCGGCCCGCATCATAACGTACGGAGACGGCTCGCCGGTTTCGCCATCGCGTTCGGCCCGGACCGGATTCTCCGCCCCCGCCGCGGCAGTGTCGCCGATATTGGTGGTGAAGGTGATCAGCTGATCACGCCCCGCGCCTTCAACATCGAAATCCACCGCCACGAATGGTGCGTCCTCGACGGTGATTCCAACCTTTTCCACCGGGGTCACAAGGTAGTATTTGCCATCCTCCAGTTTGAGGATAGAGGCGAACAGCTTGACCAGTTCGAACCGGGTGAACGGCGTGCCGAGGTAATGCCAGCTGCCGTCACGGGCAATGCGGATGTCCAGATCCCCGCTGAACGGCGGGTTCCACAGGTGGACCGGCGGCAGCCCCCCGCGCTTCCTGGCTTCCTTGCCGGCCGCTTTGGCCGCCGCGGCAAGGCCTTCGGCATCGGGTGTCACAGCTTTTTGTCCGCTCATTGCTTTTGCCATTTCCAGTCAGCACGATAGAGTAACAGCATATATCCGGGAAACGAGGAATGTCATGCCTGAAACGGACGATCTGCTGGCCGGCATCGAGGCGCTGGAAGCCAAGCTGCAACAGGCGCGCGCGTCAATCACCAAGCGCTTTATCGGGCAGGAACGGGTGGTGGACCTGACGCTGTCGGTGCTCTTGTGCGGCGGCCACGGGCTGCTGATCGGCCTGCCCGGCCTTGGAAAAACCCGGCTGGTGGAGACGCTCAGCACGGTGATGGGGCTGGATGGCAGCCGGATCCAGTTCACCCCGGACCTGATGCCGGCGGATATTCTTGGCTCCGAGGTGCTGGACACGGCAGAGGACGGCCACCGCTCGTTCCGGTTTGTGCCGGGGCCGGTGTTCTGCCAGCTCTTGATGGCGGATGAGATCAACCGCGCCAGCCCGCGCACCCAGTCGGCGCTGCTGCAGGCGATGCAGGAGCGGATGGTGACGGTGGCGGGCGAGGACCGGCCCTTGGGCGCGCCGTTCCATGTGCTGGCGACCCAGAACCCGATTGAGCAGGAGGGCACCTATCCGCTGCCCGAGGCGCAGCTGGACCGGTTCCTGTTGCAGATCGACGTGAATTACCCGGACCGTGCGACCGAGCGGGATATTCTGCTGGCCACCACCGGCGCCGATGAGGCCGAGGCTTATCAGGTGTTTACGGCAGCGGAGCTGATCGGCGCGCAGACCCTGTTGCGGCGGATGCCGGTGGGGGAATCGGTGGTCGAGATGATCCTGGATCTGGTGCGCGCCTTCCGCCCCGAAGAACCCGGCGTGTCCGACCATGTGGCGCAGACCGTGGCCTGGGGGCCGGGTCCGCGGGCGGCGCAGGCGCTGATGCTGGCGGTCCGGGCACGGGCGCTGCTGCAGGGGCGGCTGGCGCCCAATACCGAGGACGTGCTGGACATGGCGCAGCCGGTGCTGAGCCACCGGATGCAGTTGAACTTTGCGGCGCGGGCGCGCGGTGACAGCCTGGCGGCCCTGATTGCCGAAACCGCCGCTGATCTGGCCCGCACCGGTGCCGCCGCGTGACCAGAGAAACCGCCTCCGTTCCGGCCTCTGGGGCAGCAGCAGGGCTGCGGCACCGGGCCGAGGCCGCGGCCAGCGCCCTGCCGCCCTTGCTGGTGCAGGCGCGGCATTTGGCCGGGTCTGTCCTGATGGGGGAGCATGGCCGCCGCCGCGCGGGCACGGGGGATGATTTCTGGCAGTACCGGCCTGCGCAAGCGGGCGACAGCCGCCGGATGATCGACCACCGGCGTTCGGCCCGCGGCGACATCCAGTTTGTGCGCGAGCGGGAGTGGCAGATTTCCCAGACGGTGCATCTGTGGGTGGATACCGGCGCCTCAATGCGCTTTGCCTCCACGCCAAAGCTGCCGCAGAAGGCAGACCGCGCCAGGTTGCTGGCGCTGGCGGCCTCGGTGCTGATGGTGCAGGGCGGCGAGCGGGTTGGCCTGACCGGCGGCACCCTGCCGCCCCGGCGCGGCAATGTGCAGATCTTGCGGCTGGCCGAGGCGCTCTCGGACGACGCGGAACAGGATTACGCGCCGCCGAACGACCGCGCCCTGATCCCGCATGCCCGCGCATTGTTCATTTCGGATTTCCTGGGGCCGTCCGAACCGATGGAGCAGGCGCTGTCCAAGGCTGCGGCACGCGGCGTGCGCGGGGTGCTGTTGCAGGTTCTGGACCCGGCAGAGGAGGCCTTTCCGTTCTCCGGGCGCACGGTGTTTGAAAGCATCAAAGGCGGTGTCACACATGAAACATTGAAGGCCTCGGCGCTGCAGGAGCGCTATCTGGACCGGCTGGCCGAGCGCCGCAGCGTGCTGGAGCGCCTGTGCCGCGAGGCCGGCTGGCGGTTCGGCCAGCATCACACCGGCGATACGGCGCAAAATGCGCTGATGTGGCTTTACCACGCATTGGAGCGGACCGCGCCATGACCATGATTGCAGGCATCGGTTTTACCGCGCCCTGGCTTTTGCTGGGGCTCTTGGCTTTGCCGGTGCTGTGGCTGCTGTTGCGTGCGATACCGCCCGCCCCCAAGCGCCAGCCGTTTCCGGCGGTGACGCTGCTGCTGGGCCTCAAGGACGACGAGAGCCTGTCGGACCGCACCCCTTGGTGGCTCTTGCTGCTGCGGACACTGGCGGTGGCGGCGGCGATCATCGGGCTGGCGGGACCGGTTCTCAATCCCGCAACCGAAGAGGCAGGCGGCCGCGGGCCGCTGCTGATCGTGATGGATGCCAGCTGGGGCGGAGCTGCGGGCTGGAAACAGACCAGCGCCCAGGCCGCGGCGCAGCTGGAGGAGGCGGGCCGCGCCGGACGCCCGGTGGCCGTCCTGCGGCTGAGCGCGCCGGAACCCTTGCAGTTCCGCGCTGCCAGCGACTGGCAGCGGCAATTGGCCGGGCTGGCGCCGCTGCCCTGGCAGCCGGGGCCGGATCAGCTGCAGCAGGCCGTGGCCGCGATTGCCGCGGCAGAGGGCGGATTTGACACCGTCTGGTTCAGCGACGGGCTGGCGTATCCGGACCGCGGCAGAGTGATCGAAGCCCTGAGCCGCCGTGGTGATATCGAAGTTTTTGAGCAGCCGCTGCCGGTGCTGGGGCTGCAGCCCGCCAGCTATTCCGGCGGGGCGATCGAACTGACGGTGCAGCGCAGCCGCGCCGGGCCTGCACAGGAGGTTTCGGTGGTCGCGCAGGGCAAAGACCCCGGCGGCACCGCGCGCAGCCTGGCGGTGCTGCCGCTGCGGTTTGCGGATGGCGCCCGCAGCGCCACGGCTGAGCTGTCGCTGCCGGCCGAGCTGCGCGCGCGGCTGTCGCGGTTCGAAATCCGCGATGTGAAATCCGCAGGCGCAGTGGCGCTGACCGATGACAGCCTGCGGCGGCGCGAGGTGGCGCTGGTCTCCTCTGAAAGCGCCGATGAGGCGTTGGCGCTGCTGTCGCCGCTGCATTACCTGCGCCAGGCGCTGGCGCCTTCTGCCGAACTGCTGGAAGGCGCGCTGGCGGATCTGCTGCCTGCCAACCCGGATGTGATCGTGCTGGCGGATGTGGCGCGGCTGGCGCCCGCACAGGAAGAGGCGGTGATCACATGGGTGGAAAACGGCGGCCTCCTGTTGCGCTTTGCCGGGCCAAGGCTGGCCGCCAGCGACACCGCGCGCAGCGGCGAGGAACCCCTGATGCCGGTGCGGTTGCGCATTGGCGGCCGCAGCATTGGCGGCGCGATGAGCTGGGGCGAGCCCAAGACACTGGCACCCTTTGCCGAGGCCTCGCCCTTCTACGGGCTGGAGGTGCCGGGCGAGGTCTCGATCAGCTCGCAGGTGGTGGCACAGCCCGATCCGCAGCTGGCGGACCGGGTGATTGCCGAACTGGGCGACGGCACGCCGCTGGTCACCCGCAAGACGCTGGGCCAGGGTCAGGTGGTGCTGTTTCACGTGACTGCCAATGCAGAGTGGAGCAGCCTGCCGCTGTCCGGCCTGTTTGTTTCGATGCTGGAGCGGCTGGCGGTGTCTTCCTCTGCCGCCGCACCTACGGCTGCGGACCTGGAGGGCACCACCTGGACCCCGGTTGAAGTGCTGGACGGCTTTGGCCGGCTGGCGGCGGCGGAAACGCTGCCCGGCGTCAAAGGCCCGGATCTGGTGGCCGCACCCGCCGGGCCGGAGCTGCGCCCCGGCGTCTATGATGGCGGGCGCCGGATGCTGGCCCGCAATGTGCTGCGCCCAGAGGATGAGCTGCAGGCCGCGCGCTGGCCTGCCTCGGTTGCGGTCAGCAGCTATGACGCGCCGCAGGAGCTGCCGCTGGGCGGCGCGCTGCTGACGCTGGCGCTGGGGCTCTTGGCACTGGATGTGCTGGGTACGCTGGCACTCTCCGGCCTGCTGGGCGGTGCCCGGACTGCAGCTCTGGCAGCTGCGCTGGGGCTGGCGGCATGGGCCGCGCCGCAGGAGCTGCAGGCGCAGAACGTAGCGGCGCCTGAAGATTTCAGAGCGGCGGAGCTGGCCTCGGAACTAGTGCTGGCGCATGTGCTGACCGGCGACCGGGAGGTGGACCGCATCGCAGCGGCCGGCCTGCGCGGATTGTCCGAGACGCTGTTCTTCCGCACCTCGGTTGAGCCTGCCGCCCCGGCGGGTGTCGATCTGGAGCGCGATGAGCTGGCGTTTTATCCGCTTCTGTACTGGCCGGTCACGCGGGATCAACCGCTGCCCTCGTCCCAGGCTTACGGCAAGCTGAACGCATACTTGCGGGCGGGCGGCATGATCCTGTTCGACACCCGGGATGCGGATCTGGCGGTCTCTGGCGCCACCAGCCCGGCGGCGCGGCGGCTCCAGCAGATTGCGCTGCCGCTGGACGTGCCGCCGCTGGAAGTGCTGCCGGAGGACCATGTGCTGACCCGTGCCTTTTACCTGCTGCAGGCCTTTCCCGGCCGCCACAGCCGCGGCCCGGTCTGGGTCGAGGCCGCACCGCCGGATGCCGAACAGGCCGAGGGCATTCCGTTCCGCAACCTCAACGACGGGGTGACGCCGGTGGTGATCGGCGGCAACGACTGGGCGGCGGCCTGGGCGGTGGACGGCAACGGGCGGCCCTTGCTGCCGGTCGGACGCGGCTATGCCGGCGAGCGGCAGCGCGAACTGGCGTTCCGGTTCGGCGTCAACCTGGTGATGCATGTGCTGACCGGCAATTACAAATCCGACCAGGTGCACGTGCCCGCACTGCTGGACCGGCTGGGGCAATAGGGGAACCCGATGACACAGACGATCCTGTTTGACCCGCTGGTGCCATGGCCGGTGATCTGGGCTGCGGGTGCCATAACCCTGGCGGCGCTGGTGCTGGGCCTGTGGAGGGGCCTGTCAGGCTGGGCGCTGCGGGCGCTGGCGGCGCTTGTACTGCTGGCCGCGCTGGCAGGCCCGGTGCATCAGAGCGAGGATCGCGCCCCTTTAAGCGACATCGTGATTGTGGCCGAGGATCAGACTGCCAGCCAGCAGCTGCGCAGCCGCCCGGAACAGATGGCGCGGGCACGGACCCAGCTGAAGGCAGCATTGGCGGCCCGGGCAGGCACTGAGGTGCGCTGGGTCACCGTTCCGGACAGTGAAGGCGACGCGGGCACACGGCTGATGGCGGCAGTGGCCGGGGCACTGGCGGATGAGCCACGGGCGCGGGTGGCCGGCATCATTGCCCTGTCCGACGGGCAGGTGCATGACGCGGATCAGGTGCTGAACCTGCCTGCGCCGATGCATTTGCTGCTGACGGGCCGAAAAGACGATTGGGACCGCCGCCTGATCGTGAAAAACGCCCCCGGCTTTGCGATCATCGGCGAGCCGGTGAAGCTGACGCTGCGGATCGAGGATCAGGGTGCGGTGCCGGTTCAGGGTGGCTTTGCGGATCTGAACATTTCAGTCGGCGGCGACGCGCCGCAGCGTTTCACCCTGCCAATCGGCGTCGATTTCGAGCTGCCGATGGTGCTGCAGCACGGCGGGCGCAATGTAATCAGGTTCAGCGTGCCGGAAGAGCCGGGCGAGCTGACGGCGCGCAACAACCAGGCCTTGGTGCAGATCAACGGGGTGCGCGACCGGCTGCGGGTGCTGCTGGTCTCGGGCGAACCGCACGCGGGCGGGCGCACCTGGCGCAACCTGTTGAAATCCGACAGCGCCGTGGATCTGGTGCATTTCACCATCCTGCGCCCGCCGGAAAAACAGGATGGCGTGCCGGTGGAGGAGCTGTCGCTAATCGCCTTCCCGACGCGCGAGCTGTTCCTGGAGAAAATCGACGATTTCGACCTGATCATCTTTGACCGCTATAAGCGGCGCGGCATTCTGCCAGCGGTCTATCTGGACAATGTGGCCAATTACGCGATGGGCGGCGGCGCGGTGCTGGTGGCCGCCGGCCCCGATTTTGCCAGCGCCGACAGCATCTACCGCTCGCCGCTGTCGCTGATCCTTCCCGCCGAACCCTCGGCGCGGGTGCTGGAAGAGGCCTACCGCCCGGAAGTGACGGATCTGGGCAAGCAGCATCCGGTGACCTCGGGACTGGAGGGGGCTGCGGACTGGGGCCGCTGGCTGCGCCAGGTTGAGCTGCGCCGCCCCGAGGGCCATGTACTGATGAACGGCGCGGGCGAACGCCCCCTTCTGGTGCTGAACCGGGTGGGCGAGGGGCGGGTGGCGCTGCTGGCCTCGGACCATGCCTGGCTGTGGAGCCGCGGCTATGAAGGCGGCGGGCCGCAGCTGGAACTGCTGCGCCGTCTCGCCCATTGGATGATGAAAGAACCGGAACTGGAGGAAGAAGCACTGTGGGCTGAGGCCTCGGGCCAGCGGATGCGTATCCTGCGCCGCACGCTTGCCGGTCAGGCAGGGCCGGTGACGGTGACCAACCCGGATGGCTCCACCGTGGAGCTGGCGCTGCGCCAGACTGCGCCGGGACAGTGGGAGGCCCGTTATGAAGGCCCGGAAGCGGGGCTGTACCGGCTGGAAGAAGGCGGCGAGACGGCAGTGGCCGGGCTGGGGCCCGCGGCACCGAAAGAATTCGAGGAAACCATTGCCACCGACGAAGTTCTGGCGCCGGTTCTGGAACCTTTGCGCGGCGGTGTGCTGCGGCTGGAGGAGGGTATGCCGTCCTTACGCAACGTGCGGGCCGGGCGCCCGGCGGCGGGACGCGGCTGGATCGGACTTACGCCGCGCGCGGCTTATGAGACTCTCTCGGTCAGCCAAGGACCGCTGCTGCCCGGCTGGCTGGCGCTGGTTATGGCGTCTTTCTTTATCGTCGCGGGCTGGCTGCGGGAAGGGCGGCGGTAGGCGGTTTCAACCGGTTTCACAACGGGCGGGGTCCTCCCGCCCACCGCAGGTTTCCTGCCGGACCCCCGCGAAAGTTGGGCCATGCGCCGCGCCAAAGGCGCGGCGCGGGTCGCTTCGGGCGCAGCCCGAAGCGAAACACCTCTGCCCGGCAGTGCCCCGCGTCGATTGACGCCACCCGCATTAGTCAATCCGCAGGTCAACCCGGTCAGACCGGCCTGCACCATCGACAATCACCAGCGAAGAAAAACCAGGGCCGGGGCTGGGCAGGGAGAACTCGCGCCGACGCTGTCCCGTCAGCACCGGCAGGCCGTTTGCCATCACCAGAAACGGCGCGGTGCCGCCGCGGAGTTTCAGTGTCAGGTCCGCACCTTCCAGCATCAGCCGGGCGCCTTCGGGCGGGAAGATCAGTTCCGGCGCATCTTCGGGTTCCGAGAAGGCGGCATCGCGGGGGCGGAAGCGCTGCAGGGGCGGCGGCAATTCGGCCGAGCTGACGATCAGCGTGGCGGGTGGCGGCGGCGGCAGCGGGTCGAGGGCGGGTTTCAGGCGGCCAAATGCTTCAAACAGCACCGGCGCTGCAAGGTCACCGCCAAAGATACCGGGGACAGGCGTGCCGTCGGCACGGCCCATCCAGACGCCGATCACGTGGTGCCCGTCCCAGCCGATCGCCCAGGCATCGCGGTGGCCATAAGAGGTGCCGGTCTTATAGGCGATGGTGCCGCGGCGCACACCTGCAGGCACCGGCAGCCCGCGCAGGATGTCTGCGACTTGCCAGGCAGCCTCGGGCGAGGTCAGGTGGCCTGCGGGTGTGCGCGTTTCGCCCTGCAGCATGCGCAAGGCCGGTCCCTGCCCGCCTGATGCCAGCCCGGCGTAAAGCTGTACCATGTCTTGCAGGCTGATGCCCAGCCCGCCCAGCGACAGCGCCAGGCCGGGGGCGCCGCCGGGCAGCTCCGGCTTGGCGCCGCCAGCGCGCAAGGATGCCAGCACGCGCGCCGGTCCCAGCTCCTGCGTCAGCTTCACCACTGGGATGTTGAGCGATAGCTGCAGCGCTTTACGCACCCTTATGTCGCCGCGGAACTCACCATCGAAATTCTGCGGCGCGTAGCCTGCGAAGTTGACGGGACCGTCGTGGATCAGGGTTTCCGGATGCGCCAGCCCCTGATCGAAGGCGAGGCCGTAAATCAGCGGCTTCAGGGTCGAACCGGGGGAGCGGATCGCCTGTGTCATGTCGACAAAGCCGCGCCTTTGCGCATCGGAATAGCCGGGAGAACCAACCAGCGCCAGCACTTCGCCGGTCTGGTGGTCCGCGGCGATCAGCGCAGCGGAGAGACTCGGGGTGGTGCTGCGGGCGGCCTCTGCCAGCAACTGCTGCATCCGGGATTGCACCGCGCTGTCGATGGTCAGCCTGATCTGCCGCTTACCAGGGTGCTGTGCCTTAACCCGGTCCGCCAAATGCGGTGCCAGCCGCGGGAAGGCCGCCATTTGGTGCGGCAGCGGAGTGCGGCGGGCGGCCTCGGCCTGTTCTTCGCTCAGGAGGCCCTGGCGCTGCATCCGGGCGAGCACCCGGTCGCGGGCCTCGCTGGCGGCCTCTGGGAAACGGTCCGGGCGGCGGCGTTCGGGGGATTGCGGCAGGGCGACCAGCAGCGCCGCTTCTGCCGGGGTGAGGCGCTTGGGTTCTTTACCGAACCAGCTGTAGGCTGCCGCGCGGATACCCTCTGCCGCGCCGCCATAGGGAGCGTGGGTCAGGTAGAGGGTGAGGATCCCGTCCTTGCTGAGGCGGCGTTCCAGCGCCAGCGCCACCCGCATCTGGCGCAGCTTGCCGGCCCAGCGGCCGGTGGTGCCGTCCTCCAGCAGGCGCGCCACCTGCATGGTCAGGGTAGAGCCGCCGGAGACCGCGCGGCCATTCCAAAGCGCCTGACCTGCTGCGCGCAGCAAGGCAATAGGGTCGACACCGGCGTGGGAGCGGAAGCGCTTGTCCTCGTAGCGCAGCAGCATGCCGAGGAAGCGCGGGTCGACGTCCGCGGGCTGGACAGCGAGACGCCAGAGGCCTGTGCCGACTGGGTAGGCGCGCAAAAGCTTGCCGTTTCGGCCGAGCACCTCGGTGGAGGTTTCGGCGAGAGTGAGGGGGAGGTTTGTGTTGTCAATCCAAGCGTCGAAGCTGCGCCACGCCGTGAAGGCAGCCACAAGCAGGACCGCTAAAGTAGCGGTGTACAATTTCCATCTTTTGCCTGGCCGAAGGCCGGGCAGCGCCCGTCCCGCCCCGTGGGGGGCGGGACGGGCGCTGCCCTCAGTTCTTTTCCACCAGCGCTTCACCTGACTTCCACACGGCCTGCCGCCGTGCGGGCGCGATAAGCGGGGCGGTACATGTCCTCGACCGAGGCTGCCGGGTGATGGAACACGCCGGGCGTCACCGCGCGGGCGATATAGGCCAGTGTCACCGGCGCGGCATCGCGCATATTCACAGCCGCCAGAAAGCGGTCGCTGCGGAATTCGGTGTGTTCGGCCCCGGCCGGGTTCAGCCAGTCCAGATCGCGCAGGTCGCCAGAGCGCAAGAGGTTCGGATTGTCGATCTCGAACCCGGCAGGCAATGGATCGTTGATCATCAGCCTCGCACCGGTCTTCTCATGCGGTTTCACCCGCAGGACGGTGAGAAAACGCGCGCCTGTAGTGACAGACTGCACGTCCAGCGGCTGGCCCTCTAGCGTGTAGTAGCTGCGTTCGATGGTGTAGCCGAAGCCGCCCGCGGCCGGCGGGACCTGTGGCACGCCAAGCGTGGTGAGGGTGATCTCCGCAGTCCGCCCGCTGGCGGCAGTCAGCGCCAGCTCCGGCGTGTTTTGCCCGTCTGCAGCCTGCACAAATGGCCCCTGAACGGGCTGACCGTTGACCAGCAGGCCGGAATCCTCGGGGGTCCGGGTCAGCGCGTGGGCGGCCATCAGGGTCCAGGCAGACTCTTGCGTGGAGCGATGGCCGCTGGCGTTGGCAAGCCGTGACGACAGGCTGACGCGGTCCACAGCCTCGGACCCGGCCTCGGCGGCAAGGGCCAGAACGCCAGCGGTATCGCGCAAGGCGGAGCCAAAGTCGGCGCGCCAGAGGCGGCTGTCCTTTTGCCCTTCAGACCCGATCATCTGCGCGGCGCGGGTGAACATCCGGTCCGCGCGGCGCTGGTCGCCATAGGCTGCAAGGGCCGCGCCCAATTGGGCGGCAGCAAGCGGGGTGGCAAAGGCCTCACCCTTCACATCGGCGTAATAGCGCAGGTCGCCCATCCGGGCCGCACCCTCGCGCGCCAGAACATGGAGGGCATAGGCAATCTCCTCGCCGCCGGTGTCGAAGTCGGGGGCGTAGTTGATGCGGTTGCGCAGGTTGTCCATCGCCTGAGCGAAGGCCTGTTGCGGCACGGCGTAGCCTTGCGATCGCGCGCGGCTGAGGAAGTCGCTGGCATAGGCGTCCAGCCAGAACTCACCGCTGTCGGCGCGCCAGAGGCCAAAGGCGCCGCTGGAGGCCTGGCGGGTCAGCACCTTGCGGATGGCGGCGTTGATGCGCGCGTCCACCGCCGGGCCATCACCCAGCCCTGCCGCCTGCGCCACGCTGCTGAGGTAGAGGAGCGGCAGTGCCTTGGAGGTCACCTGTTCGGTGCAGCCATAGGGGTACTGGTCCAGCTCTGCCAGCAGGCCCGGCACGTCGAATTTGGCCAACGGGCCAGAGGAGATGGCGGCACGGGCGGTGCCGGGGAGGAGGCCGGTGAAGACGTCCTTGCTGAACAGGAAAGTATCACCGCCTGCGAGCGTGAAGCGGCGGGTTTCAGAGACCACCGGATCATTGGCACGGACCGGCAGACGCAGGTTTTGACGCAGCTCCTGCCCATCCGGGGTGGTGAGGGTAAGGGTGAGTTCGTGGTCGCCAACGGTTTCTGCCGTCACCGGCAATTCCAGCACTGTCTTGCCCTGTTCCGCCAAGGTGACGGAGGCGGGCAGGCTGCCCAGCGTCAGACCGCCTGCGGTGCTGGCGGTCAGCGCCATGTCTCCGGCGGGGCCGTCGGCATGGACGATCTCGATCCTTGCGCGGCTTTCATCGCCGGGCGCCAGAAAGCGCGGCAGCGAGGCGGTGACCACCACCGGGTTGCGCACCAGCATGTCGGCCTCGGCCTGACCGACAGCGCGGCCGGACCAGGCGACGGCCATCAGCCGCACGGTGCCATTGAAGGCGGGCAGGGTCAGTGGAAACTCCGCTGCGCCATTGGCGTCCACTTTCAACGGGCCGGAGAACAGGGCCACCAGGTCCTGCGTGGGCGGCGGCGATTGCATCTTGAGGCCGCTGTCAGAATCACCGCCGGAGCGGATGCGGCCCATGGCGCCGTTGCCGGGGTCGATGAGGCGGCCATAGATGTCGCGCAGCTCCATCCCCAGCCTGCGCTGGCCATAATAATGCGCGCTGGGATCGGGACTGGTGAAGCCGGTGAGGTTGAGGATGCCAAGGTCCACGGCGGCGACGGTGAGCCAGACTTCATCGCCCTCTGCCGCGCCCTCCACGCGGAGTTTCGCCACTTGCGTGCCGCGCGGGCGGGCCACGCCGGGGACGTCAATCGTCACCTCCAGCTGCTGACCGGGCTGGGTGACGCCTGCGTGGGCCAGCCCTAGGGCGCGCAGCGGGGTGCGGCCCCGGTCGCCTGCAACAGGCTGGATTATGGTGGCGGTCACATAGGCGCCGCTGCCCCAGTCCTGTGTCACCTGCAGCGGGATCACGGTTTCGCCGGCGGGGACTTCGACAGCCATGCGGTGGATCAGGTGGTTCGATACCACCGAGACCAGCGCGGTGCCTGCCGCTTGCGGCACGATGCGCAGGCGGGCGGTGTCGCCGGGTGCATAGCTTTTGCGGTCCAGCGACAGCTCCAGCCTGGCGGGCGTCCCGGTGCTGCCTTCGGGGGCATACCAGCCGGCGTAGAAATCATAAGCAGCAGAGGCATAGGCGCCGTCGAGCCGTTCCACCACCAGTTCATAGCGGCCCCAGTCAACGGGCTGCGACAGCGGCAGGGGATCGCTGCCCAGCTGCGCCTCGCCCGTGGCGATGCGGGTGCGGCGCGTTATAGGCTCCCAGTTCCAGTTGCCGTAAAGCTGATACCACTGATAGCGGGTCTCGACCCGGTTCAGGGTCCATTTGACACGCATCGGCTTCGGCGTCAGGTCCGGCGACAGGGCGATGAGTTCAAAGCCTGCCTCGGAGCCTTCTGCCGCAACCTCGTCAAACTGCGGCTTTATGCCGAGGACCGGACCGGCGGGGCGGACAGGGATGTCCACTGAGCGTTCGACCGGGCGGGCGGCGCCATCGGCGACGCGGGTGGTGAGAGTGGCCAGAAGCGGCTTGCCTTCTGCCGGGGCGGCAGCGGGCAGGTTTACAGCGAAGGCCGCGCTGCCATCCGCGCCGGTTTCCTGGCCGCCGAAAAATCCGGTCTGGGCAGAGGAGGCCGTATCATAGCGGCCAAAGCGGAAACCCGGCCATTGATCCAGGGTATTAGCGGCAGTGAGGCGGATGTCTCCTTCCACCATCAACCCGGCACCCGGCGCGCCGAACAGGTAGTCTGCTTGCAGTGCAATCTGCGCTGCACTGCCGGGCTGGAGGGTGTCTGCATTGGTGACCTCTTGCGCAAAGTCGATGCGTTCTGGCAGGAAATCCTCGACCAGGATCTGGCGGCTGGCGAGCGCGGGGGAGTTGAGGTCGCTTTTGATTTCGATCCGCCAGGTGCCGCGCGGGGCGGCGGGGCCGGTGGGCAGGGCAAAGACATGGCCGCCCTGATGGCCTGCGGCGGAGGTCTGGCGGGTGTATTCCACCCCGTCAGGGCGCAGCAGGATTGCGGTGAGCGGCAGGCCCGCGATCGCCTGCGCCCTGTCGTCACGCGCCAATGCGGTCACATGCACGGTTTCGCCCGCACGGTAGGCGCCGCGGGTGGTGGCGAGGAAGACATCCACCGGCCCCGGCGCGGGCCGGCCGGCCACGCCGCGGTCTGACAGATCAAAAGCGGCATCGTTCAGGGGCAGAAAGGTGAAATCGCCCTCCCCCGCCCGGGCAGTGATCAGCGCCGGTGACGCGCCGCCGGTACCGCGCGTCAGGCCAGGCCTAAAACGGACATAGCCGCTGGCGTCGCTTGTTTCAGATGCCAGAACCTCATTGGCGCTGGAGATCAAACTGATCTCGGCACCGGCCTGCGGTTTGGCGTCCGCCAGGCCCTGCACCTGCACATGCAGGCCATCGCTGCCGGACATGGTGCTGAGACCCAGGGTGGTCAGCACAAACCATTGCGTGGCACCGGCGTCGTCATAAGGGTCGGCGCCCGGCACCCGTGCGGTGAGGGCGTACAGACCCGGTGTCTTTTGCCCAGTCAGGGCATCTTCCAGCGGCAGGCGGCTGGTCATCGCCTGATTGAGCGCAGTGTCCACCTCGGCGCTGCCCTGCCAGATCTCTTCGGCGATATCGGAGGCGAAATGCTTGTCCTCCCACTGGGAAAGCGGCTTGGCAAAATACCCCTCCTGCAGGGTGCGCAGCACGTTGCGGCTGCTGACCCGGCGCAGGCGCAGGTCCAGTTCCGTCAGGTTCACGGTTTCCACCGGCAGCGCCGCAGCAGCGCCCGCGGGCAGAACATAGGCGCGGCCCGGGAAGCGGACCTTGGGCGCGCGGTCGCGCACGTAATGGGTCAGCTCCACATCTTTATAGAGCTGCTCGCCGCTGGCCGCCGGCAACCCGCGGCGCAGGGTCAGCTGGTAGCGTTTGCCGTGCTCCACCCCGTCAAAACACAGCTGCCGGCCGGATGCGGTGACTGCCAGACTGCTGCCGGCCAAGCGCACATAGTTTTCGTAATCGGTTCCGGCCTGTTCCAGATCTTCGGAGAATTCAGCGCAGATACGGGGGGCTGCACTTTCGCTTTCGACCGTGGAGCCAGTCACGCGAAAACCGTATTTCCGGATCGCATAGTGGATCATCTCGGCATTCGCCTTAAGCGGGATGATGTTGTCAGCCAGGCGCAGCAGCGGCAGCATCTCGCGGCCGCGGCCAAGTGCCTCCACCGCTTCGGCGGCCTGACGCAGGGCCTGCGCCTGATCTGCCGGTGCCGCTGCCCGTAAGTAGCCATTGAGGGCCGCCAAGTAAGCCTCCTGCCGGAAACGGCGCTGCTGGGAACGGTTGCCGGAGTCTTTGGCAGCCCGCAGCAAATAGGCCGAGAAACGGGTCCAATCCTGAGCAGAGTCAGTCAGCACCACGGCCTGCCCCATCCAGCGCAACGCCGCAAGCGGCTCTGCGGCACGAAACAGCGAACGGGCCGCCGAAACCGCCTTGGCGGCGTCCTCTGTGGTCAGCGGATAGGCCAGGCCCAGCGACTGGGCAAACCCGGCCGCGCGCGGCAACTCCAGGTCCGGGATTGCGTCCAGCCGGCCTGCCCGCATGGCGGCCTCTGCCTGAAGCCCGCCGGTTGCCGGCTGTTTTAGAGCCGAAAAGGCGCCCTCATAGGTACTGGGCTGAGTCAGCGCGGATTTTGGAAAACAGGCATTTGCCTTTTGGTTGAACACAAAACCGGCGCAATCCGTCTGGGCAGAACACGCCCGCGCGCAGGACTCGACATCCGTGTCGAACAGCGGCTGCAGGTCCGAGCCGAAGAAATCGGTGTTGGCAAAAGCCTTGTACCGGAAACCGGGAACCTCCGGCCCGGCCCAGGCAGCGGGCAGAAACGCAATAAAAGCAATAATATACAGTAGAACCGAAGCAAACAGACGCGGCATGGCACCCTCCAATACTTGGCGCAGGCTGGCACGGGCTTAACGTCATAGCAAGATTCACCCGCGTAACACGTAAGGGCAGCCCTGCTGTCTCTGGCGTGCGGAATTGCCGCGCGCTGTTCGTGTTAATGTATTGCCGGAGTTCGCAGGGATGCCCCTTGCCGACAAATTAGCGGAAGAAAGACGGGCCCGGCTGGCCGCCGAGCGGCTGCTTGAGCTGAAGCAGGCGGAGCTATCTGCTGCCAACCGCAAGCTGGGCCGCCATGCGCTGGCATTGACCAAGCAGATCGGCCAGACCCAGGCCGAAGTGGCCACCGTGCGCGATGAAAACGCCAAGGTGAAATCCGACCTCGATACAGCGCATGAAAAGGTTGAGACTGCAGAGCGGCGGCTGTGGCATTCGATCCAGGCGTTTCAGGACGGATTTGCCTTTTTTGATTCTGATGGCAGTCTGATCGGGGCGAACACCGCCTACCTCAATATCTTCGACGGGCTGGAAGAGGTCTCGCCCGGTATCTCCTATGTGCGGATCCTGCAGCTTCTGACCGACGAAGGGCTGATCAATACCGGCGAGCTGGGCACCGATGCCTGGCGCGAAATGATGAGTGAGCGCTGGCTTTCCCCTTCGCCCGATCCGGTGGTGATTCAGCTGTGGGATGAGCGGTATTTGCGGCTGATCGATCAGCGCGGCCACGGCGGCGATGTGGTGACGCTGGCGCTCGATATCACTTCGACCGTGCAGTATGAAAAGGACCTGCGCGGCGCCCGCGCCCGCGCCGAAGCGGCAAACCGGGCAAAATCCGCCTTCCTTGCCAATATGAGCCATGAGATCCGCACCCCGATGAACGGGGTGGTGGGCATGGCAGAGCTGCTGAGCGATACCGAGCTGGACGAGGAACAGCGGCTTTATGCCAACACCATCAAAAACTCGGGCGAAGCGCTGCTGGTCATCATCAATGACGTGCTCGACTATTCCAAGATCGAAGCCGACAAGCTGGAGCTGCATCCAGAACCCTTTGACCTGGAACGCAGCCTGCACGAGGTGGTGATGCTGCTGCAGCCCACCGCGCGGGACAAGGGGCTGACGCTGCTGGTGGATTACGACCTGTTCCTGCCAACCCGCTTTACCGGCGATCCAGGCCGGATCCGGCAGGTGCTGACCAATCTGGCCGGCAATGCGGTGAAGTTCACCAAGGAGGGCCATGTGACCCTGCGGGTGACCGGTGTTTCGTCGCCTGATGACAAGCAATGCGCGGTGCATATTTCGATCGAGGACACCGGTATCGGCATCCCGGAAGAGAAGATTGAGCATATTTTCGGCGAATTCAACCAGGTCGAAGATGAGCGCAACCGCAAGTTTGAAGGCACCGGGCTGGGGCTGGCGATCTCCAAGCGGCTGATCGAATTGATGGGCGGCGAGATCTGGGTCGACAGCGAAGAAGGCAAAGGCTCCTGTTTCGGCTTCCGTTTGCCGCTGCCCCTTGAAGGATCCGCTGAGCGGGCCTTGCCGAAGCTGCCAAGCGCGCTGCGCCATGTGCTGCTGGCGGATGATGCGCCGCTTAACCGCGAGATCCTGCAAAAGCATCTGCTGATGCTGGGCATTCAGGTTACCACGGCCGAAACCGCGCCTGGCGCGCTTGCTGCGATGCACGGCAATATTGATCTGGTCATCAGCGGCCACAACCTGCCCGGGCTGGATGGCGTGCAGCTGGCAAGGGATCTGAAATCCGGATCCTGGCGCGGGGTGCCGGTGCTAATGCTGAATTCCGGCCCGCATGGTGCCAATGATCCGGAAATCCGCCAGCTGGCGGACGGGGTGCTGCAAACCCCGGCGCCGCGGGACGATCTTTTCAACCAGCTGGCCAAGCTGGGCGCCGGTGCTGCCGGGCCCGGCTGCGAGGCTCCGCTGCAGGACCCGCTGACGGCAGACAGGGCGATGGCACCGCAAGCAGGTCTTGAGGCACAGCAGACCGGACCATCCGCCGGCCCGCCGCCGGACCCGGAAATCCGCCGGATGCGGGTGCTGGCAGCAGAGGACAACAAGACCAATCAGCTGGTGTTCAGCAAAATGGTGAAAGAGTTGAACATAGAGCTCAAGTTTGCCGGCAACGGGCTGGAGGCGGTCGAAGCCTACCAGGCGTTCCGCCCGGATCTGATTTTCATGGATATATCGATGCCAATGATGGACGGCAAGGAAGCCACCGCCAGGATCCGCAGTATCGAGGCGGACACCGGCGGCCATATCCCGATTGTGGCCTTGACCGCACATGCGATGGCAGGCGATTCAGATGGTATCCTTGCGGCCGGCCTGGACCACTACCTGACCAAGCCGTTGCGCAAGGCGCTGATCCACGAAAAGATCCGCGCCTGTGCGCCTGACGGGACACAGGCCTTGGATCAGGACGGCCCGCCGGCCCCGGCTGCCGCCCAAGCACTCTGAGCTGACAGGTCTCCCCCGCCGCCGCCACGCCATGGCGGTCAATCTTTGAACCAAACTGTTCTCAGGGTGCGCCAGGGCTTCTGCTCTTGGCCCAGTGCTGAGCTGTGTCCCTGTTGCCGGGTGCCGCCAGGATCCGGCTTTTCCGGGTCTTCTCCCATCCGTTTGCAGCGTACGCCTTTTCCATCACCCTGCCGGTGTTTAACAACGGCGAAACTCTCCCGCGCCCGCAGGCGCACCGGCTGCGCCGGCACCGCCCTTGTGCGGCCTTGGGCGTGGCAGCGCGCAGAGCGCGCTGCCACGCCCAACCGTGAAGGTGCATTCTTTGAATGTGCCGGAGCGGGCGGGAGCCTTTCTCCTGCCTCAGGCGCTGCGCAAAAAAACAGGTTTGCCGGGGTCCGACATTGCCGGCTGAAACACGTAGCCGCCAGCATCAAATTCTTTGAGGCTCTCCGCATCTGTCAGCCGGTTCTGGATAATGAACCGCGCCATCGCGCCGCGGGCGCGCTTGGCGTAGAAACTCACCACCTTGGGGGTGCCGTTCTTGTCTTCCATGAACACCGGAGTGACGATACGCGGTTTCAGCGCTGCTAAATCCACTGCTCCGAAATACTCCTGGCTGGCACAATTGACCAGCACGCTGTCATTTACCGCATCCGCCTGCGCATTCAGTGCCGCGGAAATCCGGCTGCCCCAGAATTCATAGAGGTTTTTCCCGCGCGCATTTTTCAGACGCGATCCCATTTCCAGCCGGTAGGGCTGCATCGCGTCCAAGGGACGCAGCACACCATAAAGACCTGACAGGATGCGGAAATGCTCCTGCGCCCAGGCCATTTCATCAGCATCAAGCGAGGACGCCTCCAGGCCCTGGTAGGTATCGCCGGCGAAGGCCAGCGCCGCCGGGCGGGTGGCCGCGGTTGCCGGATCCGCAGTAAACTCTTGAAACCGTGCGTGATTCAGCTTGGCCAGATCTTCGCTGATATGCATCAGCTTCATCAGATCCGCCACGGATTGTCCGCGGGCCACCTCTGCCAGCTCTACCGCGTCGTCATGCAGCGCGGGCCAGGTCATGTCCTGATCCCGCTCCGCCCAGTCCAGCTTCTTGGCCGGAGAGGTCACTACCAGCATATCTGCCCCTTTGAATTCTTGGCCCGGCTGCCAGGCCCGGGTTCCTTGGCGCGACCCTAGCCCGCGCCGCGCAGGACGTCCAGAAACGCCGCTGCGAAACGTTCGGCGCGGCGCTCTCCTAACAGTCTTGTGATCCCCGCCTCATCACCGGCGCGCAACTGCGCCACTTTCGCAAGCAGCGACGCGGAACAGCTGAGCGGTTTCATGGTGCCGCAGTCCCCGCGGGCAAGCTGTGCCTGCACTTCCAGCAGCGAGTCGTAAACCGAACCGGACCCGCTCCCGGCCAGCCTGCGCCTTGCGGGATGCAGCTGCTCAGCGGCGCCGGTGATCACGCTCAGGAAATCATCGCCATAGCGCTCCAGCTTCTTGGCGCCGACGCCGTTCACACGCGCCATCTGGTCCAGCGTTTCCGGGCGGGTCTCGGCCATCTCGATCAGGGTGCGGTCGGGAAAGATCACATAGGCCGGCACTTTCTGCGCCTCGGCCAGGGCGCGGCGTTTGGCCTTCAGCGCCGACAGCAGCGGCGCGTCTTCTTCCGAAACCAGTGCCTTCACTGCGGGGCGGCGTTCAGCCGCTTTGATGGTGTCGCGGCGCAGTTCGATCGACTGCTCGCCGCGCAGGATCGGCAGGGCGGATTCCGTGAAGCGGAGCGCGCCGTGGCGTTCCGGATCGGGGCGCAGCAGGTCGTGGCCCATCATCTGCCGGAACACCGCCTGCCACTGGCGCTTGCCGAATTCCTTGCCGCAGCCATAGACCGACAGCTGATCATGGCGCTTGGCCCGGATCCGCTCGTTGGCAGCGCCCAATAGGATGTCGATCAGATGGCCCGAACCGAACCATTCCTCGGTCCTGAGCACCGCTGACAGCGCCTTCCTGACCACAGTGGTGCCGTCGAACACATCGGCGGGCGTGTCGCAGAGGTCGCAATTGCCGCAGGGGTTTGACTCCTCGCCGAAATAGGCCAGCAGCTTCTGGCGGCGGCAGCGCAGCGCCTCGGCCAGACCAAGCAACGCATTCAGCCGGGCATGGTCCGCGGCGCGGCGTTCCGGCGGGGCCAACCCCTCGTCCACCTGGGTACGGCGCAGGCGGATGTCGTCGGGGCCGAACAGGGTCAGGGTTTCGGCAGGCGCCCCGTCGCGGCCCGCGCGGCCGATTTCCTGATAATAGGCCTCGATGCTTTTGGGCAGGTCAGCGTGGGCAACCCAGCGGATGTCCGGCTTGTCGATCCCCATGCCAAAGGCCACGGTAGCAACCACGATCAAGCCGTCCTCGCGGGCAAAGCGGGTCTCAACAATGCGGCGGTCCTCGGCGTCCATGCCGCCATGGTAGAAACAGGCGGAGTGGCCACCTTCGCGCAGGGCTGCAGACAGTGCTTCGGTCTTGGCGCGGGTGCCGCAATAGACGATGCCGGACTGGCCCTTACGGGCGGCGGCAAATTCCAGAATCTGGCGGCGCGGGCTGTCCTTAGCACCAAAGGCCAGGTGAATATTGGGCCGGTCAAAGCCGCGCAGGAAGCTGCGGGGAGCCTCGCCGTCAAACAGTTTCTGGACAATCTCTTCCTGGGTTTCCTGATCCGCGGTGGCCGTAAAGGCGGCTAGCGGCACATCCAGGGCGCGGCGCAATTCGCCGATGCGCAAATAGTCGGGGCGGAAGTCATGGCCCCATTGGCTGACGCAGTGCGCCTCATCCACCGCAATCATGCTGACGCCGATCCGGCGCAGCATCCCCATCGCGGCCCCTGAGGCGAGCCGTTCCGGCGCCATATAGAGGAGTTTCAGGCGGCCGGCCTCGATCGCCTCCCACACCGCTTCGGTTTCTTCCTCGGTGTTGCCGGAGGTGAGCGCGCCGGCGGTCACACCCGCCTCTTGCAGCGCACGGACCTGATCCCGCATCAGCGCAATCAGCGGCGAGATCACCACAGTGACTCCGTCGCGCAGCAGCGCAGGCAGTTGGAAGCATAGGGATTTGCCGCCGCCGGTGGGCATGATTGCCAGCACGTTTTCACCCGCGGTCACGGCGTCGACGATTTCCTCCTGGCCGGGTCGGAAGGCGTCAAAGCCGAAGATCTCACGGAGGATCGGGGACGCGCCTGTCTGGGCTGGCGCGGCTAACTCTGCCGGGGATGCCGGGGCTGTCATGGGGGCGATGGGCCTCAATGTGGTGGTCTGCTCTTGTTGGCAGGCACAATCCCACAGGAGGTATCAGCCGGCAAGGGCTGCCGCGCAAAAGCCCGGCGAAAGCCGCCGGGCCGCAGATGTTCAGATCAGTAAAAGGCCGAGACGTTGTTCACCAGAATGATGCGCAGTGCATAGACGCCAATCAGTACAGCCAGCGGCGCCAGGTCGATGCCGCCCATGTTCGGCATAATCCGGCGCACCGGAGCATAGAGCGGCTCAAGAATCCGGTTCAGCATGTACCAGATCTGGGCCACCAGCTGCTGGTGCAGGTTCAGCACCTGGAAGTTGATCAGCCAGCTCATGATCACATGGGCAATGATGAAGAACCAGACAATGTCCAGGATCAGCATCAGGATTTGGAACAGCGAGACCATCTGTAATTCCCTTTTTCGAACAGCCACACAGGTAAGCAGACGCGGCGAAATGCGCAAGGCTTCCGCGAGGTTGCGGTTGACGCGCTGTAAACGGGTGGCATCACGGGCACAAGCGAAACAGGAGGCCTTGCATATGTACCCGATATTCCGCCTGATCAAGGATACCGTTCTGGCCAGCCGGATGCCGCGGCTGGCGATCACCGGGCTGCATGTCTCGCACCACATCTGCTGGCCCTGGGACCTGGATATGTGGATGGAGCTGAACAACGGCCGCACCATGACACTGTATGACCTGGGCCGCACCATGCTGGCGCAGCGGGCGGGGCTGATCGGTGCGCTGAAGAAAAACCGCTGGGGGCTGACGGTGGCAGGGTCTTCGGTGCGCTATCGCCGCCGCATCCGCGGCTTTGAGAAATTCGAGATGCGCAGCCGCGCGGCGGGCTGGGATGACAAGTTCATCTATGTCGAACAGTCCATGTGGAAGAAAAACGGCGACTGCGCCAGCCATGTGATGCTGCGCACCGCAGTCACGGACCGCAAGGGCATCGTACCGCCCGCCAAGGTGCTGGCGGCATTGGGGCAGGACGCTGAAAACTCACCCGAATTGCCCGGCTGGATCAAGGATTGGTGCCAAGCGGATGGCGGCCGGCCCTGGCCGCCGATGCAGGACGGGCTTGCCTAGGCCCCTGCCCGCCTGCCATACCTGAAGGCAACGATAAAAAGAGGCCGGGCATGCAGCAGGTATCCACGCGCAAGCGGATCTGGGGATGGTGGTTCTTTGACTGGGCCAGCCAGCCGTATCAGACGCTGCTGGTGACGTTTATTTTCAGCCCGTTCTTTGCCGCTGTGGCCGCGGATTACTTTATGACCCAGGGGTTGGCGGGCGAGGCTGCCAAGGCGCAGGCGCAGACTGTCTGGTCGCTGTGCCTGACCGTGACCGGTCTGATCATCGCCTTTGGCGCGCCGTTTCTGGGTGCGCTGGCCGATATCACCGGGCGCCGCCTGCCCTGGATCATGTTGTTTTCACTGATGTATCTGATCGGTGCCTGGGGGCTGTGGTACATGGACCCTGCGGGAAGCAACCTGTGGTGGATGCTGGTCAGCTTTGGTTTTGGCTTCATCGGCGCCGAATTTGCGCTGATCTTTGTCAATGCGCAGCTGCCGACGCTTGCCAGCCGCGAGGACGTTGGGGCGGTCTCTGGCTCCGGCTTTGCATTCGGCTATCTTGGCGGGGTGATTGCGCTGTTCATCATGCTTTTGCTGTTTGTCGAGCAAAGCTCGGGCAAGACGCTGATCGGCCTTAGCCCGGCGCTGGGATTGGATGCCGAGGCCAAGGAAGGCACCCGCGCCGTCGGCCCTTTTACCGCCGTCTGGTTTGCTGTTTTCATGATCCCCTATTTCCTGTGGGTGCAGGACCGCGGCGCCACCGGGCGCAAGGCCAGCCTTGGCAAAGCCTGGCAAATGGTGGTCAAGCTGGTTGTCAGCCTGCGCCACCGGCTGAGCCTGGCAACCTATCTTGGCTCGTCGATGTTTTACCGCGACGCGCTGAACGGGCTATACGGTTTTGGCGGTGTCTACGCCAAGCTGGTGCTGGGCTGGGAGATCACCCAGATCGGCATTTTCGGCATTGTCGCCGCCTTTGCCGCCACTGTCTTTAGCTGGCTGGGCGGCAAGGCGGACCGGCGGCTGGGCCCGAAGCCGGTGATCATCACCTCAATCCTGGTGCTGGCCTTTGTCTGCCTGATCATCGTCAATATGTCGCGAAGCCAGATTTTCGGCATAACGCTGGCAGAAGACTCTACCCTGCCTGACACGGTGTTTTTCGGCTGCGGCATGCTGATCGGTGGCTTTGGCGGTATCTTGCAAGCCGCCAGCCGCAGCCTGATGGTACGCCACACCAGCCCTGCGGACGCGACCGAAAGTTTTGGCCTTTATGGCCTGTCGGGACGCGCCACGGCCTTTCTGGCGCCGGCGCTGATCGGCCTGGCCACCACGGTAACCGGCAGCGCCCGGCTGGGGATCACCCCCGTGATTGGGCTGTTTCTGATCG
Source organism: Leisingera sp. M658 (assembly GCF_025144145.1). Taxonomy (NCBI): domain Bacteria; kingdom Pseudomonadati; phylum Pseudomonadota; class Alphaproteobacteria; order Rhodobacterales; family Roseobacteraceae; genus Leisingera; species Leisingera sp. M658. Next base: position 3,927,485 of record NZ_CP083546.1, read on the forward strand.
GATTGGTACTGTTGTTCTGGGTTCAAGGAGAAGGAGATCAGGTTTGAAACTGTTTCTTGCCATATGTTTAGCGGTTGCGGGCTTATGCAGCCCGGCAAGTGCGCAAACCCCGGCCAAGGCCCTGTTCGGAGCCAAGCCAAGCGCCTCGCAGCAGCGCCCCGCGCCGTTCGGCTCCTACGCCAAGGGCTGCGTTGCCGGCGCCGCCCAACTGCCCGAAACCGGCCCGACCTGGCAGGCGATGCGCCTTAGCCGCAACCGCAACTGGGGGCACCCGGCGGCAATTGATTTTGTCCAGGACCTGAGCCGCGTGGCCGCCAAACAGCGCGGCTGGAAGGGGCTGTATATCGGCGACATCAGCCAGCCGCGCGGCGGGCCGATGCTGTCGGGCCACCGCAGCCATCAGATCGGTCTCGATATCGACATCTGGATGCGGCCGCCGGACCGGCTGAACCTCAGCCGCGGTGCGCGGGAAAACATCTCCTCAATCTCGATGCGCCGGGCCAAGGGCGCCTATGTAAACTCCAGCTGGACCCGTGCCCATCATGAAATCCTGAAAGCCGCAGCGCAGGATAAACGGGTGGCGCGGATCTTTGTCTTTCCCGGCGCCAAGGTGCAGATGTGCAAGGACGCAAAGGGCGACCGCCGCTGGCTGCGCAAGATCCGGCCCTGGTGGGGGCATCACTATCACTTCCACGTGCGGCTGGCCTGTCCGCGCGGCGCGCGCGGCTGCGTTGATCAGGCGGCCCCGCCCAAGGGCGACGGCTGCGCCGATGCCCAGCGCTGGGTCAATGACATCCTGAACCCGCCGCCGCCGAAACCGGTTGACCCCAACGCGCCAAAGCCTAAACCGAGACGCGATTACACCCTTTCGGACCTGCCCAAGCAATGCGCCGCCGTTCTGCAATCAAACTGATCCTGGCCTTCACTGCTGCTGCCGGCCTGGCAGCAGCGGCCTATGCGGCAAACCGCCCCGCTGCTGCGGCAGCAGGCAAGGCGCAGCACCTCAGCAGCTATACTTGGAAACTGAACCAACGCTGGTTCGGCGGGTTCTCGGCGCTCAAGCTCAGTGACGGCGGCAAGTCCATGACCGTGCTCAGCGACCGCGCGACATTGGTGACAACCCGGATCCAGCGCAGCCAGGGTCTGATTTCCGGCATCACGGCCCGGCGCGCGCATGAACTGCGGGCCTCTACCGGCAAAACGCTCCGGGGCTTTGCCGGCGACAGCGAAGGGCTGGCGGTGGCGGCGGACGGCAGCCGCTATATCTCCTTTGAAGGTGCCGCACGGGTGGCGCGGTACCATAGCCCCGAAGGCCGCGCCACGGTGCTGCCGCGCCCCAAGGCCTTTCGCGGCCTGCCGCCTAACAAATCGCTGGAAACCCTGGCCATTGATGCCCGCGGGCGGCTGTATACCTTGCCCGAACGCGCCTTGGACAAACACGGGCAGATCCCGGTCTGGCGCTGGAACGGCCGCCGCTGGTCGCGCCCCTTCAGCCTGCCGCCCGAGGGTGGTTTTCTGCCGGTGGATGCCGATTTCGGCCCTGATGGGCGGTTCTATCTCCTGGAGCGCGACTTTACCCTGTTTGGTTTCCGCAGCCGGTTGCGCCGCTGGGACATCACCGCCGCAGGGCCCGCGAACGAGGCGATCCTGCTGCAGACCCGCGCCCGCACCCATGACAATCTGGAAGGGCTGTCAGTTTGGGCGGATGGAACCGGGCGCCTGCGCGCCACGATGGTGTCGGACGACAATTTCCTGCCCTTTCAACGCACCGAAATAGTAGAATACGCGCTGCCCCGCTGACCACCAGTCCCCGCGCCGCGCCAGCGGCGCCGGGCCCAACCGGGCGGCGCATTTCCTGAAATGCGCCCGAACGGGCGGGAGCCGCTGCCCTGCAGGATGCTTGCAGCAGCAGGACGTCCGGTTTAAAGGGCCAGTCTTCTGCCGTGGCAGTCATGATGCCCGCGGCCTTGAAAAATGGATCCGGCCCATGACCCGCTCACATATTCCCGGCATCGCTGCCATGGCCGCCGTCGTTGTGGCGTCCAACATCCTGGTGCAATTCCTGTTCGGCCAATGGCTGACCTGGGGCGCCTTCACCTATCCCATCGCTTTCCTGGTCACTGATGTGATGAACCGGATCTATGGCACCGCAGCTGCCCGCAAGGTGGTGCTGGCCGGTTTCCTTGCCGGGGTCATCTGCTCGCTGATCGGCACTCAAATCATGCTGCAGGGCGACGGCTTCACCTATCCGGCCGTGACGCTGCGGATTGCACTTGGCTCCGGCCTTGCCTTCCTCACCGCCCAGCTGTTGGACGTTGCTGTCTTTTCCGCCCTGCGGACAGGCAAATGGTGGCGCGCACCGCTGGCGTCCACGCTGGCCGGCTCTTCGGTGGACACAGCAATCTTCTTCACCATCGCCTTCTCAGGCGCGCTTGCCTGGCTCGAGCCGGGCAACGATGTCGCCTGGGCCGCAGAGGTGCTGCCGCTGCTGGGCATCGGCCCTATGGCCCCCCTGTGGGTCTCGCTTGCCACGGCCGATTGGCTGGTGAAACTGACGCTTGCTTTGGCCGCCCTTGTGCCCTTCCGCATCATCGTGCGTAAACTGACCGCAAAGACCACATGATTTTGTTTTGACATTAACCGAATCTATGGCAGGCTGGAATCACACGAAACATTCAGAAAGGAGGTGCCCATTGTCTAGAGAAGCTATGGAGAGCAGTGCCGGAACAGTTCAGAAGGTGTGCGGCCGAGGCAGCCCTTGGCGCGTATAGACCCCTGAATTGGTGCTGACCTAACCGGTGCACCTCCTATCATCTCGAAGGGCTGTTCCCGCGTGTGGGAACAGCCCTTTTCGATTACTGACTGAGCCATGATCCACGTTAACGCGCAAATCACCCTGCAGGATTGGGAACTCACCGAGAGCTTTGTCCGCGCCTCGGGCCCCGGCGGGCAGAATGTGAACAAAGTGGCCACCGCGGTGGAACTGCGGTTCGAGGCCGAACGCTCGCCTGCGCTGACGCCCGCGGTCAAAAACCGGCTGAGACGGCTGGCCGGGCGCCGCTGGACCAAGGAAGGCGCGATCATCCTGCAATGCGACGAGACCCGGTCGCAGCAGCGCAACCGCGAAATCGTGCGCGAGCGGCTGGCCGAGCTGGTGCGCAAGGCGCTGGTGGCGCCCAAGCGGCGCATTGCCACCAAACCCACCCGCGGCTCGGTCAAGCGGCGGCTTGAGGCCAAGAAACAGCGCGGCGGATTGAAGGCGACGCGCGGTAAAATCGACCCGGATTGATCCGGCGGATTGCACCCGCCGCCCGCTCCGCCCATGCTGCTGGCAAAACAGCAGGGAGGATCAGAATATGCGGCTGGACGGGAAAACCGCCATCGTGACCGGCGGCGCCTCGGGCTTTGGCGCCGGGATTGCGCGCAAGTTCCTGGCTGAGGGCGCCCGGGTGATGATTGCAGACATCAATGGTGCTGCGGCAGCGGAAATGGCCGCAGAGCTGGGCAGCAACGCCACCGCGTGGACGGTGGATGTCTCCGACGGCGCCTCGGTCAATGCCATGGCAGAGGCCGCTTTGGAGGCCTTTGGTCAGTTGGACATCCTGGTCAACAATGCCGGCGTCACCCATCTGCCTGCGCCGCTGGAGGATGTCACCGAGAACGACTTCGACCGGGTGCTAGGCATCAACGTCAAATCCGTCTACCTGACAGCCCGCGCCCTGGTGCCGCATATGAAGGCGCGCCAGACCGGCGCGATCCTGAATGTCGCCTCCACCGCCGGTGTCTCGCCGCGCCCCAGCCTCAACTGGTACAATGCCTCCAAGGGCTGGATGATCACCGCCACCAAGACCATGGCGGTTGAGCTGGCGCCCCATGGCGTGCGGGTAAATGCGATCAACCCGGTGGCCGGAGAAACGCCGCTGCTGAAAACCTTCATGGGCGAAGACACACCGGAAATGCGCGCCAAGTTTCTGTCCACCATCCCGATTGGCCGGTTTTCCACTCCCGAGGACATGGGCAACGCAGCCTGTTACTTGTGTTCGGACGAGGCTAGCATGGTGACCGGAGTGGCGATGGAAGTGGACGGGGGACGCTGCATATGAAGACTGTGAACTTGGCCGGAAAACTCAGCCAATTCTCCACCCATTGGGACCCGCATGTGGTGGCGGATTACAATGGCAACGACGTGATGGTGGTGAAGTTTCAGGGGGAATTTCCGTTCCACCATCATCCGGATACCGATGATTTCTTCCTGGTTCTGGAAGGTGAAATGGTGATGGATATCGAAGGCCAGCAGCCGCAGACCGTCCGCGCAGGTGAGCTGTTCGTGGTGCCCAAAGGCATCAGTCACCGCCCCCGTGCCGAACGGGAATGCAAGGTGCTGCTGATCGAACCCAAGGGCGAACCGAATTCAGGCGATCCGGCGACGGCAGCGCCCAAGCCGCGGATCTGACGCCGCGCTTTCATCTTTTCCGGGCTCCGCCCGTTCGGCCTTGAAACCCTCCCCCGGAGGGTTTCAATGACAGGCCTCCCCCCCGCCGGAGGCAGCGCGCCCCAGCGCGCTTCATGCAAGAAGGACTTCTCACCATGCTCCCCGGCCCTCGAAATCTGATCACCGATGTCCCCGGCATCCTGGTTGGCAACGCGCAGGATGCGGCGCTGAAATCCGGTACCACAGTTCTAACGGCTGACAAGCCCTTCACCGCATCGTTGCATGTGATGGGCGGCGCACCGGGAACACGGGAAACCGACCTGCTGGCGCCGGACAAATCGGTGGCAAAGATCGACGCGCTGGTGCTGTCCGGCGGCTCTGCCTTTGGTCTTGATGCCTGTTCCGGCGTGATGGATGCGCTGCACAGTCAGGGCCGCGGTTTTCCGGTTGGCCCGGCGCGGGTGCCGTTGGTGCCGGGCGCGATCCTGTTTGATCTGCTGAACGGCGGCGGCAAGGCATGGGATGAAAATCCCTACCGCGCCCTGGGCCGGGCGGCGTTTGAAGCCGCGGCAGATACCTTTGACCTTGGTACTTTTGGTGCGGGCACCGGCGCGCTGACCGCGATGGTCAAGGGCGGGCTGGGGTCGGCCTCGCTGGTGCTGGACAGCGGCGTGACCGTCGGTGCGCTGGTGGCCGCCAACCCGCTGGGCGCCGTCACCACGCCGGGTGAGCGGCATTTCTGGGCGGCGCCATTTGAAATCGGGGATGAATTCGGCGGTTTGGGCCCGGATCCCTCCGCCGGCCTGGGCCGCAGTCCGGAAAGCCGCAAACTGGCCGCCATGCAGAAGCTGGGCGGCACCCCGATGCCGCAAGAGCGCGCCAATACCACCATCGCCATCGTCGCCACGGATGCCGCACTCAGCAAGGCGCAGTGCCAGCGCCTGGCTACTGCCGCCCATGACGGCATCGGACGCGCAATTATCCCTGCCCATGCCCCCGGCGACGGCGATCTGGTCTTTGCCGCAAGCACCGGCGCCCTGGAAAACCCGGATGCGAACCTTGGGCCGGTCTGCCATGCCGCAGCGCTGTGCCTTAGCCGTGCCATTGCCCGTGCTGTCTCACACGCCCGGCCAGAACCCGGCGATCTGCTGCCCTGCTGGGCGGCGCCATAAAGGTCCGCAACTTCCTGCCATGACTTTGATGCGCGTCAAACTGCCGGTTGACACCGCCGGCTATTGGATCATGAGTCACACCTGCCAACTCAAAACCGGAGCAAGCAATATGAAACCTCTCGTTACAGCCGCCATTTTCGGCCTCCTCGCCGCCCCTGCCTTTGCCGAAGGCGACCCGGCCAAGGGGGAGAAGGGGTTTAACAAATGCAAATCCTGCCACATGGTTGTCTCGGACGACGGCGATGTGATCGTGAAGGGCGGCAAGACCGGTCCGAACCTGTGGGGCCTGGCAGGCCGCACTGCCGGCAGCACCGAAGACTTCAAATACAGCAAGGACTTGATTGCGGCGGGCGAAGCCGGACTGGTCTGGGACGAAGCGAAATTCGTCGGCTACACCACCGATCCCAAGAAATTCCTGCAGGCCGAAACCGGCAACGCCAAAGCCAAGTCAAAAATGTCCTTCCGCCTGAAGAAGGGCGGCGAGGATATCTTTGCTTTCCTGGCCAGCCACGGCCCGGCGCCGGCTGAAGAACCCGCCGCGGAAGAAAACGCAGAAGCCGCTTCCGAGTAAGGCCGAATTTTCCGGCAGCACGGCCACAAAGCCGCGGCATTTTCGCCGCGGCTTTTCGCGTAATTGCTTTCGTAACCCGCAGAGGTTAGCGGTAGGAGCCAGGCCATCGCAGTTGCGGCAGGCCGCGCCAGAAAAAACCGTCACGGACACAGCATGAGCCACATGATCCCCGCCTGGGTGAACGGCGATTTGACACCTGTTGACAAGCTCGCCGCGCATGAGCGCGGGCTGAAACACAAGGCGGTCTCCGTTTTTGTGGTGAAAGGCGTGGAAATCCTGATGCAGCGCCGGGCGATGGGGAAATACCACACCCCCGGCCTCTGGGCGAACACCTGCTGCACCCATCCGATGTGGGACGAGCAGCCCTCGGCCTGTGCCGTGCGGCGGATGCAGGAGGAGCTGGGCCTGACCGGCCTCTACCCTGAGTTCCGCCATCACCTGGAATACCGCGCCGATGTCGGCAATGGCCTGGTCGAGCATGAAGCCGTGGATGTGTTCCTGGCCCATGCCCACCGCCCCTTGAACATCACCCCAAACCCGGACGAAGTGATGGAGACCCGCTGGGTCGATTACCATGACCTTCTGGCCGAAGTCAGCCGCCACCCGGAACGGTTCACGCCCTGGCTGAAAATCTATCTGCACAATTATGCCGATGTGATCTTTGGCCCCGACCTGATCATCGGTCGCCGGCGCTGACCTTTTACCCTTTCTGCCAGCTTGCTCCCCGTCGCGCGCCGTGGTTATCTGCCCGCGCAATTAGGGAGTATGCTTATCATGTCCATCCTCATCACGGGCGGCGGCATTGCAGGGCTGACGCTGGGGCTGACGCTGCATCAGATCGGGGTTCCGTTTCAGATTTATGAGGCAGTCAGCGGCCTGAAACCGCTGGGTGTTGGCATCAACCTGCAGCCCAACGCGGTGCGGGAGCTGTTCGATTTGGGGCTGGAGGCGGAACTGGACGCAATTGGTGTCCGGACCCGGCAGCTGGGATTTTACAGCAAGCTCGGCAAAACGATCTGGGAGGAGCCGCGTGGTACCCGCGCCGGCTATGCCTGGCCGCAGTATTCGGTGCACCGTGGCGCGCTGCAGATGATGCTCTACCGCACGCTGGTGGAGCGCGCGGGGACGGGCTGCTTTAAGACCGGCACACGGGCGGCAGGGATTGACAATGCGGCGGAGGGTGCTGCGCTGCTGCTGGCGGACGGGCGGCGGGTCGAGGGATCGCTGGTTGTCGCAGCAGACGGCATCCATTCCGCCCTGCGCGCACAGATGGCGCCGGATGAGGGCGCGCCAATCTGGAACGGCCGTATCCTGTGGCGGGCCACCGCCCGCGCGCCTGCCTTCAAGGGCGGCGCGGCGATGGCGATGATCGGCAATGATCATCTGCGGCTGGTGGCCTACCCGATCTCGGCGCCTGATGCCAAGGACCGCGTCACCATGAACTGGATCGCCGAGAAGAGATTTGATCCCTCCACCCACTGGCGCCGGGAAGACTGGAACCGGCCCGCGGATATCACTGAGTTCCTGCCAGATTTCGCAGGCTGGCGGTTTGATTGGATTGACGTGCCCGCCCTGATCCGCGGTGCCGGGACGGTCTATGAATACCCAATGGTGGACCGCAACCCGCTGGAGCGCTGGACGATCGGCAACGTGACTCTGATGGGTGACGCTGCCCATCCGACCTATCCGGTAGGATCGAATGGCGCCAGCCAGGCCATTGTGGACGCGCGGGTGATCGGCGCGCAACTGCTGGAGCACGGGGTCACATCCGCCGCGCTTGAGGCCTACGAGGCAGAAGTGCGCCCAGTAACGACGGCAGTGGGTCTCGCCAACCGCGCAGGCGGCGGGCCGGACGGGGTTCTGCAGCGGGTCGAGGACCTCTGCGGCGGCGACTTCGCAGACATTGGCAAAGTGATCCCGCAGGCGGAACTGGCCGCCCATGCCGCCAAATACAAGATGATTGCGGGCTTCTCCATCGAGGAGCTGAACGCCCGCCCGCCAACCATCCCGGCAGGCGCCCGCATCAGCTGAGGCACGCCGCGGCCAGCCGCGGGTCAAGGGCGGCACAGCCGCCGTGCCGCAGGCACGGTTTTGCCAGGGCTCCGCCCGTTCGCAAGCGAAACGCTCCCCCGGAGCGTTTCCGGGCAGCTTGCTCACCCTTGAGGGGCGTTGTTGCAAAACTCCCTCTTGAGGCCTGACTACCCCTTTCCCCTCTGAACTTAGGCGACGCGGACGATCTCGGCGGTGCCGAGTGCATTGAAGCGATTGATGAGGGCGATGCGGATGTGGATTTCAGCGGTTTGGCTACCAGGGTCTCTTGCGGCGATGCGTTCGCCGAATGCCTTCAAGCAGCGCATCTTTGCCTCGACCCGGCTCCGGGCGTGGTATCCTGTCCAGCGTTTCCAGAAGGCCCGGCCGTAGTGCCGGGTGGCGCGCAAGGTTTCGTTTCTGACCTGTGCCGCCGGGCAGTTTTCTTTCCACGGCTGGCCATTCTTGCGGATAGGGATAATCGGGACGGCCCACGCTTGATGATGGCGGAGTGGCAACGGCGCGTGTCATAGGCCCCGTCTGCAGTCACGCTGCCGATCTCTTCGTCCTTCGGACTCTGGTCGCGCAGTTCCGGCAGGACCGGGCTGTCCACTGCCCGGCAGTGGTTTGCGCAGCATAACCACGAGAGGGGCCGTCGCGGCTGGGGGTGAATTCCCTCTCGTCAGATTTGCTTTGCAAATCGCCTGCCGGACAAGGGACAGCACGGATGTCAGACGTGGCAGCATCCATCGCAAGATGCACCTTGCGCCCCTCTCATTGATTGCTCTGCAATCAACTGCCGGGCAGCGATTGGCGTCGCCCCTGAACGCCGTGCTTGCGGGCCTGCCACTCACCATCGCCAAGGAACTTGATCCCGGTGCTGTCCGTTGCCCGGCAGGGCATTGCATAGCAATGTCCCGAGAGGGGACGCAGGTTCAACGGACCATCGGCGCGGCGATACGGGATCTGGACGGCCAGCGTTCTATGGGCTTACGCGGCCCCACTGGGGCCACGGTCCCATCTCACTCTGCCGGCGGCACAGTGTAGAGAAATCGGGAACGGGCCAGTCCACAGGTGCAAAAGGCTGGCGACCATCCCGGCGGTCTGCCGGAGTGGCAACTTGAACAGAACCTTGATCGACAGGCAGAACTGGATCGCCGAGTTCGAGAAGACTGGTGGACGCCCCGGTCGCCCTTCATGCGGCGCGAGCCAGGTCATCTCTTTGTCCAACCGGATCAGAAGCGACCCGCGCTTCCTGAGCGCATCGTTGTAGCTGGACCAATTCGTCGTGCGGTAGCGGGCAGGTGCGGGCTTGCTCATCTAACCCGTCTAACCGCATGGATTCGTGATGTGAATCCTTAGCGGTCAGAGTTCTGCAACAATGCCCCCTTGAGGCGCGGATGGCCGCAATCACCCTGGAATGGGCGCGTTTAAGGGCAATTCTGACCTTAAACCGCTTCTCAGCAAAGGGAAGGCGCCGCGCAAAGCGCGGCGCTACGCCCAACTGTGAGGCACATTCGCAGAATGTGGCGGAACAGGCGGGAGCGCCCTGCCCTGCCTTGCCCGCCTAACGTCAAACCCCGATCACCGCCTGAACCGCGCGCTGCCAGCGCGCATAAGCCGCCTGCCGCACCGCGGGCTGCATCAGCGGTGAAAACTGGCGGTCGAGCTTCCAGGTATCGGCGAACCCCGTCTGATCCGGGTAGATCCCCGCCCGCATCCCCGCCAGCCAGGCGGCGCCAAGTGCTGTGGTTTCCTGCATCACCGGGCGGTCGACGGCGGCGCCCAGGATGTCCGACAGGCTCTGCATCGTCCAGTCGCTGGCGCTCATGCCGCCATCGACGCGCAGGGTCACGGTGTGGTGTCTGTCGTCCTCCCAGTCGGCGCGCATCGCCTCATAGAGATCGCGGGTCTGATAGGCGACGCTTTGCAGCGCGGCGCGGGCAAATTCCGCCGGGCCGGAGTTGCGGCTGAGGCCGAACATGCCGCCGCGGCACTCCGGCTCCCAATAAGGCGCGCCAAGGCCGGTGAAGGCGGGCACCAGGATCACGTCCTGTCCCGGATCGGCCCGCAGCGCCAGCTCGCCCGACTGCGACGCTTCCTCGATGATCCCCAGCCCGTCGCGCAGCCATTGCACCGCCGCGCCGGCGATGAAGATCGAGCCTTCCAGCGCATAGGTCGGCTTGCCGTCCAGCTGATAGGCGATGGTGGTCAGCATCCGGTTCTTTGACACCACCGGCTCATCCCCGGTGTTCAAGAGCGCAAAGCAGCCCGTCCCGTAGGTGGATTTCATCATTCCCGGCTGGAAGCAGGCCTGGCCGATGGTGGCCGCCTGCTGGTCGCCCGCCACCCCCAGGATCGGGACCGGGCCGCCCAGGATTTCCGGATCGGTGGTGCCGAAATCTGCCGCGCTGTCCTTGACCTCCGGCAGCATCTGCTGCGGCACATCCAGCAGATCGCTGATGGTGCGGCTCCAGCGGCCCTTGCGGATGTCATACATCAGCGTCCGCGCGGCGTTGGTGGCGTCGGTGACGTGGGAGGCACCGCCAGTCAGCCGCCAGATCAGGAAGGTATCCACCGTGCCGAACAGCAGATCGCCCGCCGCCGCCCGCTCGCGCGCGCCGGGCACCATGTCGAGAATCCACTTCACCTTGGTGCCGGAGAAATAGGGATCGAGCAGCAGCCCGGTGCGGTCAGAGACCATCTCAGCCTGGCCATCCTGGCGCAGCTGCTCGCAAATAGATGCGGTGCGGCGGTCCTGCCAGACAATGGCGTTGTGAATGGCATTGCCGCTGGATTTGTCCCAGACCACGGTGGTTTCGCGTTGGTTGGTGATGCCAATGCCCGCAATATCCGCGGCAGACACATCCAGCTCCGCCATCACCTTGCGGCAGACCGTGACGGTGGTCTCCCAGATCTCTTCCGGGTCATGCTCCACCCAGCCCGCCTGCGGGTAGTGCTGGGTGAACTCCTGCTGTGCGGTGCCCGCGACCTGCATTCCCGCATCAAACAGGATTGCCCGGGTCGACGTGGTGCCCTGATCAATTGCCAGAATATAGGTCATCGGCTGCCCTCCAGTCTCCTCTGACCGGGGAGCATAAACGCAAAAGTGTTACCGCTGCCAGCCCCTACTAAAGATTTAGTTGAGGAACTTCGATATTATCGATCAGCCGGACGCCATCCATCCAGGCGGCGGCCAGCAGACGGGCAGGAAGTGTGGGGCTATCCAGCGCCTCTAGCGTTTCGGCACATCGCAGGTCGAAGTATTCCACGTCGCCGAATCCCGCCTCCGCCAGTGTCTGGCGCGCAGCAGTCTCCAGCGGCGCCCAAGGTTCGCCCGCTGAAGCTTTGGCAGCCGCCTCCCGCATCGCGGCATTCAGCGCTGCCGCCTTGGCAAGCCTGTCCTTTGGCAGCAGCAGATTACGTGAGGACATGGCGAGGCCCGACGCCTCGCGCACGGTCTCGCAGCCGATGACCTCGATCGGGATATCCAGATCGCGGGCCATCCGGGTGACAACCATCAGCTGCTGGTAATCCTTCTGGCCGAAAAACGCCTTATCCGCGCTGGTTTGCAGAAACAGCTTGGCCACAACCGTTGCTACCCCGTCGAAATGGCCGGGACGGAAGGGGCCTTCCATCACGTCCGTAATGCTGCCGGCAACAGAAACATTGGTGGCGTAACCCTGCGGATAGATCTGGTCCGGATCCGGGACATAGATCAGATCCACCCCCAGATGTGCGAGCTTTTGCGCGTCGTCAGCTTCAGTCCGGGGGTAATTCTCCAGGTCTTCCGGCTTGTTGAACTGCTTGGGGTTCACGAAGATGGTCACGATCACCCGGTCGCAGGACTGTTTGGCCGCTGCGGCCAGTGACAGATGGCCCGCGTGCAGCGCGCCCATGGTCGGCACCAGGCCGATGGTTTCGTCGGCACGGCGCCATGCGGTTGTCTTGGCGCGCAGATCAGACAAGCGGCGCAGGATCGGTGCGGTCATGTCGGCAGTCATCCTTTGGAGGGCGCCTGATCGGCAAACACATGCTCAGCCGCCGGGAAGGAGCGGGCACGGACCTCGGCGGCGTATTCGGCAATACCAGCCTCGGCCAGCGGGCCAAGGTCGGCGTAGCGTTTCACGAATTTCGGTTTGAAGGCGGTGAAAAAGCCCAGCATGTCATCAACCACCAGGATCTGCCCGTCGCAGCCGGCACTGGCACCGATACCGATGGTGGGAATCGCCACCTCGGCGGTGATTGTGTCGGCCAGTTTCTGCGGTACCTTTTCCAGCACCACCGAAAACGCGCCGGCCTCGGCCACCGCGCGGGCATCGGCCAGCACGGCGTCGGCTTGCGTATCACGGCCCTGCACCTTGTAGCCGCCCAGAGTATTGATCGACTGCGGCGTAAGACCAATGTGCGCCATCACCGGAATGCCGCGCTTGACCAGAAAGCGGATGGTTTCGGCCATCCCGACGCCGCCCTCCAGCTTGACCGCGGCGCAGCCGGTCTCGGCCATCAGCCAGGCGGCATTGCGAAATGCCTGTTGCGGGCTTTCCTCATAAGACCCGAAGGGCATGTCGATCACCAGCATCGCCTGTTCCAGACCACGCGCCACCGCCTGGCCGTGCAGGATCATCATCTCCATCGTCACGCCCAGGGTGGAGGTCAGCCCGTGCAGCACCATGCCAACGCTGTCGCCGACCAGCACAAAATCGCAATGGGCGTCCATCAACCGCGCCATCGGCGTGGTATAGGCTGTCAGGCTGACCAAAGGGGTGCCGCCTTTGCGGGCCCGGATGTCTTCGGCGTTGGGCGCCTGTTTCTTGGCTGTTGCGCTCATGGCTTCCTGTCCGCAGTTCGAATAGCGCCCGGATTACCAATTAACGCCGCGTGCTTCCAGTGCGCGAAATGCCGCCCGGTCTTGATTACGCTTGGGAAACAAGGAAACTCGTTTCCAATAGGCGCCCAAACAGGCCCGAATTTTGCACACAGGGAGTTTTCCGATGGCCTTCAGATCCTACGTTTTCGCCGCCAGTTCCGCGCTGGCCTTGATGGCGGGCGCCGCCTGGGCCAAGGACAGCGTCACCATCGGCCTGCAGCTGGAACCACCGCATCTGGACCCGACAAGCGCCGCCGCACAGGCCATCGATTCGGTGGTTTACAGCAACATTTTCGAAGGGCTGACCCGGTTCATGGGCGATGGATCTGTGGTGCCGGGGTTGGCGGAAAGCTGGGAAATTTCCGGGGACGGCACCGTTTACACCTTCAAGCTGCGCGAAGGCGTCATCTTTCACGACGGCAGCACGATGGATGCGGAGGACGTGAAGTTCTCGCTCGACCGCGCCCGCGCCGAAGACAGCACCAACGCACAGAAAGCGCTGTTTGAGGGGATCGTGTCGGTAGATGCGGTGAACCCGCAAACCGTCAAAGTCACTCTGGACGCGCCGAACGGCAGTTTCCTGTTCAATCTGGCCTGGGGCGATGCGGTGATTGTGGCACCGGAGAGCATCGAGGATATCAAGACCAGCCCGGTCGGCACCGGCGCCTATACCTTTCAGGAATGGGTGCAGGGCGACCGGATCAGCCTGGCGCGCAATCCGGAGTATTGGGGCGAACAGCCCGCGCTGGCCTCGGCCACCTTTAAATTCATCTCCGATCCCACCGCCGCCTTTGCCGCGATGATGGCCGAGGATATCGACGCCTTTGACAACTTCCCGGCGCCGGAGAACCTGCCGCAATTCGAGGCTGATTCGCGGTTCCAGGTGCTGGTGGGATCGACCGAGGGCGAGACAATCCTGTCCACCAATAACAAACAGCCGCCGTTCGACGACGCGCGCGTGCGCCAGGCTGTGGCCTATGCCATCGACCGGCAGTCCATCATCGACGGCGCGATGTTCGGCTATGGCACCCCCATCGGCACCCATTTTGCACCGCATAACCCGGCCTACAAGGATCTGACCGGCGCGTCTTCCTTTGATCCTGAGAGGGCCAAGGCGCTGCTGGCAGAGGCTGGTCTGCCTGACGGGTTTGAGACCACATTGCACCTGCCGCCGCCCTCTTATGCCCGCCGCGGCGGTGAAATTGTTGCGGCGCAGCTGGCCCAGGTGGGGATCAAGGCGGAGATCATCAACGTGGAATGGGCGCAGTGGCTGGAATCTGTCTTTCGCGGCAAAAGCTTTGGCCTGTCGATCATCAGCCATACCGAGCCGATGGACATCGGCATCTATGCACGGCCCGAGTACTACTTCCAGTATGACAGCAAGCCATTCCAGGAGCTTATGGCGACGCTGAACGCCACCACCGATCCGGACGCCCGCACCGCGCTGCTGCAACAGGCGCAGGAGATTATCGCGGCGGATTACGTCAACGGTTACCTGTTCCAGCTGGCCAAGCTGGGGGTGGCCAAGGCCGGATTGCAGGGGCTGTGGGAGAACGCGCCCACCGCCGCCATCGACCTCAGCGCACTCAGCTGGGCTGACTAGTCCAGGCTTGCAACCGATCGCCCGGCCGGCAGGCCGGGCAGCGCCCGAACCGCCCCTACGGGGCGGGCGATGCCCTTACCGCATTACAGCCCCCGTCTAGCCCGCAAGTAAGCCACCCCCTCCCGGATCACCTGCCGGACCTCCCCGCCCCGCGGTTGGTCGCGCAGCGTGGTGAACCAATGCTCCGGCGGGTTTCGGCCCAGACGGTTGCCGTTGAACTCCAGCCCGCGCAGCACATCTTCGCCCCCCGCGGGCAGCCTCTCGGGCACCTCATACCCGTTCAGCGTGGCCCAGACCCCGGTCCAGAGCCGCCCGACCGACCATGGATTATAGCCGCCGCCGCCCAGCACCAGCAATCGCGGCGCCATCCCCATCAACGCCCGCACCACCGCCCAATGCGCATTGTTCGACAGATCCAGATGCGGCAGCGGATCCTCTGTCACAGCATCCGCCCCGCATTGCAGCACGATGGCATCCGGCGCAAAACCTTCCACCGCGGACAGAATCAGCACGTCTCGGATATGGGCCATCTCATCATCGTTGAAGCCGCGCGGCACTGGCAGGTTCAGGGCCGAGCCGCCCGCATCCTCCGTCAGCGCGCCGGTCTTGGGCCAGAGGTTCTCCTCATGCACCGAGATCATCAGCGCGTCCCTGTCGCCGGTAAAGCCATGCTCTACTCCGTCGGAATGATGCGCGTCGATGTCCACATAGGCGATCCGCCGGGCGCCGTGATGGCGCAGTGACAGCATCGCCAGCACTGGATCGTTCAGATAGCAAAAGCCGTTGGCGCGGTCCGGCATCCCGTGGTGGGTGCCGCCCGCCGGGTTGTAGACGATGCCGCCCCCTGCCAGCAGCTCCCCCGCCAGGATCGACCCGCCCGCGGCAGTGGCCGGGCGGCGGAACATCTCCGGAAACACCGGGTTGGAAATGCTGCCCAAATGGTGCCGCACCCGAACGTCTTCGCTTACAGACTGCGCCGCCTCTGCCGCTTGCAGCGCCGCGACGTATTCGGGCGTGTGCCAAGCGGTCAGCGCTGCCGGTTTCGCCCGGGGCGAATTCACATAGGCCTGATCCGGCAGCCAGCCCAGCACCCGAGACAGATCCATCACAGTTGAGACCCTTGGCACCCGCAGCGGATGCGTGCCGCCATAAGACGATCCGCGATAGATTTCCGATCCAATGAACAGGGGGCGCGTCAGCATAAGGCAGTGATAGCCGGTTTCCGCCCGCTGCCAAAGCACATCGCACCGGGGCGGGCAGCCGCTTGCCCGGCGCGGCGCGCTTGTTCCGGTCAGACCCTGTACAACTTCTTGACGTTGCGCGTTTTTATGCTCTGCCGCTCGTTTCTCTTCGCTGCCCACTGGACCGAACCGCCCGGCGCTCCTAACGTGGCGGGCATGTTGCGTTACGCCCTGAAACGCCTGTTGTCGCTGATTGCCAGCCTGGCCGTGGCCTCGCTGGTGATTTTTCTTGTGGTGGAGGTGGCGCCGGGTGATCCGGCCTCCTTCATGCTGGGGGTCAATGCGCAGGCCGACACCGTCGCCGCACTGCAGGCGGAGCTGGGGCTGGATCAGGGCAAGCTGGCCCGTTACCTTAGCTGGGCCGCCGGCATGCTGGGCGGCGATTTCGGCACCTCCTACACTTACCGCACGCCAGTTGCCGGGATGATTGCCGACCGGCTGTGGGTGTCGCTGCCGCTGGCGCTTTATGCGCTGACGCTCTCCACGCTCATCGCCTTTCCGGCCGGCATCTACGCCGCCGCCCGCCGCGGCAAGCCCGGGGACATGGCCGTGATCGGGGCTACCCAGCTGGGGGTCGCCGTGCCGAACTTCTGGTTTGCGATGATGCTCGTGCTGATCTTTGCCATCAACCTGCGCTGGTTCGGAGCCGGCGGCTTTCCGGGCTGGGATGCCGGGCTTTGGGCAGGTGTCCATGCGCTTACCCTGCCTGCGATTGCACTGGCGCTGCCGCAGGCTGCGATCCTGACGCGGGTGATGCGCTCGGCGCTGCTCGACATCCTGGGCGAGGATTTCATGCGCACTGCCCGCGCCAAGGGGCTCTCGCGCCGCCAGGCCCTGTGGCGGCATGGGGTCAGGAATGCCCTGATCCCGGTGCTGACCATCATCGGCTTGCAGTTTTCATTCCTGCTGGCGGGCGCCATCATCATTGAGCAGGTGTTCTACCTGCCCGGCCTCGGGCGGCTGGTGTTCCAGGCGATTTCCTCGCGCGATCTGATCGTGGTGGAGTCGGTGGTGATGCTACTGGTCTTTGCCGTCATTACGGTGAATTTCCTGGTCGATCTCGCCTATGCGCTGGTCGACCCGCGCCTCAGGAGCCGGACATGACCCGCAACCTGATCCTTGGCGGCGTACTCTCCTCGCTGGTGCTGCTGACGGCGCTGGTGTCGTTTCTGTGGACGCCGTTCGACCACGCGGCAATGAACATCCCTGCCAAGCTGCAAACGCCGAATGCGCAGCACTGGCTGGGCACCGATCATTTCGGGCGCGACCTGATGTCGATGATCATGGTCGGCGCCCGCACCTCCATCGCCGTGGCGCTGGTGGCTGTCGGCATTGGTATGGGCGCGGGTGTGCCGCTGGGGCTGGCCGCCGCCGCGTGCAACGGGTCGTGGCTGGATGAGGGGATCATGCGCGGCAACGATCTGGTCTTTGCCTTTCCCTCGCTGGTGATCGCCATCCTGATTACTGCCGTCCTGGGTGCCGGGGCCGTCAACGCAATTATCGCCATCGGCATCTTCAACATCCCTGTCTTTGCCCGCATCACCCGCGGCGCAGCTTTGTCCCTGTGGGAGCGCGAGTTCATCCTGGCCGCACGGGTGGCAGGCAAGGGCGCGGCACGGATCTCGGCTGAGCATATCCTGCCCAATGTGATGAACCTGCTGATCGTGCAGGGCACCATCCAGTTCTCGCTGGGTATCCTGGCGGAAGCGGGTCTCAGCTATGTCGGCCTCGGCGCCCAGCCGCCCACCCCTAGCTGGGGCCGGATGCTGGCCGACGCTCAGACAATGGTCAGCTTTGCCCCGCATCTGGCGCTGGTGCCGGGCATGGCCATCATCCTGACCGTGCTGGGGCTGAACCTGCTGGGCGACGGGTTGCGCGATTTCCTGGACCCGAAACTAAGGGTGGCACGCGCATGACGCTACTGGATGTCACCAGCCTGTCGGTCAGGATCGGCGCTTTTCAGGTGCTGAAGGATGTCTGTTTCCACATCGAGCCGGGCGAGATCGTGGCGGTCACCGGTGAAAGCGGGTCGGGCAAGTCTATGACCGCACTCGCCATCCTGCAGCTGCTGCCGGACCTTGCGGAGGCCAAGGGGTACATAACGCTGAGCGGTACCCAGTTGCTGGAGCAGTCCGAGACGCAAATGTGCGCCCTGCGAGGCCAGTCCATTGGCATGGTGTTCCAGGAGCCGATGACCGCGCTGAACCCAGTCAAGACCATCGGTGCGCAGGTGATGGAGACGATCCTGATCCATAAAGCGATGCCCCGCATGCAGGCCGAAGCCCGCGCCCGCGAGGTGCTGGAGCGGGTTGGCCTGCCGGCGGACCGTTTCCCCCTGTCGCGCTATCCGCATGAGCTGTCGGGTGGCCAGCGCCAGCGGGTGGTGATCGCAATGGCCATCGCTTTGCGCCCCAAGCTGCTGATCGCGGATGAGCCGACCACCGCGCTGGATGTCACTACCCAGGCGCAGATTCTGGAGCTGCTGAAGGATCTGGTTCAGGACTATGGCATGGGGTTGATGATCATCAGCCATGACCTGGCCGTCGTCGCTGACCTGGCCGACCGGATCGTCGTCATGCGGAACGGCGGAGTGGTGGAAACCGGTCACACCACCTGGCTTTTGCGCAACATGCGGCATCCCTATACGCGGATGCTGTTTGAAGCCTCCAGCCATCAGGTGGCGCTGCCGGACCCGCCCGCCCCCGCGCCGCTGCTGGAGGTCAGGAATGCGGTCCGCGACTACAGAACCCCGCGCGAATCGCTGTTTTCCAAACCCGGCACATTCCGCGCCGTGAACAATGTCTCCTTTACCCTGAACCGCGGTGAACGGCTGGGCCTGGTGGGTGAGTCGGGGTGCGGTAAATCGACCCTGACACGGGCTATTCTGGGGCTGGAACCGTTGCAGGACGGGGAGATCCGCCTCGATGGAAAGCGTGTTGCGACACACCTCAACCCGGCGATTCGACGCAAAGTCCAAGTTGTGTTCCAGGACCCCTATGGCAGCTTCAACCCGCGTCACCGGGTGGAGCGGCTGATCACCGAACCTTTCCATTTGCTGCCCGATCCACCAAGCGGGGCGGCGCGCGCCGGGCTTATTTCCGAAACCCTTTCTGCTGTCGGGCTAAACCCTGAAGATGCCGGCAAATACATCCACCAGTTCTCCGGCGGCCAGCGCCAGCGTATTGCGATTGCCCGCGCATTGATCACCCGTCCAGAGCTGATCATCTTTGACGAGGCGGTCTCCGCTCTCGACGTCTCGGTCCGGGCCCGGATCCTTGATCTGCTGGCGGAGCTGTGCGAGGCCTATGCCCTCACCTATCTGTTCATCAGCCATGACCTGAGCGTGGTGCGGACGATCACCGACCGCTGCCTGGTGATGCAAAAAGGCGAGATCGTCGAACAGGGTGCAACCGAGGCCATGTTCAGCAATCCGCAGCACCCCTATACCCGGCAGCTGATTGCCGCCGCGCCGGTTCTTCCCGATCTGAATTCGGGGGCTGCATGACCCTGTCTCTAGCGCTGATCATGCCGCGGGAGCAGGCCTTGCTGGCCGCAGCGATGGCGCCCTATTTCAAGGAGACAGCGCCGCACGCTGCGATCGATCCTACCGGGCGTGCAGGCCAGATGCTGCACCGCAAGGATGTGACCGCCTTCTGGCTGCGCAACGACAGCGCCCGCATCGGTTTTGCCATCGTGCTGAACCTGCCCGATGACCGGCGCGAATTGTCTGAGTTCTGCATTCTGCCGCAGCACCGCCGCCAGGGCTGGGGCCAGGAAGCCGCTTGCCTTATCCTGCAGGAGTTTCCGGGGCGCTGGCGCATGGGATTGTCGAAATCCTCACGCCAGGCTGTGGCGTTCTGGGGCACATGCCTCAGCCTCCTGCCCGGCATCCGGGACTTGCGCGAGGGCGCGCCCTTCACCGGACATCAGATCAAAAGCTACACATTCGACGTTGCAGGAGCCCATAATGACTGACGCCTCCCCTCTCTGGTTCGATCCCGCGCTGTGCCTCATTGGCAGCGCTTGGATTCCTGCCGCCAGCGGCGGAACCCTGCCGTTGATGAACCCCTCGGACGGCAGCGAAATCTGCCGGATCCCCCGCGGCGGTGCAGCGGATATAGAGGCTGCGGTGCAGGCCGCAGATGCTGCCTTGGAGGGGGAATGGGGCGCGATGACAGCGCTGGAGCGCGGCCGCATCCTGACCCGGATCGGACAGCTGGTGCTGAAGCGGGTGGAGCAACTGGCCGCACTGGAAGCGATGGACGTGGGCAAGCCGCTGACCCAGGCGCGGGCCGATGCGCTGGCGCTGGCGCGCTACTGCGAATTCTACGGCGGCGCAGCGGACAAGGTGATGGGAGAGACCATCCCTTATCTGGACGGTTTCACCGTCTATACGCTGCGCGAACCGCATGGGGTGACGGGGCATATCGTGCCCTGGAATTACCCGATGCAGATCATCGGGCGTTCGGTGGGTGCGGCGCTGGCAATGGGCAATGCCTGCGTGCTGAAACCGGCCGAAGAAGCCTGCCTGACGGCACTGGCTTTTGCCCGTATCGCGGTCGAGGCCGGGCTGCCCGCCGGGGCGCTGAATGTGGTGCCGGGTCTGGGAGGGGAAGCCGGCGCGGCACTGGCAGGGCATCCAAATGTGCAGCATATTTCCTTTACCGGCTCGGTGCGCACGGGCGCTCTGGTGCAGCAGGCCGCAGGCGCCAATGTGGTTCCGGTGACGCTGGAGCTGGGCGGCAAGTCTCCGCAGCTTGTGTTCGACGATGCGGATCTGGACGCCGCATTGCCGTTTCTTGTGAATGCAGGCATCCAGAATGCAGGCCAGACCTGTTCGGCCTCCTCGCGTATTCTGGTGCAGCGCGGGGTCTACGGCGAGGTGAAGGCGCGGATGGCAGATGCCTACCGTGACCTGAAGGCGGGGCCGGCAAAGGACGACCTGCAGCTGGGACCGCTGATCTCTGCCCGGCAAAAACAGATTGTCGAAAGCTATCTGGAGCAGGGCGCGAACCTGCCGGTTGCTGCCCATGGCGCCATTTCCCCGCAGGCGCCGGAAACGGGCGCCTATGTCCGGCCCACTCTGTTTGCCGACGTGCCGCCGGATCATGTGCTGGCGCGCGAGGAGGTGTTCGGCCCGGTGCAGGTGCTGATCCCGTTTGAGACCGAAGAAGACGCCGTGCGGATTGCCAACAGCACCGATTACGGTCTGGTGGCCAGCGTCTGGACCCGAGACGGCGCACGGCAGATGCGGCTGGCAAAGCGTCTTCGGGCCGGGCAGGTGTTCCTTAACAATTACGGCGCCGGCGGCGGGGTTGAGCTGCCCTTTGGCGGTGTCGGGAAATCCGGCCATGGGCGGGAAAAGGGGTTTGAAGCGCTCTATGGGTTCTCGCAGCTCAAGACCGTGGCCGCCCATCACGGTTAGGTCCCGCTGCCGCAAGAAGTTTTGCGCCGTGCGTTGCACAATGCCCGGCAGGCCGCGCCTCCAGCGCGGCGTGCCGGGCCCAAGGGGCGCCCTTGCTTTTCAAAGCAGGGGCAACGCGCGGGAGCCAGCCCGTTCTTTGCAGCGCAGGAAGAGAGTTAAACAACAACGTCCAGCCGTTCCTGAGAACCGACTCCGAATACTTGCTTGTAGCGCGCAATCTCCTTTGCAGGCCCCATTGCCTTTTCCGGATTGTCCGACAGTTTCACGGTCGGCCGGCCATTGGCGGCAACCGCCTTGCAGACCAGCGAAAACGGCGCCAGCGCGTTATCCTTCACCAGCCCGCGGAAGTCGTTGGTCAGCAGCGTGCCCCAGCCAAAGGACACTTTGGTGCGGTCCGAGAACTGCGCGTGCAGGTCCTGGATCTGCTGCACGTCGAGCCCGTCGGAAAAGATCACCCGCTTCTCCGCCGGGTCCTCGCCGCGGTCCTGCCACCAATTGATCGCAACTTCCGCGCCCTTGGCCGGATCGCCGCTGTCGATACGGATGCCGGTCCAGCCGGCCAGCCAATCGGGCGCACGGTCCAGGAAGCCTTGGGTGCCGTAGGTGTCGGGCAGGATGATGCGCAGGTTTCCCTCGTGCTCGTCATGCCAGTCGGACAGAACGTCATAGGGCGCTTGGGCCAGCTTCGCGTCATCTTCAGCCAGCGCGGAATAGACCATCGGCAGCTCATGGGCATTGGTGCCGATCGCCTCCACTTCGCGGCGCATCGCGATGAGACAGTTGGAGGTGCCGGTGAATTTGCCGCCCAGCCCCTCGTGCATCGCCTGCACGCACCAGTCCTGCCACAGGAACGAGTGCCGCCGCCGGGTGCCGAAATCGGCGATGGTCAGCCCGTCCACGTCCCGCAGGCGATCGATCTTTTCCCAAACCTTGGTCATGGCGCGGGCATAAAGCACCTGCAATTCAAACCGGCCCATGCTGTTGATTACCGCACGGCTGCGCAGCTCCATCAGCACCGCCAGCGCTGGGATTTCCCACAGCATCACTTCGTGCCATTTGCCCTCGAAGGTCAGCTCATACTGATCGCCCCTGCGTTCCAGATGATAGGGCGGCAGGCGCAGGCCCTCGAACCATTCCATGAAGTCAGGGCGGAACATCTGCCGCTTGCCGTAAAAGGTATTGCCGCGCAGCCAAGTGCTTTCACCGCGGCTGAGCGACAGCGAGCGGATATGGTCGAGCTGTTCGCGCAGCTCGCCCTCGTCGATCAGCCGGGCCAGCGGCACCTGCGCGGAACGGTTGATCAGCGAGAAGGCCACCGTCGTGTCCGGCTTGTTGCGGAACACCGACTGGCACATCAGAAGCTTGTAAAAATCCGTATCAATCAGCGACCGGACAATCGGATCGATTTTCCATTTGTGATTGTAGACGCGGGTTGCAATATCCACCGGCAGCCTCGTGCATAAGGGTCACTGATTGATAGAATAGCGCGCCTGCGGGAGCAAGGAAATCAACCCGCGCGGCGGGCTTGTGCTTGCGGTGCCAATTGGCCCAGCACCTCCAAAAGCACACCCCGGTTGATCGGCTTGCTCATAAAGTTATCCATGCCGGCATCCAGGCAGGCCTTGCGGTCAGACTCAAAGGCATTGGCGGTCAGGGCCACAATGGCCGGCTGCGGGCGGGCCCTGGCCCGGATCATCCGGGTGGCCTCCAGCCCATCCATTTCCGGCATCGACATATCCATCAGAATGATATCGGGCGCAAAATCTTCAAAACGCGCCACTGCCTCGCGGCCATCCTTGGCAAAGGCCAGCTCCACCGGGGCGGATTGCAGGAATTTTTCAATCAGCACCCGGTTCACCGCGTTGTCCTCGGCCACCAGAACCCGCAGGCCGTCCAGTGCCGGGGAGCTGTCCGGATAGGCCGGTGCCGCGGGCGCCTTTGCAGGTTCCGGCTGAGGCGTTTGCAACCGCAGCCGCACCGTAAAACAGGACCCCAAGCCCGGTTCCGACGTGACCGTGATACTGCCGTCCATCGCTTCCGCAATGCGGCGGGATATGGCCAGCCCAAGCCCGGTGCCGCCAAAACGGCGGCTGATTGCAGCATCCGCTTGGGAAAAACGCTCAAACACCTTGCCAAGCTTTTCCGCGGCGATGCCAATTCCGGTATCTGCAACCGAGAACACCAGGTCGCGGCCTGTCCCTGACGCCGCCGGTTCGGCATCCAGTGTCACCAGCACCCGGCCCTGATCCGTGAACTTGATCGCATTACCGGTGAGGTTCATCAGAACCTGCCGGATCCGCCGGTCATCCCCCCGCAGCAGGCTGGGCACACGACCGGTGATTTTCAGTACCAGCTCCAACTCTTTGGCGTCTGCCTGGGCCTGCAGCAGGCGGATGGTTTCCTCAAAACAGGCGTGCGGATCGAAATTGACCTGGCTGAGGTTAAGCTCCTCGGCATCCATTTGCGAAAAATCGAGCACATCATTGATCAGCGCCAGCAGGGTATCCGCCGAACTGAGGATGGTGTCTGTGTAAAGGGTTTGTTCTTCATCCATGCTGCTTTCGCGCAGCAACTGGGCCATGCCGATCACACCATTCATCGGTGTCCGGATTTCGTGGCTCATCGTGGCCAGAAAATCAGCCTTGGCCCGGGCGCCTTCCTCGGCGGCGATACGGGCCTGTTCCAGTTGCTGGGCATGTTCCTTGGAGGCGGTGATGTCCCGCTCCACCGCGATCAGGGTCTCCAGTTCGCCGGCTGCGTTCAGCATCGGCACCTGGCTGGTCTCGATCCAGACCCGCCGGCCGTCCTTGCAGCGATTGCGGATTTCCACCCGCAGAGGACGCGCATGGAGAACACTGTCTTGCAGCTGGCGGATAGTCTCGGCGTCCGTCTCGCCGCTGTTCAGCAGATCGCCGGGCAACTGACCCAGCGCCTCGTCAAAGCTGTAACCGGTGATGCGGGTGAAACTGTCGTTCACCCAGGTGATGCGCCCGTCGCGGTCCATCAGCATAACACTGTCATTGGCGCTTTCAGCAACCAGCGCCAGGCGCTTGGCCTCCATCTTCTGGTCGGAAAGCCGGACATAGGCGGCTTCCAGTTCCTCCTGCTGGAGCGCCTGTGCCAGCAAAGCGCCGCGGGTCCGGCTGAAATTGCGCCTGACATAGCTCAGAAACCAGAAAAAGGAGGCAAAAAGAACTGCCAGCCCTGCCAGATGAAGGAAATACGCAGGTGCCAGAACCGGGGTTTCAACGATCTCCACGGCCAGAAAGGCAACCGGCAGTGCCGCATAGGTGACAAGTCTGGTTATGACTGCAAGCGGATGATACGGCAGCACCAGCCCGGCATTGATCGCCATCCCGGTAAGCAGACCGATTGTAAAAAGCGGCTCATTATGGGCGTGCGGCACCAATCCCGGCATTTCGACCCAGAACGGGGCTGACGCGGCCGCGCCGAGCGCCAAGGCGTGCAAAAAGGCGGTCAGCGCCGTCAGCAGCCGCAGCCACCCTTCGCTCATCCCGCGGCGGACCAGATGATCCGCCTGGCGCAGCAGAAGGCAGTCCGCAACATCCCCGGCAAGCGCAAGCGCAAAAGCCAGCAGCGAATAGAGCGGCGGCACAACCAGCCCAAGAACGGCAAAAGCAAAAAGCATGAACAACAGGCGGGCCCGGAACGCGCGGACACGGCCGCGGCAATAGCGCAACAACAGCTCAAGCGAGCCGTATCGTTTACTAAAGTTGGCCAGCGGTCCGTTGCCGGTCCAGTCCGAAGTGTCCATCAATCAGCCTTGGCATCTGTCGGGGTGCCCGCACAGCATAGCAACGCCTTTGTTAATATTTCGCGCCATTCTCCTTAAGATTGCAGGTTTATATTTTTGCTCTCCATTCCCTCCAGCGCCGCCTGCAGCGATCCGTCCAGATCAATGGCGCGGCAGGCTGCCAGCTCAACCGTTACGGAAAAGCCAAGCCGCGCCGCATCCAGGGCAGTGAAGGCAACACAGAAATCAGTGGCCAGTCCAGCCAGGGTCAGCGCAGTGATGCCGCGGCTGCGCAAATAGCCTTCCAGCCCGGTGGGGGTGGAGTGATCGTTCTCAAAGAACCCCGAATAGCTGTCAATTCCTGGCCGGAAGCCCTTGCGGATGATCAGGTCGCCATCGGTGCGCAAACCCTTGTGAAATGCGGCCCCATCGCTGCCCTGCACGCAGTGATCCGGCCACAAAACCTGGGTGCCATAAGGCATTTCGGCCGTGTCAAACGAATCCTTTCCCGGATGCGAAGACGCAAAGGAGGTATGCCCCGCCGGGTGCCAGTCCTGGGTCAGGATCACCGCATCGAACCGGTCCATCATGGCGTTTATGGGGGCCACCACCTCATCCCCGCCGGGCACGGCCAGGGCGCCCCCAGGGCAGAAATCATTCTGTACATCCACGACAATCAGAGCCTGGGTCATCGGCAATTCCTTTGCTGGGCACACAATATGTAGCGGCGGCAATGGATCTTGGAAACTCCCGCTGACCAGTCGCATACCGGTGCAGCAATTAACATGCATCCAAAGCCCTTATTTTACTGGCTCAGCGGGGGTGGCTCTTTCTCTTGAATTACCCGCGCCATGGTTCTAAGGGCGGGGTATGTACACAATTGCTGCCCTCTATCACTTCACCCGTTTCCCCGATCCCGCCGCGATCCGTCCGGCGCTGCTGGAGCTTTGCCAGGCGCAAGGCGTCAAAGGCTCGCTGCTGCTGGCGCAGGAGGGGATCAATGGCACCATCGCCGGACCGCGCGCAGGTATCGATGCGGTGCTGTCCCATATCAAGGGCTTGCCCGGCTGCGCGGATCTGGACTGGAAAGAAGCCACCGCCGCTGAGCCGCCCTTTGGCAGGATGAAGGTGCGGCTGAAGAAAGAGATCGTGACGATGGGCCAGCCGGACGTGGATCCGCTGGCATCTGTTGGCCATTACGTTGAGCCGGAGGAATGGAACGATCTGATCCGGCAGGACGATGTTGTCCTGATCGACACCCGCAACGATTACGAAGTGGCGATCGGCACATTTGAAGGCGCGATTGATCCCATGACCGAGTCGTTCCGCGACTTTCCGGCCTGGTGGGAAAAGAACAAAGAGCGCTTTCACAACAAGCGGGTTGCGATGTTCTGCACCGGCGGCATCCGTTGCGAGAAGTCGACCAATTACCTGCTGGGTCAAGGGGTGGAGGATGTCTATCACCTGAAGGGCGGCATTCTGCGCTATCTGGAGGAAATGCCTGCGGATAACAGCACCTGGGAAGGTGAATGTTTTGTCTTCGACAACCGGGTATCTGTTGGCCACGGGCTGGTGGAAGGCCCGCACGAGCTGTGCCACGGCTGCCGCCGCCCGATCCTGCCCGAGGACAAGGCGCGCCCCGGGTTTGAGCAGGGCGTCACCTGCCATCAGTGCATCGATCAGACCTCGGAAGAAGACAAGGCGCGGTTCCGTGAGCGGCAGAAGCAGATGATGCTCGCCCGCAAACGCGGCGCGGATCATCTGGGCAGCATCCCCCTGTAAACCGCCAGCCAACTGACACCAAAAAGGCCGCTGCCCATCGAGGCAGCGGCCTTTATTGTTGTTTGCGGGGGCTGGCAGCGTCAGTCGCTGCTCAGGCCCAGATAGCTGCGGGTGCTGGCCAGCAGGCCTGCGCCATGGGCCGGGGCCAGCAGACCGGCATGATCTTCGCCTTCGGCAGCACTCATGTCGGGCAGCTGGTGGGCGATGCCCTTGTGACAGCTGATACAGGTCTTTTCGCCGGTGAACAGGAAGCGTTCATGGGCATCCGCCGCCCGTTTGGACTGGCGGGTGATATCCATCGATTCGTCCGAGTGGCAGTTGCGGCACTCCAGCGAGTCATTCGCTTCAAGCCTCGCCCATTCGTGCTGCGCCAGTTCCAGCCGGTGCTCCAGGAATTTCTCGCGCGTGTTGATGGTGCCGAAGATCTTGCCCCAGACCTCCTTGGAGGCCTGCATCTTGCGGGCAATCTTGTTGGACCATTGATGCGGCACGTGGCAGTCTGGGCAGGACGCCCGCACGCCGGAGCGGTTGGAGTAGTGGATCGTCGGCTTCAGCTCCTCAAACACGTTGTCGCGCATCTCGTGGCAGCTGGTGCAGAAGGCCTCGGTGTTGGTGACCTCAAGCGCGGTGTTGAAACCGCCCCAGAAGATGATCCCCATCACAAAACCGCCCATGGTCAGGAAGCCAAGCGAGAAGAAGGCGCT
The DNA here is from genome assembly GCF_025144145.1 of Leisingera sp. M658. Lineage (NCBI taxonomy): Bacteria > Pseudomonadati > Pseudomonadota > Alphaproteobacteria > Rhodobacterales > Roseobacteraceae > Leisingera > Leisingera sp. M658. Next base: position 3,955,067 of record NZ_CP083546.1, read on the forward strand.
GGGGCGGGTGATGATCCACCACAGACGTTTTAAGAATCCCCACATCAGTCAGACCCGCCCTGTTTCGAGTGCACGTAGTCCAGCACCTGGTCGACATCGACAAACTCGTTTTCAACCAGCGGCCGGGCATTGGTCTGCACCACGTGGCACTGAGTGCAGAAATAGCGCCGCGGGCTGACCGCGGCGAGGGTCTGGCCCTCGCGGTTCATGAAGTGGGTGACCGAGATCATCGGCGCCTGGCTGACCTCCACCGCGGTGCGGCTGTGGCAGGTCAGGCATTTGTTGGAATTGAGATCCACCTGATAATTGTCAGTCTTATGCGGGATCAGCGGCGGCTGGTCCGGGTAGTTGCGCACCTGGCGGATGTCGGTGTTGACGATGCCGGGGATCTGGGTGGCTTCGCCCTCTTCCGCCAGCGGCGCATTGTTGCGCAGCGTCGCGACCTGGTTCTGGGCAAAAGCTGGTGAAGCCATAAAGACCGGGGCCAGCAGGATCGGAGCGGCCAGGATGGCGAGACGGAGATGTTTCATGACGGGCCTCACACTGCTTCGATACGGACTGCGCATTTCTTATAGTCCGTCTGTTTCGAGATCGGATCGGTGGCATCCAGCGTGACCTTGTTGATCAGCCGGCGCGCATCGAACCAGGGCACAAACACCAGACCTTTGGGCGGCTTGTTACGGCCGCGGGTCTCTACGCGGGTACGGATTTCACCGCGCCGCGAGATGATCCGCACCTCGGTGCCGCGCCGGAACCCTTGGGCCGAAGCATCGTCCGGGTGCATGTAGCACAGCGCGTCGGGGACTGCCTGATACAGCTCTGGCACCCGCTGGGTCATTGAGCCGGAGTGCCAGTGTTCCAGCACGCGGCCAGTGGCCAGCCATATCGGGTATTCTTCATCCGGGCTTTCTGCCGGCGGCTCGTAAGGCAGCGCAAAGATCACCGCTTTGCCGTCGGGCTTGCCATAGAACTCGTAGTCCGAGCCCGGGGTCACATAGGGGTCCGAGCCTTCCTTGAAGCGCCAGCGGGTTTCCTTGCCGTCGACCACTGGCCAGCGCAGCCCGCGTTCCTCGTGGTAGCGGTCAAAAGGCGCCAGATCGTGGCCGTGGCCGCGGCCAAACTCTGCATATTCCTCGAACAGGCCCTTTTGGAGATAGAACCCAAAGTCTTCGGATTCGTGGTTGCCGTACTCTTTGGCTTTCTCGGTCAGTTCAAACTGGTCAACCTTGCCGTTGGCAAACAGCACGTCGAACAGGGTCTTGCCTTTATACTCCGGGTTGGCGTCCAGCAGCTCGGCCGGCCAGACCTCGTCGGTGGTGAAGCGTTTGGAGAATTCCGCCAGCTGCCACAGGTCGGACTTGGATTCACCCGGTGCATTGACCAGCTGGTACCAGAACTGGGTGCGGCGCTCGGCGTTGCCGTATGCGCCTTCTTTCTCAACCCACATCGCGGCGGGCAGGATCAAATCGGCAGCTTCTGCGGTCACCGTCGGATAGGCGTCCGACACGACGATAAAGTTGTCGGGGTTGCGGTAGCCCGGCAGCCCTTCCTCCATCATGTTCGGCGCGGCCTGCATATTGTTGTTCACCTGCACCCAGTAGCAGTTGATCTTGCCGTCCTTCAGGTCGCGGTTCTGTTTGACCGCGTGGGAGCCGATCCAGCCGGGCACGGTGCCGTCGGGCAGTTTCCAGATCTTTTCCGCAAAGGCACGGTGTTCGGGGTTCTTCACCACCAGATCCGCAGGCAGACGGTGCGAGAAGGTGCCCACCTCGCGCGCGGTGCCGCAGGCCGACGGCTGGCCGGTCAGCGAGAACGGCGAGTTGCCGGGGGTGGAGATTTTGCCGGTCAGCAGGTGGATGTTGTAAAGCAGGTTGTTGGTCCAGACACCGCGGGTGTGCTGGTTGACGCCCATCGTCCACAGCGACATGACCTTGGTGTCGGGATCGGCATAAAGCTTGGCGATTTTCTCCAGGGTCTCGGCCGGAACGCCGGACATTTCCTCGGCTTTTTCCAGCGTGTATTCGGAAACGAATTCGGCGAACTCCTCAAACGACATCGGCTCAGAGCCGCCTGCCTTGTCGTTGTTCTCGGCGGCCTGCTCCAGCGGGTGTTCAGGGCGCAGGCCATAGCCGATGTCCTGATTGCCGCGGCGGAAGTTGACGTGTTTGCCGACAAAGTCCTTATGCACCGCATCATTCTGGATGATGTAGTTGGCGATGTAGTTCAGGATCACCATGTCGGTTTGCGGGGTGAACACTGCCGGGATATCGGCCAGATCAAAGCTGCGGTGAGTAAAGGTCGACAGAACCGCCACCTTCACATGCGGGTGGCTGAACCGGCGGTCGGTGATGCGGGTCCACAGGATCGGGTGCATCTCCGCCATGTTCGAGCCCCACAGCACGAATGCGTCGGCGTTCTCGAAGTCGTCATAGCAGCCCATCGGCTCGTCGATGCCGAAGGTGCGCATGAAGCCGCCCACAGCAGAGGCCATGCAGTGGCGCGCGTTGGGGTCGATGTTGTTGGACCGAAAGCCCGCCTTCATCAGCTTGGAGGCCGCATAGCCTTCCCACACTGTCCACTGGCCGGAGCCGAACATGCCGATGCCCTCGGGGCCTTTCTCAGCCAGGGTCTTCTTCCATTTCTCGGCCATGATATCAAAGGCCTCATCCCAGCTGACCGGGGTGAATTCGCCCTCTTTGTCATATTCGCCGTTGGTCTTGCGCAGCAGCGGCTGGGTCAGACGGTCGGCGCCGTACATGATCTTGGACAGGAAGTAGCCCTTGACGCAGTTCAGGCCGCGGTTGACCTCGGCCTGGGTATCGCCATGGGTGGCAACCACGCGGCCGGCCTTGGTGGCAACCATGATCGAGCAGCCGGTGCCGCAGAAACGGCAGGCCGCCTTGGACCATTTCAGCTCGGTTACATTGGCGTCGGTGACAAGGTTCTGCGCGGCGGCGGGGATCGGCAGCCCGGCAGCAAGCGCTGCGGCTGCGGCGGCCTGCGCCTTGATGGCGTCGCGGCGGGTCAGGCCAGTCTTGGGGCCGGTCATTGGGGGACTCCTTCTTCAATGGCGAGGTCCTGCGCATCGCAGGTTTGATGAAAGACAAGCGCCGCGCTGGCGACGCCGTCGAGAAGCTGAATTCTGGCCAAGGCATCGCCAATGGCCCGGTCGCTGTTCGCCTCAAACAGGACGACGATCTTGCCCGAGGGATCGGCTTGCGAAATCTCGGCGCCTGCCATGGATTTGATGTTGGCCAGAACATCCTCCATCTGCGCCGGATTGCTGCGCACCAGCAGGCTGGAAATATGGATCTCTTCTGTCACGCGGGCGTCCTTTGCTGGCGGGGGTCGCAGAGTGCGATGGCATTGTTGGGACAGGTGGACAGGCAGGCACCGCAGCCGGTGCAGGCGCCGGCGTCCACCTGGATTGCACCGACCGGACGGACCGACAGGTCCATCCGGAGGGCACGAGGATCGCAAATGTCGGTGCACAGCTGGCAGGCGATTCCGGCGGCATTCAGGCAGCTGCTGGTGATCTCCACCGTCACCGGCCAGGGCGCTGGCTGTGCCAGATCGAACACCGCCTGCGGGCAGGCTTCGGCACAGGCGCCGCAAAAGGTGCATTCGCCACCGTGGAAACTGATCCGCGGGCGGCTGCGGCTGTCGAATTCGATGATCCCTTGCGGGCAAGCCTCAACACAGGCATTGCAGCCGGTGCACTGCGCCTGCACCCGGGCCTCATCCGTCCAGGGCGGACGGAATTCCGGCTCCGGGCGGGCCACTTTCCCGGTCAGGAAGGCGCGCCGCGAGGGGGCTGTGCTGGCATGTGCTGGCATTGGCCTGGCCTCTTACCCGGCGGGCGGTCCCAGGAAGATCTGGGAGATCCAGATGATCAGGCCGTATCCGCCGACCAGTCCCACCGCCAGTACCGGCGCCAGAACCACGGCGAGGAACAGGAAGGTGTTCCGCTCTTCGGCTTTGCTTGGCTGTTCGGACATTTTTTTGTCCTCCTTGGCTCGTACAAATGTAGCGCAGCAAGCCGGCCGGAAAAGGCCGCATCTGATTCCGGTTTTCTGAACAGTGCCGCGTCGCTGGCAGGAGAATGCGCAGGACGGCTGTTCTGCACTTTGATCTGAATCATTTCCCGGGCGGTAGATTTGGCAAAACCAAACATTCAAACAATCGAAATTAACGATATCAATGCGCCCATAGCGCTTCCAACCGCGAATATCGCCAACCTATTTAGAACACGCCCATATCTCGGGAACTGCTTGGGAAGTACCGCCAGCCAGCCTCGTGCCGCTTGGCCAGTAAAAGCGCACTGAATTTGATCATCACCCTTGCGATGCCATTCGGCCGCAATTACCGGGGCTGGCAATACGCCTGCCGCGACGTGGCGGGGAAGCCCTCGCAGCAGCGCTTACGCGCAAACCATTGGGCCAATCGCGCAAACTTATGGGGATCGCGCACGAATATGCGCGATCCTACAGCCCGATCAGAAATCCAGGTTTTCGACGCTAAGCGCGTTCTTTTGGATAAACTCGCGACGGGGTTCGACAACATCGCCCATCAGCTTAGTGAACAGATCATCCGCCTCGATCATATCGTCGACCCGCACTTGCAGCAGTGTCCGGGCGTCCGGGTCCAGTGTCGTCTCCCACAGCTGGTCCGGGTTCATCTCGCCCAGGCCTTTGTAGCGCTGCAGCGAGAGACCCTTTTCGCCTTCATCAAGGATCGCCTTCAAAAGATCCAGCGGTCCGTGAATAATCTGGCTGCGATCGCGGCGGATCAGCTGGGAGGAGGTGCCGTAGACTTCCTGCAGGCTTTGGGTGAAGCTGCCGGTTTTGCGTGCCTCGCCGGAGCGCAGCATCGGACCGTCCAGGGTACGCACTTCCTCGACGCCGCGCAGGATGCGGGCCAGGCGGATGCCGTGATCCTGGGTGATCCGGCCCTGCCAGCCGCGCTCATATTCCAGGGCAATGGCGTCCAGCCGCGCCGCAACCTTGTCGGCCACGCCCTGCAGGTTGGAATCCACCGCACCGGGCACAAAGGCACCGGCCACGGCAGCTTGCTCCAGGATGTGGCGCGGGTAATGGGTCGGGAAGGCATCCAGCACACGCTTAAGCTGGCGCGCCTCGTCGACCACGCGGGTAAGGTCGGCACCGGCAATCTCGGAGCCGTTACCGAGTTTCAGCAACGCGCCGTCGACACCTTGGTTGATCAGATAATCATCCAGCGCTGCCTGATCCTTGAGGTAAACCTCGGATTTGCCGCGCGCGACCTTATACAATGGCGGCTGCGCAATGTAGAGATAGCCGCCCTCGATCAGCTCCGGCATCTGCCGGTAGAAGAAGGTCAGGAGCAACGTCCGGATATGGGCGCCGTCCACGTCCGCATCGGTCATGATGACAATCTTGTGGTAGCGCAGCTTATCAATCTTAAATTCGTCCCGGCCAATACCGGTGCCCAAAGCCATCACCAGGTTGCCGATCTCCTGGCTTCCCAGCATCCGGTCAAAGCGTGCGCGTTCAACGTTCAGGATCTTGCCGCGCAGGGGCAGGATTGCCTGGGTCCTCCGGTCCCGGCCCGTCTGGGCGGAACCGCCGGCCGAGTCCCCCTCGACCAGGAAGACTTCGGTTTTGGACGGGTCTTTTTCAGAGCAATCCTTCAGCTTGCCAGCCAGGTAATTCACGTCCATCGCAGTTTTGCGGCGGGTCAGTTCGCGCGCTTTGCGGGCAGCCTCGCGGGCCAAAGCGGCCTCGACAATTTTGCCAACGATTTGCTTGGCCTGGCCGGGATTTTCCTCAAACCATTCTGCCAGTTTTTCCCCGACCAGGCTTTCGACCACCGGGCGCACCTCGGATGACACCAGCTTGTCCTTGGTCTGGCTGGAGAATTTCGGATCCGGCACTTTCACCGACAAAACGCAGGTCAGCCCTTCGCGGGCGTCATCACCAGTAAAGGAGATCTTTTCCTTTTTCGCAATGCCCGAAATCTGCGCATAGTTGTTGATCGTCCGGGTCAGCGCGCCGCGGAAGCCTGCAACATGGGTGCCGCCATCGCGCTGCGGGATGTTGTTGGTAAAGGGCAGCACAGTTTCGTGATAGCTGTCATTCCACCACATGGCGATTTCGACAACGATTTCATCCTTTTCACCGATGATATAAACCGGAGTTTCCATCACGGGCGTCTTGTGGCGGTCCAGGTATTTGACGAATTCCTTGACGCCGCCGTCATAGTACAACTCCACTTCCAGCCGTTCCGCCGGGCGTTCGTCGATCAGGATGATGCGCACGCCGGAGTTCAGAAAAGCCAGTTCCCGCAAGCGCTTTTCCAGCGTTTCAAAGACATATTCGAGGTTGGAAAACGTATCCGTCGAGGCCATGAAGCGCACTTCGGTGCCGGTCCGGTCGCCGCAATCGCCGACCACCTCCAGATGCCTGGCGGTATCACCGCGCTCAAACCGGGCAATGTGTTCTTTGCCGTCGCGCCAAACGCGCAATTCCAGCCAGTCAGACAGCGCGTTCACCACCGAAACACCCACACCGTGCAGGCCGCCGGAGACCTTGTAGGAGTTGCTGTCGAACTTACCGCCGGCGTGCAGCTGGGTCATGATGACCTCGGCCGCGGATACGCCTTCTTCCTCGTGGATACCCACCGGAATGCCGCGGCCGTTGTCGCTGACGGATACGCTGGAATCGGCGTGGATTTTCACCGTCACGTGGTCCGCGTGGCCTGCCAGCGCCTCGTCGATGCCGTTGTCCACGACCTCATACACCATGTGGTGCAGGCCCGAGCCATCGTCGGTGTCCCCGATATACATGCCGGGGCGTTTTCGAACCGCCTCCAACCCTTTGAGAACCTTGATGGAATCCGCGCCATATTCTGCGGGGGCCTGCTCGTTTCCGGACATTCACATCTTCCTGTCTTTGCTTCAGGATTTTATACGGAGTCTGGCCGGGATTGTCACGCGCAAGCCCCCTTTTTTCAGGGCTGTACCAGACGATTATGCAGCCAAGGCGCCAAGCTCCGACGCGGTGTTCAGCCAGGCTGCGCGCTCATCCGCACTTGACCCTTGCAATGCGCCGAAATGGCAGGTCTCTACCGGATCAATCCCCACGAAATTCAAAATCTGCCGCTCCACCTGAACATGCGCTGCATTGCCATAGAACTGCTCCATCAAGTCAGGCGGCGTGTCCGATGCCACCAGCACCCGGCCAGACTTTCCGGCCAAAAGCGGTTTCGGCAGGCCATCGGTCACAATGCGCGGGTCAAACGTGCGGCCGGGAAGCAGGATACGGTCAAACAACCCCTTCAGTTTCCCCGGCATCCCGCCCCACCACAGCGGAAAGGCAACGACCACATGCTCTGCCCATTCAAAGTCCGCAAGCACTGCTTCGATCTGCGGCTCCAGCCTCTTTGCTCCGGAAAACCCGGCCTGGCCAAAGTCTGCGTCGAACTCCAGCTGCGACAGCTTGTGCAGGCGCACATCGTGCCCCGCAGCTTGCGCCGCAGTTGCGTAGGCTTCGCATAGCGCCTGTGTAAAAGTGTTCTCAGCCGGGTGGCCGTTCAAGATCAATATTTTTCGGGCAGACATGTCATTCTCCATGAGTTAAGTTGACCACGGTCACTTTATTGAGATAAAAATGACCGCGGTCAATTATAAAAGTGACCGCGGTCAATAACGAACCCGTGAGGATGAGGCATGACACGTGCTCCACAAAAGCGGCGGCTGGAAACCCGCGCAAAACTGCTCAGCACCGCAACCGTCATTGTCCAGAAACAGGGCTATAGCGGTTTGCGAGTTGAAGATGTGGTTGCCCGGGCCGGCGTTGCAAAGGGCACCCTGTTTTCCCATTTCAAGGACAAGGACGGGCTGCTGGCCGTCCTGATCGGAGAGGAAGTGACACGGCTGCTTGACGGGATGGAAACCGCAGGCGCCCCCTCGGATGTCGCGGAGCTGACCGCCCGTCTTGCACCGCATCTTGATTACGTTGCCCAGGACCGGGTGATCTTCGATCTGCTGCTGCGCTATTCAGGCACCACTGCGGATGAGCCGGACGAAGTTGTCACTGCAAGCTTCACCCGGCAGGTCGCCTTGCTGACAGGCTGGCTGCAGGACATGCAGGCCACGGGCGGGGTCCGCCGGAACCAGCCGCCGGAATTGCTGGCGGAAGGCATCCAGGCGTTTCTGAACCATGTGCTCGGCTTATGGTTCTGCATTGAGCATGAGACTGAAGCGCACCCGGCCCAGACGCTGGAACCTTACTTGCAGGCCTGGTTGCAACCATCCGCCTAAAGGAACGGGATCGCAATCCCCACACAGATCAGCAGCCCGCCGGACACCAGGTTGATGCGCCGCAGGATCCGGGGCGAGGCAACCGCCCGCCGGACCCGGTGCACCATCCCTGCCAACGCAAGGTTCCCTGCCAGCGGAACCGCAAAAGACAGCACCACAATGGCGGCAACGTCCTGCCAGGTTGTACCTGACAGATCAAAGAAACCAGGCAGAACGCCCATATAGAACAGGATTGCCTTGGGATTGCCCAGGATCACGGCAATTCCCGCCATGAACCCGGCCCAGACGCCGGGCCGGGTGAGGGCGCGGCTTTCCTGAACCGCTTCGCCCGCGTGGCGGATCAGCAGCCCCCCCATGCCGAGGAACATCAGGCAGGCCAGCCAGCGCAACAGGGTCATGATGCCGGTGAATTCGGAAACCACCCAGGACATGCCGCCCACCGCCACCAGCGGCCACAGAATATCGCCGCAGGCAACCCCCAGCGCCAGCGGCCAGGCCGCCGGAAACCCGCCGGAAACCGAACGCGCCATCAACGCCAGCCAGACCGGGCCGGGCGTCAGGAACAAGATCAGCAGCGCCCCTGCATAAAGCGACAGATCCCAAGCGGTGACAGTCATTTCTGCGTCACCTCTGACCCGCTGCCGCTGTCAGTGACTTCCAGTATCTGCGCCCGGCCTGCCAGCTCGCCAAACAGCTCCGGCCCGGTGCCCGTCATCCAGGCCTGGGTTCCCAGGGTGCAGATCTCGTCATAAAGGACCGCACGGCGGCCAGCGTCCAGATGCGCGGCAACCTCATCCAGAAGCAGGATCGGCGGCGCGCCCTCGCGCTGCGAAAGTGCCCGTGCGTTGGCCAGGATCAGCGACACCAGCAGCGCTTTCTGCTCACCGGTCGAACAGTCCTTGGCCGGGATGCCCTTAGCCTGGTAGGTGCCGATCAAATCGGTTCTGTGCGGCCCGACAAGGGTCCGGCCCGCCGCCAGATCCCGGAACCGGCTTTCCTCCAGCGCCTCTTTGAAATCCGCCTCAGTGGACGGCATGCTGCCTTCGGATTGCAGCAGCTCCAGCTCAGCCGCGGGGAATACGGTTCCGGCTTCGGCCTGGGCAATCTGCAGCAATTCCACCGCTTGCACGCGCGCCGCATGGATCCGGTGCCCGGAGGCGGCCATCCGCTCTTCCAGCACCCTGTACCATGCGGCATCGCGCACCTGCTCCTTCAACAACCGGTTGCGTTCGCGCATCGCCTTTTCATAGGCCAGCGAGGCCTCGGCATGGGCGGGTTCAAAGCTCAGCGCGATCCGGTCGAGAAAGCGGCGGCGGCCTTCTGCCGCTTCAATCCACAACCGGTCCATCGCCGGGATCAGCCAGACCACCCGCGCCACCTGGCCCAGCGCGATCTGGCTGGCGGGCTTATTGTCGATCTTCACCTGCCGGGCATTGCCGCCTTCGGACCAGGTTTCCACCTCATAGGCCTGCGAGGGTGCCCGCAGCTCACCCTTCAGTTTCCACCCCAGCGCTTCGGGCTGGCGTGCCATCTCTGCCGCACTGGCCCGGCGCAGGCCCCGGCCGGGCGAAAACAGCGACACGGCTTCCAGGATATTGGTCTTGCCCGCACCGTTATTGCCGTGGATGGCTACCGGACGCCCGTCCAAACGCAATTCCGCCCGCAAATGCGAGCGGAAATGGGACAAGGTCAGGGCAGTCAGGGCCAGCACGCGGCGCGCTCCCGTTTCATCTTTCCAAAAATACTCGCGTCCCGCCGCCCGGCAGGGGAGACAGCGCCGTCAGGCGCTTCAGACACGCATCGGCATCACGACGTAAACAGCGCTTTGATCGCTGCCTTCGCGCATCAGGGTCGGATCGCCGGAGGAGTTGAACATGAACACAGCGTTTTCGCGGTCCACCTGGTTGGCAATTTCCAGCAAGTACTTGGCGTTAAACCCGATTTCCAGGCGTTCGTCGTTATATGCCACCGCCAGCTCTTCTTCTGCAGCACCGCTGTCAGGCGCATTGACCGACAGGATCAAGCGATCCTCTTCCAGCTGCAGCTTCACCGCACGAGAGCGTTCGGAGGAAACAGTGGCAACCCGGTCAACGGCCTGGGCGAACTCGGAGGCATCCACTTCCAGACGGCGGGTGTTGCCGGCCGGGATCACCCGGGTGTAGTCCGGGAAGGTGCCGTCGATCACTTTGGAAGTCAGGGTGATGTTCGGGGTGGCAAAGCGCACCTTGGTTTCCGAGACCGACACCGCGATGTCCATATCATCGTCATCCAGCAGTTTGCGCAGCTCACCCACGGTCTTGCGCGGCACGATCACACCCGGCATGTCCTCGGCGCCCAGCGGCAGCTCGGCGTCGATGCGCGCCAGACGGTGGCCGTCGGTGGCCACAGCACGCAGAACCTTGCCGCCTTCGGCACTGTTGGAGACATGCAGATAGACACCGTTCAGATAGTACCGGGTCTCCTCGGTCGAGATTGCAAATTTCGACTTGTCGAACAGGCGGCGCAGCACCGCGGCCTTGGCCGCAAAATTCGAGTGGTATTCCGACGATGCCATCACCGGGAAATCCTCGCGCGGCAGGGTCGCCAGCGAGAAGTTGGAGCGGCCGGCCTCAACGGTCAGGCGCCCGGTTGCGGCGTCGGCGCTTAGTGTGACCAGCGCGCCGTCAGGCAGCTTGCGGACAATCTCGTGCAGAGTGGTGGCGGCAACGGTGGTGGCCCCGGCGCGTTCCACCTGGGCGGGGGCCTTGTCGACCACCTCGATATCCAGATCGGTGGCGCGGAACTGGACGCTGTCGCCTTCGGCTTCGATCAGCACATTCGCCAGAATCGGAATGGTGTTGCGGCGCTCGACCACCGACTGTGCCTGAGCCACAGCCTTGAGAAGCGTGCCGCGTTCGATGCTGATCTTCATGTCCCAAATCCTCTCCGTCTGGCCCCGTGTCACTGGCCGGGACAAGCAACCTACCTGTTTACCCCTGCCGTACAAGGCTTTTGTGGATTTCTCCAAGGGATTCCCGGCGGGGTCAAGAGGCGGTGGGCAGCTGGGCCGCGAAACCGGAGGAAACGTTGCAGCAGAACACGGAATTGTCCCCGCGGGGACAGAGCTGCAAAACCCAGGCTTGTCCCCGTGGGGACACCTACGGAAAACGCCCCGGCGCTTGGACCGGGGCGTAATACGGAACAGGTTAAACCTTTGGAGAGGCGGCTTAGGCCTTCACCCGTTCCGATTTCGGATCATACATCGGCTTCAGCGAAACCTCGGCCTTCACTTTCACGCCGCAGACGTCGATCTCGTAGGTGGAGGCCAGCACATCAGCAGCCTTTTCGCCTTCGCACGGCACATAGCCCATGCCGATGGCAGCACCCAGGGTATGACCGTAGTTGCCGGAACTGAGGTAGCCCACGTATTTGCCGTCACGGATGATCGGCTCGTTGTGGAACAGCAGCGGCTCGGCATCCGTCAGTTTGAACTGAACCATGCGGTTCCTGGGGCCGGTTTCCTTACGCTCCAGCACCGCGGCTTTGCCGATGAAGTCGTCCTTGTCGGTCTTCACCGCAAAGCCGAGGCCTGCGTCGATCACATTGTCCTCGCAAGTGATGTCGTGGCCGAAGTGGCGGAAGCCCTTCTCGATCCGGCAGCTGTCCATCATGTGCATGCCGCAGAGCTTAAGCCCCATGTCCTGACCCGCCTCGTGCAGCGTTTCGAACGCGTGGCCCGCCATGTCGGCGCCGACATAGATCTCCCAGCCGAGTTCACCCACATAGGTCACGCGGTGCACACGGGCGAGGCCCATTCCCAGTTCGATCTCCTGCGCGGTACCAAAGGGGTTCACCTCGTTCGAGAAATCGTTCGGCGAGACTTTCTGCAGCAGCTTGCGGGCGTTCGGGCCCATCACTGCCAGCACGCCCTCGCCTGCGGTCACATCGGTGATCACCACCCGGTGGTCGCCCACGTGGCGCATCATCCAGGTCTGGTCGGCCAGACGGGTCACCGCCGGGGTCACCACCAGATAGGCAGTTTCCGACAGGCGGGTGACGGTCACATCGGCCTCAATCCCGCCGCGGGTGTTCAGGAACTGGGTATAGACGATCTTGCCCGCGGGAACCGACAGGTTGGCGCCGCAGATGTAGTTCAGGAAGGTTTCGGCATCCGGGCCTTCGACGCGGATCTTGCCAAAGGAGGACATGTCGTACATGCCGACATTTTCGCGGACTGCACTGTGTTCAGCGGCCGAATTCTCAAACCAGTTCTGGCGTTTCCAGCTGTACTGGTATTCGCGTTCCTGGCCCTCATTGGCAAACCAGTTGGCGCGTTCCCAGCCGCCGATTTCACCCATCACCGCGCCCTGCTCCAGCAGGTGGTGGTGGAACGGGGTGCGGCGCACGCCGCGGGCGGTGGCCTTTTGACGGTAGGGGTAGTGGTCGGCGTAGAGGAGACCCAGCGTCTCCTTGGAGCGCTCATAAAGGTAGTGCTTGTTACCCTGGAACGGCTGCATGCGGGAGATGTCCACGTCGCCAAGGTCGAACGGTTTCTGGCCGTCTTCCATCCATTGCGCCAGCGCCATGCCAGCGCCGCCCGCCGACTGAATACCGATTGAGTTGAAACCTGCGGCGACCCAGAAATTGTCCATCTCGGGCGCCAGGCCCAGGTGATAGGCATCATCCGGAGTGAAGGATTCCGGACCGTTAAAGAAGGTGTGGATACCGGCCTCAGCCAGCATTGGCATCCGGTTGCAAGCGGCTTCCAGAATAGGTTCGAAGTGGTCGAAGTCCTCAGGCAGCTGGTCGAATTCGAACGTGTCGGGGATGCCGTTCATCGCCCAGGGTTTGGCGTTCGGCTCAAACGCGCCGAGCAGGATTTTACCCGCGTCTTCCTTGTAGTAGGCACATTCGTCCGGAACGCGCAGCACCGGCATCTGGGTCAGGCCGGTGATGCCTTCGGTCACGATGTAGAAATGCTCGCAAGCATGCAGCGGCACGTTGACGCCCGCCATGCGGCCAACCTCGTGGCCCCACATGCCGGCGCAGTTCACCACCATGTCCGCCTCGATGTGGCCCTGGGACTGGCCATCATCGCTGGCCCAATCGACGCCGGTTACACGGCGGCCGTCTTTGGAGATGCCAGTAACCTTGATCCGTTCCTTGACCAGCGCGCCGCGCTGGCGGGCGCCTTTGGCCAGGGCCAGCGCAATGTTTGCCGGGTCGCCCTGCCCGTCTTTCGGCAGCCAGACACCGGCAGTCACATCGCCGACATTCAGGTGCTCGTAGCGGGTTTTCACTTCCTCAGGCGAGATTTCCTCGACCTCAACGCCGAATGCCCGCGCCATGGCGGCCTGGCGGAAGATCTCTTCCTTGCGTTCTTCGGTCAGCGCAACCGTGATCGAGCCGCAGCGCTTAAAGCCGGTCGCGACACCGGTTTCTTCTTCCAGCGCGCCATAAAGCTCCTGACTGTATTTGGCGAGCTTGGTCATGTTGGCAGTGGCGCGCAGCTGGGCGATCAGCCCCGCGGCGTGCCAGGTGGTGCCGGAGGTCAGCTGTTTGCGCTCCAGCAGCACCACATCCTTCCAGCCCAGTTTGGTCAGGTGATAAGCCACCGAGCAGCCGATCACGCCGCCGCCGATAATGACCACGCGGGCCTTGTTGGGAAGATCGCTCATATCATCGCTCCACAGTCCAGTGTTTGCGTCTGATTACCACGGAAAGGCGGCGTAAAATGCATCAAAAACGCCAAGCTTCCCCGGCTATTCTCCGGCTTTGAGGATATCTCCGGAACCGTCTTCCCCCAGCCGGCGGCGCTTGCGCAGGGTAAAGGGGGTGATGCCGAAGAAGCTTTTGTAAAGCGAGGAAAAGCCATTCGGGAAACCGCAGGCAAGGCCGATCTCCCGCACGCTCATGGTTGTGTTCAGCAAAAGGTTATTGGCCTTGGACAGCCGCATTTCCCGGTAAAACCCGTTGGGCGTGGTGCCCAGGAAGGTCTTGAACTTGCGCTCCAGCGACCGGGTGGAGATGCCCAGCTCATCCACGATTTCGCTGATCGGCACCGGTTCTTCGATATTGCCCTGCATGATGCGGATGCAATGATCCAAGTCGCTGTCGCCGGTGATCGTCGGCTTGGCGCCGGCAAAGGGCTGCAGCGAGGAGAAATCGCGCACCTGTTCGTGCAGCATGATGTTGGCAACGGTCATCTGCGCCGCGGCCGAGGTCAGCCGCCCAACCAGCGCCAGCACGATATCGACCGTAGACCCCATGCCGGCACAGGTCACCACCAGCCCGTCTTCGCTGGCCAGGGCATGGCTGGAATCGTTCAGCCCCATACGTTCGCGCAACAGGGCGGAGTTTTCCCAATGCGTCGTCAGCCGGCCGGCCGCGCCGCCCTGATCGCGGATGTAGCGGGCTGCGGCTTCGGCCAGCAGATAGACCTTACTGCCGCGGCAGGTGTAGCTGGAGATCACCCGGCCCAGGCTGAGGCCGGGATGATCCGGGTCCGAATTGCCAAGGAAGAAGGCAAAATCCGCAGCAGGCTTAACCGCGAAGGGTTCGGTGTCCACGCTAAGGCCCGCCTTGCAGCCGACGCGCCCGCCCTGCAGGGACCGCACAGTCCAATTGAACGGCGGCTGCGCCAGCACCCGGTTGGCGATCCGCAGCACTTCGACCACAGCCGACATCTCAGTCAGCACAAATCCCTCGCTGACGATGATATCGATACTCCAGACCCGGGCCGGATCCGCGGTTTTGAGTTTTTCCTGCGTTGCCATGCTGATCCCCCTGTCAGACGATGTCAGACGATCCGATGCCCGGCCGCGCGTAAGCAGCGGGCCAGTTCGGCGATGTGGTCCGGGCCGACCTCGCAGCAGCCGCCGACGATGGTGGCACCTTGCGCAACCCAACCCATTGCAAATTCCGCATAGGCCACTGGCCCCAGATCCTGGCGCTGCTCCAGCGCATCCACGGTAGGGGCGTCCTTCAGGAAATCCTCGGATATCCGGGTGAAACCGTTGGCATAGGCCCCGTAAGGCTTGCCGAATGTTTTTACGGTCTCCAATCCCTCGCCGATGACCTCGGGCCGGGAACAGTTGAGCAGAACCGCATCGGGCTGGAATTCCTCAACCAGCGGGGCCAGCGCGGCAAGCGGCTCCCCCGAGCGCAGCAAGGTGCCGTCTTCGTCGGAAACAGAGGCCGCCAGCCAGACCGGTTTGTCCGTAGCCGCACAGCCCAGCAACGCGCCTTTGGCATGTTCCAGCGAGGCGACGGTTTCGATCAGGAACAGATCCGCCTGCGGGCCGAGTAATTCGACAAGTTCTGCGTAGACAGGTTTCGCCTCATCAGGCGGCGGGCAAATGTCAGGCCGGTAAGATGCGATCAACGGGCCAAGCGCTGCCGCGACACGGCCCGTTCCATGGGCGTCCCGCGCTGCAGCGGCTTGAGCGGCGGCTTTGTTCAGAAGCTCTTCGAAGTGGTCTTCCAGACCTGCGCGCTGCAACCGGTCACGCAGAACCGCATAGGTGTTTGTTGTGGCAACCGTGGCGCCTGCGGCAAAGTAATCGGCATGAATGCCGCCGACCACCCCGGGCCGGTCAACCATCACCGCGGTGGACCACAAAGGGGTTGCGCGGTCGCCGGACCGTTTGACAACCTCCTGCCCGATCGAGCCATCCAGAAGCGTGATCTCAGCCATAACAAACAGTCCTTTGTGCGGGTTGCCTTGCGCCGCCAGGATACAGGAAACGATCCGGCGGCGCAGGCTGTCTTTTATAGGGGCATCAGCCCGGACCTATGCGGCCCGGGCTGATGCGGGTTGATCAGGCGCGCAGGCGCTCGTTTGCCGGATCCCACAGCGGTTCATCTTTTTGAACCACGGCCCGGCATTTCTGCCCGTAGATCTCAACCTCCAGCTCGGTGCCCGGCACGGCCAGTTCACTGCGCACCATGCCCAGCGCGATGGAGGCGCCCACACGGTAGCCCCAGTCTCCGCTCGTGGTCTCGCCCACGATCTCGCCATCCTTGGAGATGCAGGACATGTAAGGCGCATCTGCATCGCCGGCCTCGACGATCATGGTGACAAAGGACTTTTTCACGCCCTGCTGCTTTTCGCTTTGGATTGCGGCCTTGCCCGGGAAATCCTGCGGCTTGTCGAGTTTGACAAAACGCTCCAGCCCGCCTTCAAGCAGCGAGTAATCGGTGCTGAGGTCACCCTTCCAGGTGCGATAGCCCTTCTCGATCCGCAAGGAGTTCAGCGCATACATGCCGAACGGCTTGGCGCCGCCTTCGATCAGCGCCGCATAGATCCCGGCCTGATGCGCGTTGGCGCAATGCACTTCCCAGCCGAGTTCGCCGGCATAAGACACCCGCGCCAGGAAGGCAGGTTTGCCCGCGACCGTGGCTTCCTGATGGGTCAGCCAGCCCAGCGACAGGTCGGCGTCAGAGATGCCCGCAAACAGCTCCCGCGACTTCGGACCGGTGACAATCATCGTCGCGAATTCGGTGGTGCGGTCGGTCAGGGTCAGGCCAGCGGGCAGCGCCTTGCGCAGGATCTCAAAGTCGTGCCACTGGGCCGAACCTGCGGTGATCATGGTAAAGTGGTCTTCGCCATGACGAATACAGGACATCTCGGTCAGGATCCGGCCGCGGTCGTCCGAGACATAGACCAGGTTCATCCGGCCCACTTTCGGCAGGCCGCCGGTGACCAGTCCGCGCAGGAATTCCGCGGCGCCTTCGCCATCCAGATTGAAGCGCGAGAAACCCGGCAGATCCAGAACACCGACGCCGTCGCGGACCGCTTCGCATTCTTCCTTGATGCGCTGCTGCCACGGGCCGGAGCGGCCCCAGGTGTGGGTGGCTTCCTCTGAGGTGTCGTCACCATCCTTGGCGAACCAGTTGGCACGTTCCCAGCCATTGTAGGCACCCATCTGGCCACCCAGTTCCTTGATCTTGGCGTGTACCTGGCTGACCTTCTTACCGCGCGCGGCCGGCCATTCGTGCTGCGGGAAGTGCATGGCGTATTCATTGCCGTAGACTTCCATGCCTTTCTGATCACAGTAGTCCTGATCCGTGTAGTCGGTGTAGCGGCGCGGATCGACCGCCCACATGTCCCACTCGGTCCCACCATCGACGATCCATTCCGCCAGCACCTTACCGGCGCCGCCGCCCTGGGCGATGCCGAAGGTAAAGACGCAAGCCTCGAACGCGTTGTCGACACCCGGCATCGGGCCGATCAGCGGCAGACCATCGGGGGCATAGGGGATCGGGCCGTTGATCACGCTGGAGACGCCGGAGGATGCCATCAGCGGCACGCGTTCCATGGCGTCGGTCACGATATCCTCGATCCGGTCCAGATCATCCGACCACAGCTGGAACGAGAAGTCGTCCGGCATCTGATCGTCTTCGGTCATCCAGTGGCCTTTGCAGTTCGGCTCATAGGGGCCAAGATTGTAGCCGTTCTTTTCCTGGCGCAGGTAATAGGACACGTCCACGTCGCGGATCAGCGGCAGCTTCTTGCCATGCTCCTTGCTCCAGGCTTCCACCTCAGGGATCTGCTCGGTCAGCAGATACTGGTGCGACATCACCATCATTGGCACGGTACGGCCGCCGTAAGGCTTGAACCACTCACCGATACGCTGTGCGTAATAGCCAGCGGCATTCACCACATAGTCACATGCGATGTCGCCCTTTTCGGTGTGCACGATCCAGGTCTTGTCTTCCTGTTGCGTGACACCGGTCGCCGGGCAGAAGCGAATGATCTTTTGCCCCATGTCGCGGGCACCCTTGGCCAGTGCCTGGGTCAGCTGCGCCGGATCAATGTCGCCATCAGACGGGTCCCACAGGACGCCTTCCAGGTCGTGGGTTTCCAGGAACGGGTAGTTCTCCTTGGCCTGTTCCGGGGTCCACATCTCCATCTCGATGCCCTGATAACGGCCCATCGAACAGGCGCGTTCAAATTCCTGCATCCGCTCTTTATTGTGCGCCAGACGGATCGAGCCGGTCTGGTGGTAGTTCATCGGATAATCGACCTCTGCCCCGAGGCGTGAATACAGCTCTGTCGAATAGCGCTGCATGTTCATGATCGACCAGGACGTCGAAAACGTCGGCACATTGCCAGCCGCGTGCCAGGTCGAACCGGCGGTCAGCTCGTTCTTCTCCAAAAGCACACAATCGGTCCAGCCTTTCTTGGCCAGATGATAAAGCGACGAGGCGCCAATGACGCCGCCGCCGATGATGACCACGCGGGCCTTGGTTGGAAAATCAGACATGTTCGCTCCCTAATCTCAGTCCTTCTGCGGCACGCCGTCCGCAATCTCGTAGTAGTCGCCCTTGGAGGCGGCAAAGATGTGCTTTTCGACGCTGAGACCGGTGTTCCCGTCGACAGCGCCCAAAGCGAAACTGGTGGTATCTTCGTCATGCGCCTTCCAGAACAGGAAGGAGCCGCAGCGCCGGCAGCTGCCGCGCTTGGCCGCTGCGCTGGCTACAAACCAGCTGACCCGACCGGTGATATTGAGGTCTTCGTCGCGCACATAGGCCGAAGACCAGATGCCGCCCGACTGCTTGCGGCACTGGCTGCAATGGCACATGGACGCGCCTTTGGGCTGCGCTGCGGTATCAAAGCGGATATCTCCGCAGAGGCAGGATCCTTTGATCATCGAGGCCTCCTAATACACCGGCGGTGCAATCACCCAGACGGCCACTGCGGGTTCGTCATAGGGATTCGACCACTGATAAGGTTCATGCTTGATCCGGAAACTGTCGCCCGGACCAACGGTGAAGCTGCGGCCCCCGATCAGCAAATCCAGCTTGCCCGAGATCACATAGCCAACCTCTTGTGTCGGCCGGTGGGCCGGCGTCTGCATTCGCGACTGCGGGCGGAAGGTGGAATGCACCATCTCGAAATCGTCAGTCAGATCGGGCGACAGCAGCTCTTCGATCAGCCCTTCCTCGCCCGAGCCCATCGGGCGGCGCGAGCCTGCGCGAACAATATAGCCATGCTCATCCGCCGGCGCGCCGGTATGGGCAAACAGCATAGACATCGGAACGCCCAGGGCCTCGGCAATCTGGCGCAGGTCGGAAATCGAAGGTTCGGACATGTCCCGCTCAACCTGGCTGAGCCAGCCAACTGAGCGGTTCAGCATCGCCGCGATATCCGACAGCGTCAGCCCGCGCGCCTTGCGCAGAGCCCGGATATCCGCCCCCAGTGTCGCCGCTGCCAGGGTTTGATCGTTCACCGGCTCTCTCCCCGTTCGTGAAAAAATGCTCTCGTTTTTCACGATGCCTTGAGATCGTGAAATTTCCAAGCTTTTTTTCACGAACTAGCCGCGAACCAAGAAAAAACCCAGCGCCTTCAGGCACCGGGCTGCTTCTTTCTGGGTGAAAATACCCTGGGGTGAGGCCGCAAGGCCGAGGGGCAAAGCCCCTGCAAGGGCGAATCAGCTGCGGCTGAAGACCTGCCGCAGGATTACTGCCAACTGCTCAGCATCTTCCTCAGTAAAGGCGTTGGGCTGGTCGCTGTCGATATCAAAAACCCCGATCAGCCCGCCTGCGGCATTCCAAACCGGCAAAACCAGTTCCGACCGGGTGGAAGAAGCGCAGGCGATATGGCCGGGAAAGGCATCCACATCCGCCACCAGCTGCACCACTCCGGTGCGTGCTGCCGCGCCGCAAACGCCGCGGGAGAACGGGATTTGCAAACAGCCGTGCCCGCCCTGGTATGGGCCGATTTTCAGCAATTCCGGTGCAACGGCGCGGTAAAAGCCGGTCCAGTCGAACCGGTCGTCGGCGTGATGCACTTCGCAGGCGACAGTGGCCATCAGCGCAACCTCATCCGTTTCGCCTGCGGTCAGCGACGCGATGGTTTTGGTAAGGGTTCCGAAATCAGCCTGCATGCCTGCCTCTCCTTCAACGCATTGAGGGGGCTGTCTGCCCCCTCTTGACCTGACGGTCAATTCACCCCCGAGAGTATTTTTCAAAGGTGAATGTCACACCCGCTCAATTGCAATCGCCGTGCCTTCGCCGCCGCCGATGCAGATTGCCGCCACGCCGCGCTTAAGGCCGCGTTTTTCCAGCGCGTTCAAAAGCGTGACCATGATCCGGGCACCGGACGCCCCGATCGGGTGGCCCAGCGCACAGGCGCCGCCGTTCACGTTCATCTTATCGCGGCTGATGCCCATTTCATGCATAAAGGCCATCGGCACCACAGCAAAGGCTTCGTTCACTTCCCACAGATCGACGTCTTCAACCTGCCATCCAATATTTTTCAGCAGCTTTTGCGCAGCGGGAACCGGCGCGGTCGTGAACAAGCCCGGTGCCTGCGCATGGCTGGTGTGGCCCAGGATTCGGGCGCGGACCTTCAAGCCATGTGCCTCGGCAGCTTCTGAAGACGCCAGCACCAACGCTGCAGCGCCATCGGAAATAGAGGATGCATTGGCTGCTGTCACAGTGCCATCCTTGCGGAAAGCAGGTTTCAGCGCCGGGATCTTCTCCGGGCGCGCAGACTTTGGCTGCTCATCCGTGTCCGTTACCACGCTTCCCTTGCGGGACGTCACCGTAACGGAAGCGATTTCCCCGTCAAACGCACCGCTTTCCTGGGCTTCCAGCGCGTTGGCCAGCGACTTCAGTGCGTATTCGTCCTGAGCTTCGCGGGTGAACTGGAATTTTTCAGCGCAATCCTCGGCAAAGGTGCCCATCAGGCGGCCCTTGTCATAGGCATCTTCCAGCCCGTCGAGGAACATATGGTCAATCACCTGGCCATGTCCGATACGGGCGCCGCCGCGCATTTTGGGCAGCACATACGGCGCGTTGGTCATGCTCTCCATGCCGCCGGCAATCATCGTATCCGCGTGGCCCAGCGCGATCTGGTCAAAGGCGATCATCGCCGCCTTCATGCCAGAGCCGCACATTTTGTTAAGGGTCGTGGCCGGCACCTCATCGCCCAGGCCCGCGGCGAATCCGGCCTGACGCGCCGGCGCCTGGCCCTGGCCCGCAGGCAGGACGCAGCCCATCAGCACCTCATCGACAGTGGCAGCACCGGCGCCTTCGAGGGCCGCCCGGATAGCCGCACCGCCCAGTTCCGAAGCCGTCACCCCGTCATACATGCCCTGGAACCCGCCCATCGGCGTCCGGGCCGCTCCGGCGATAACAACATCTTTCATGCAATTTTCCTCCAATCGTCAAAATAATACCTACAGAATAGTAAGCTTTGCGGTCTAGAGTGCTGAC